>NZ_VDFY01000252.1 GCF_006228125.1 Micromonospora orduensis | reverse complement strand
TCACCGCACCGACGCACCGCCGGGAGGACCGATGACCCCGCACCCACCACCGCGCCCCGCGCAGCTCGGGCCGCTGCTGGCCCGCCGTCGGCTGGCCCTGGGCTGGAGTCAGCGGCGCACCGCCGCCGAGTTGTGCGCCGCCGCGGGGGTGCCGACGTTGAGCCGGCACGAGGTATCGAGGTGGGAGAGACAGCGGCGGGTGCCCGGCGGCTTCTGGCTCGGCTGGCTCGCCGTCGTGCTGGACGTACCCCTGGTGGTGCTCGCCGGGGCCGCGGCCGCCACCCGGCGGGCCACCCCGACGCGCGCCGCGGTCCGGGGCGGCGGGCCGCCGGGCCCCGGTGGCCGGCCGGGCGGACGGGCCCGGGCCGCCCCGGCGGGAGTACGCGTGGCGGTGGAGCGCGAGCGTCGGCGACCGGCTAGCGTCGTGGCGTGACCCACGCTGCTCCCGTCTCTCCCGTCGACCGCGCCGACCTGCGGCAGCGGGTCGACAAGGCTCTCACCGAGTTCCTGGCCGGCCAGCGGACCCGGCTGATCCAGGTGGACGACGCCCTGGTCGAGGTGGCGGAGGCGATCGAGGCGTTCGTGCTCGGCGGTGGCAAGCGGCTGCGTCCGGCCTTCGCCTACTGGGGGTTCCGGGGTGCCGGCGGGGTGGACGGCGACCAGGTGCTCACCGCCCTGGCCTCGCTGGAGTTCGTGCAGGCCAGCGCCCTGATCCACGACGACCTGATGGACCGCTCCGACACCCGCCGCGGTGATCCGGCGGTGCATCGGCGGTTCGCCGAGCAGCATCGGGCGGCCGGCTGGGGCGGTGACCCGGACGGTTTCGGCGACGCCGCCGCGATCCTGCTCGGCGACCTGTGCCTGGTGTGGTCCGACGAGCTGCTGCACTCCGCCGGGCTGGACCTGCGGGCGGTGGCCCGGGCCCGGCCGGTCTTCGACGAGATGCGCACGGAGGTCACCGTCGGGCAGTACCTCGACGTGTTGACCCAGGTCACCGGGGACACGTCGGTGGAGCGGGCCAGCAAGGTCGCCCGGTACAAGTCGGCGAAGTACACAGTCGAGCGGCCGTTGCTGTTGGGCGCCGCGCTGGCCGACGCGCCGCCGGAGGTGTACACGGCCTACTCGGCGTACGGGCTGCCGCTGGGCGAGGCGTTCCAGCTCCGCGACGACGTGCTGGGGGTCTTCGGCGACCCGGCGCTGACCGGCAAGCCGGCCGGTGACGACCTGCGCGAGGGCAAGCGCACCTATCTGGTGGCGGCGGCCGTGGAGACCACCGACGACGCCGGGCGGGAGCTGCTGCTCAGCCAGCTCGGCGACCCCGAGCTGGACGAGCGGGGGGTGGCCCGGCTGCGCGAGCTGATCACGGCGAGCGGCGCTCTGGCCCGTACCGAGCAGCGGATCGTCACGCTCACCGACACCGCGCTGGCGGCCCTGAGCGCCGTGGACCTCGACACCGAGGCCCGCCAGGCCCTGGTGGACCTGGCGATAGCGGCGACCCGCCGAGCCGAGTGACCCCTCCCGCTTCGACCTCGCCCCCTTTCGGTGCGTTGATCATGAAATTGTTGCCAGCCCGCTCGGCGTGTCGTGGCAACAACTTCATGATCAACGAAGAGAGGACGCTGGGTCAGAAGCCGAGGGCCTGGGCGCGGCGCTTCACCTCGCGGGCCTGGTCGCCCGACAGGGCGGCCGCCGGGGTGTTGCCGGGGAGCGTGTCGTCGGGCTCGTAGAGCCAGCGCAGCGCGGCCTCGTCGTCGTAGCCGTTGTCGGAGAGCAGGTTGAGCACGCCGGGCAGGTGCTTGAGTACGGTCTCGTTGGCCACCAGGTCCGCCGGGATCCGGCGGACACCGTCGCGGCGGACCGCCAACAGCTCCCGGTCGCGGATCATCTGGTGCACCTTGCTGATCGACACGTCGAGGCGCTCGGCGACGTCGGGCAGGGTGAGCCAGCCGGCCGGGTCGGCGGGTCCGGCGAGCTCGGGGCCGGGCACGGCCTGGTCGGGTACGGGTTCGGTCACCCGGACACCCTGCCACGCCGTCGCCGCGTCGAGCCACCGGCACCCCGGACGACCGGTCGGAGCTTCGTCCCGCGTACGCCGCTGACCAGGGGACGAGGGGCGGCGAGCGCGGCGGGACGGACCGTGTCGGCCTCCGGCTGTAGCATCCTGTTCAACCTTCACCCCCTGGACACATAGACTCCCTGCCGATGGACACACAGGTCGCCGACACGTTGCTGGGCTCGCTGATCGACGGGCGCTACCGCATTCGCGGTCGCGTGGCCCGTGGCGGCATGGCGACCGTGTACACCGCCACCGACGAACGCCTTGAGCGCACCGTCGCAGTCAAGATCATTCATCCGACCCAGGCGCCCGAGGCCCGGGCCCGGATCGCCAACTTCGTGGCCCGGTTCACCGACGAGGCGAAGACCATCGCCCGGCTGACCCACCCGAACGTGGTGGCGGTCTACGACCAGGGCACCCACGCCGGCCTGCCGTACCTGGTGATGGAGTACGTGCGCGGCCGTACGCTGCGCGACGTGCTGGCTGAGCGGCGCCGCCTCAACCCGGACGAGGCGTTGGCCATCGCCGAGCAGATGCTCGCCGCGATCGCCGCCGCACACCGGGCCGGTCTGGTGCACCGCGACGTCAAGCCGGAGAACGTCCTGGTCGCCGAGGCGCCCACCGGCGGCGTCTCCAATCTGGTCGACAGCGTGGTCAAGGTGGCCGATTTCGGGTTGGCCCGGGCCGTCGAGGCGAGCGCCGACGAGGAGCAGGGCAACCAGCTGATGGCCACCGTGGCGTACGTCGCCCCGGAGCTGGTCACCGAGGGCCGCGCCGATCCGCGCACCGACGTCTACTCGGCCGGGATCGTGCTGTTCGAGATGCTCACCGGTCGGGTGCCCTACGACGGCGACCGCCCGGTGGATGTGGCCTGGCAGCACGTCGACCGTGACGTGCCGGCGCCCTCGACGCTGGTGCCGGGCCTGCCGTCGGTCCTCGACGACCTGGTACGGCGGGCCACCCGACGCGACCCGGCCGCCCGGCCCGCCGACGCCGGCGCGCTGCTGGCCGACGTGCAGGTGGCGCGGGACAACCTGGGTGACGCCAACAGCCGCACCGCCGTGCTGCGCCGGGTGACCGACGAGCCGCCGGTCTCCCAGCCGACAATGATGGTCGCCACGGTCCGGCCGGCCGAGCGCCCGGCCTGGGCCAGGCTGCCGGAGGGCGGTCAGGGGCCGGGCCGGCGGCGTGCCGCGCCGGAGCCGGCGGAGGGCCTGTGGGCCCGGCTGGCCGAGCTGCGCACCAGCGTGATGGGCGATCCGCGTGGCCGGCGGGCCGTCGCGGCCGTGGTGGTGGCGTTGGGCCTGGTGGTCGCGCTGGGTGGTTGGTGGCTCGGCGTCGGGCGGTACACGTCCGCCCCGCAGCTGGTCAGCCTGACCAAGGCCGAGGCGCAGGCGCAGGCCGACCGGGCCGGGCTCACCCTGGCGTACGGCGAGCCGCGTTTCGACGAGAAGGTCCCGAAGGACAGCGTGCTGGGGCAGAGCCCGGCGTCGTCCGCCAAGATCGTCAAGGGCAGCACGATCACCCTGACCCTCTCACTGGGCCCGGAGCGCTTCCCCGTGCCTGACGTGATCGGCAAGGAGTACGAGCTGGCCGAGGCCGACCTGGTCAACGCGAAGCTGGTGGTGGCCAAGGGCGCCTCCCGCTACGACGACACACTCCCGGCCGGGGTCGTCCTGGACAGCTCCCCCAAGGTGGGCGCCGAGGTCAAACCGGGTGCGAAGATCACGCTGATCCTGAGTCGGGGCCGCGCCCCGGTGTCGGTGCCGAACCTGGTCGGCAAGAGCCTCACCGAGGCCCGTACCACCCTGACCGGGCTCGGCCTGGTGCCGGTGGAGACGTTCAAGGACTCCGACAAGCCCAAGGACGAGATTCTGGGGCAGAGCCCGGCCGACGGCGCCGGCGTGGAGAAGGGCACCCAGGTCAAGCTGGAGGTCAGCAAGGGTCCACCGCTGGCGGTCGTGCCCCGGGTCATCGACCTGCCCTGCCAGCAGGCCAAGCAGGTGCTGGAGAGCCAGGGCTACCCGGTGACCATCGCGCTCAACCCGAACGCGGTGGTCCGGATCCAGGCCCCCGGTGAGAATTCGCAGGTGCCGCCGGGCACCCCGGTCGTCATCACGTGCTTCTGATGCCGACGGTCCACTCGCGTCCGGTGGGCGCGCACACCTCCACCTCCGGTGGGCTGGCGAAGGCCGCCCTGCCGTACGCCGACGCGACCGGCGCGCAGGTGGTGCAGGTCTACGTCTCCAACTCGCGGGGCTGGGCGCTGCCCGCCGGTGACCCCGCACAGGACGCGCTGTTCCGGCAGGGCTGCGTCGAACGGGGCATCCCCGCGTACATCCACGCGTCGCTGCTGGTAAACCTGGGCTCACCCACCCCGGCCACGGTCGAGAAGTCGGCGCAGACCCTGGAGCACGCGCTGCGCCGGGGCATGGCGATCGGCGCCCGGGCGGTGGTGTTCCACGCGGGCAGTTCGGTGGATGAGGGGCACGCCGAGGAGGCGATGCGGCAGGTCCGCCGGGAGCTGCTGCCGCTGCTCGACCGGGCCGCCGAGACGGGCGGGCCGATGCTGCTGGTCGAGCCGAGCGCGGGCGGTGGCCGGTCGCTCGCCTCCCGGGTGGAGCAGCTCGGACCGTACCTGGACGCGGTGGACCGGCACCCCATGCTCGGGGTCTGCTTCGACACCTGCCACGCCTGGGCGGCCGGGCACGACCTGGCCGCCGAGGGCGGCATGACGGCCACCCTGGACACGCTTGTGGCGACCGTGGGCGCGGACCGGCTGCGGCTGGTGCACGCCAACGACTCGAAGGACCTGTGCGGCTCCACCCGGGACCGGCACGAGAACATCGGCAAGGGCACCATCGGCGAGCCGGCCTTCGCCGAGCTGATGGCCCACCCGGCCACCGCCGGCGTCCCGATCGTCGTGGAGACCCCGAGCGAGAAGCACGTGGGCCACGCCGCCGACATCGAAACCCTCATCCGCCTCCGCCCGTCACCGCCGGGTTGATCAAGAGGTTTGCGTCATCCGGGGACCGGAATCTGACGCAAACCTCTTGATCACCGCGGTCTGGCGTTACGCCGACAGGACGCGGGGCAGGGCTGCGACCGCGCGGTCGATGTCCGCGTCGTCGACGCCCAGGTGGGTGACCAGGCGTGCGGTACGGGGGCCGAGCACCGAGATCAGGATGCCCTCGGCCCGCGCGGCGGCGGCCAGGGCACGCGCGTCCAGCGCGTGCTTCGTCAGGTCCAGTGCGACGAGGTTGGTGCGGACCGGGGTGGCGAGCACCCCGAACGGCGCGATCACCTCGGCGAGCCGGGCCGCCCGGGCGTGGTCGTCGGCCAGCCGGTCGATGTGGTGCGCGAGCGCGTACCGGCCGGCGGCGGCGAGCACACCGGCCTGACGCATACCGCCGCCCATCCGCTTGCGGATCATCCGAGCCCGGCCGATCTTCTCGGCGCTGCCCACCACAAGCGAACCGACAGGCGCGCCGAGCCCCTTGGACAGGCAGACCGACACGGTGTCGAAGAGCTGGCCGTACTCGATCAGGGGCACCCCGTCCGCGACGTGCGCGTGCCAGATCCGGGCGCCGTCGCAGTGCAGCGCGACCCCCGCCTCGTCGGCGACGCCGCGCAGGTCCCGCAGCGTGGCGAGGGGGATCACCCCACCGCCGCCGCGGTTGTGGGTCTGCTCGACCGCGATGGCGCGGGTGGGGACGGCGAAGTAGCCGTCGGGACGGATCATCCGGGCGACCGTCTCCGGGTCGATGTCCGCGCCGACCGCCGGCCAGGTCCGCGAGGAGATCCCGCCGTACGCGGCGGCGGCGCCGATCTCGTACGTCACCACGTGCGCGTCGGCGTCGCAGAGCAGCTCGTCACCGGGCGACACCAGCAGTTGCAGGGCGATCTGGTTGGCCATCGACCCGCTCGGGGCGAACAACGCCGCCTCGTGGCCGAACAGCGCGGCAACCTCGGCCTCCAACGCGTTGACCGTCGGGTCCTCGCCGTAGACGTCGTCGCCGACGTCGGCGGTGGCCATCGCCTCCCGCATCCCGGCGGTGGGCCGGGTCACCGTGTCGGACCGCAGGTCAACAAGATCAGCCACGCAGCATCTCCGCTACCAGGAAGGCCAGCTCCAGCGACTGCTGGGTGTTCAGTCGCGGGTCGCAGGCGGTTTCGTACCGGTCGGGCAGGTCGAGGTCCTCGATGCCCTGGGCGCCACCGAGGCACTCGGTGACGTCCTCGCCGGTCAACTCGACGTGCAGACCACCGGGGTGGGTGTCCAGGCCCCGGTGCACCTCGAAGTAGCCAAGCACCTCGTCGACGATCCGGTCGAAGTGCCGGGTCTTGTACCCGTTGGACGACTCGTGGGTGTTGCCGTGCATCGGGTCGCACTGCCAAACGACCTTCGCGCCGGCGGCGGTGACCTTGGCCACGATCGGCGGCAGGGCGTCGCGTACGCGGTGGTTGCCCATCCGGCTGATCAGGGTCAACCGGCCGGGCACATTGTCCGGGTTGAGCTTCTCGCACAGCTCGATCGCCTCGTCCGGCGACGTGGTGGGGCCGAGCTTCACGCCGATCGGGTTGGCGATGCGGGAGATGAAGTCGATGTGCGCGCCGCTGATCTGCCGGGTGCGCTCGCCGATCCAGAGGAAGTGCCCGGAGAGCCCGTACGCCCGGCGGTCGGAGACCCGGGTCAGCGCCCGGTCGTACTCCAGGGCGAGGGCCTCGTGGGAGCAGTAGAGCGTGACGGTCCGCAGCGCCTCGTCGTCGGTCATCCCGCAGGCCCGGATGAAGGCCAACGCCCGGTCGATCTCCCGGGCGATCGCCTCGTAGCGCTCCCCCGCCGGGGAGTTCTTCACGAACCCCTTGTTCCAGTCGTGCACGGCGTGCAGGTCGGCGAGCCCACCGGCGAGGTACGCCCGGAGCATGTTCATGGCCGCCGCCGAGTTGGCGTACGCCCGGATCATGCGCTGCGGGTCGGCGACCCGGGCGGCCGGGTCGGCCTCCAGCGAGTTGATCATGTCGCCGCGGTAGGCGGGCAGGCCACGCGCGTCAGTGGGCAGCGAACGGGGCTTGGTGTACTGGCCGGCGACCCGGGCGACCTTGACCACCGGCAGCGACGCGCCGTAGGTGAGCACGATTGCCATCTGGAGCAGGGTGCGGGCGTTGGCCAGCAGGTGACTCTCGGTGTTGTCGACGAACGTCTCGGCGCAGTCACCGCCCTGGAGCAGGAACGCCTTGCCCTCGCAGACCAGGGCCAGCTTCTGCCGCAGCTGGTCCACCTCGTAGGGCGCGACGACCGACGGCACGGTGTCGAGGACCTTGCAGACCTCGGCCACGGCAGCCGGGTCGGACCACGGCGGGATCTGCTCGCGGGGCAACTCCCGCCACCGGTCCAGGCCGAGGGCGGCGTCCTCGGCGGAGTCGACGGTCGGTCGGCTGGTCTGCAGGCCCGGGCTACCCACCGCGGGATGGCTCAGCTGATGCCACTCATGGCGCATGAGAGAAAGCGTACGGCGACGGCCGGCGCGCGTGGTCGGCGAGGGGGACGGTTCCGGCAGGTGGGAGATCCATCCCGGTGGGCGACGGTCAGGACGCAGGCGACGGAGCGCCGCCTGGTGCCGCGTCGCCGGCCGGGGCGCTACCGGGTGCCGCGTCGCCACCTGGCGCCTCCCCCGCGATGCACCAGTCACCCCCGTCGCGGGTGACGGTGAACACCAGCGGCCGGGTGATCGTGCGCTTGCCGGCGGCCACCGAGACCGAGACGCTGACCTCCTGCCCGCGCGGGCCCGGCTGGACGGCGGTGATGGCCGCCTCGGGCACCTCGAAGTGATCGGCGAAGTCGCCGTTGGGGCCGGTGGCGCTCAGGTCGAACCCGTCCTGGAGCAGCGCGCAGAGCTGGCCGCGGCCGGCGGCGACGTCCTTGGCGATCATCGCGTCGAGGTACGCCTGCACGCGCTCACGGGACTTGGCGGCGGCCTCCTCGGCGGGAGCCTTCTCCGGCTTGGCCGCCTGCTCCTCGTCACCGCCGCCGATGCCGCAGCCGACCAGGGAGACCGGCAGCAGCACAAGACCGGCGGCGGTCGCCGCCAACCTGCGGTGGGTCGGGCGCATGACCACCTCCGTCGACCGTGCCATCGAGACGTGCCGAGCCGCGAGTCTGCCACATCGGGCCGGCCCGGGCCCAACGCCGTCGGCCCGGCCGACGCTGGGCGTCGACCGGGCCGGTGCGTGACGGGCGGGGAGGGACGGTGCGAGCCCCTCCCCGCCGTGTGGGTGTTGCGTCGGCCCTCGGCTCAGCCGAGACCGCCCTTGATGGCGCCGATGAGTTCACCGTTGCCGGTGTCACCGGAGAGTTCCCAGAAGAACGCGCCACCGAGGCCCTGGTTGTTCGCGTACGTCATCTTGCCGTTGATGGTCGACGGGGTGTCGTAGCTCCACCAGTTGCTGCCGCACTTGGCGTACGCGGTGCCGGCGATCGTGCCGGTGGCCGGGCAGGTGTTCTTGAGGACCTTGTAGTCCTCGATGCCCGCCTCGTACGTGCCCGGCGCCGCGCCGGTGGCACTGCCGCCCGGTGCGGCCTGGGTGACACCGGTCCAGCCCCGCCCGTAGAAGCCGATGCCGAGCAGCAGCTTGTTGGCCGGGATGCCCTTGCTCTTGAGCTTCTGGATCGCCGCGTCGGAGTTGAAGCCCTGCTGCGGGATCCCGGTGTACGAGGTGAGCGGCGAGTGCGGCGCCGTCGGCCCCTGGGCGGCGAACGCGCCGAAGTAGTCGTACGTCATCGGCATCAGCCAGTTGAGGTTGCCGATGGCGCCGGCGTAGTCGGCGGCGTCGATCTTGCCGCCGTTGCTGCCGTCCGCGGTGATGGCGGCGGTGACCAGGGCGTTGGAGCCGAACCTCGACCGCAGCGCGCTGATCACGTTCTTGAACGCGTTCGGGCCGCTGCTGTCACAGGTCAGGCCGCAGGCGTTGGGATACTCCCAGTCGACATCGATGCCGTCGAAGACGTCGGCCCAGCGCGGGTCCTCGACCAGGTTGTAGCAGCTCTCGGCGAACGCGGCCGGGTTCTGCGCGGCTTGGGTGAAGCCGCCGGACCAGGTCCAGCCGCCGAACGACCAGATCACCTTGAGGTGCGGGTTCATCTGCTTGAGCTTGCGCAGCTGGTTGAAGCTGCCGCGCAGCGGCTGGTCCCAGGTGTCGGCGACGCCGTCCACGCTGTCCGCCGCGGTGTACGCCTTCTCGTAGTCGGCGTAGCTGTCACCGATGGCGCAACGGCCGCCGGTGGTGTTGCCGAAGGCGTACAGGATGTGGGTCAGCTTGGCGGCCGAGCCGCTGGTCTGGATGTTCTTGACGTGGTAGTTGCGGGCGTAGACGCCCCACTCGGCGAAGTAGCCGACGACCTTCTTGCCACCCGGGTTCGGCGGGGTGGTGGTCGGCGGGGTGGTCCCACCGCCGCACGCGGCGCCGTTGATGGTGCAGTTCAGCGGCGCCTTGTACGCGCCGGTGCCGTTGTAGCCCCAGCTGAACGACGCGCCGGGGGCCAGGGCGCCGGCCCAGCTCTTCTTGACCGCGACGTAGTGGTTGCCGCTGCTGGTGACGTCGGCGTCCCAGGCGCTGCTGACGGTGGTCCCCGACGGCAGGTCGAACTCGATGCGCCAGGTGGTGACGGTGGCGCTGGAGCCGTTGGTGATGGTCACCTTCGTCTCGTGACCGGTCCCCCAGTCCTGCGCCTTGGTGAACGTGGTGGTGACCGTGCCGGCGCCGAACGCGGTGGTCATCGGCACCGCTGCGACGGTCACGGCGACCACGGCACCGGCCCAGAGGGCCCGGCGGAGCGATCTTTTCATGAGGCGTCTCCCGAACTGTTAGGAAACTTTCCAAAAGAGATTGGTGAGACGGTACTCACAGCGTCATCACTTCGTCAAGATGCGCATGTTTCGATTTCCTTTGATGCGTGGAGTACCCCCGCGCCCCGTCCCGACCCCCCGACGCCTGACGCGTAGCCTCGGACCATGACCGTCTTCGACATCCCGATCGACGCCCTCAACGGCGGCCCTGCGGACCTGGACCGCTACCGCGGCAAGGCGCTCCTGGTCGTCAACGTGGCCTCCCGCTGCGGCCTCACCCCCCAGTACGCCGGCCTCCAGGCGCTCGCCGACTCGTACGCCGAGCGCGGTCTGGTGGTGCTCGGCGTGCCGTGCAACCAGTTCGCCGGGCAGGAGCCGGGCACCGCCGCCGAGATCAGCGACTTCTGCCAGGTCAACTACGGGGTGAGCTTCCCGCTGACCGAGAAGGTCGACGTCAACGGCCCCGAGCGGCACCCGCTCTACGCCGCGCTGGTGGACACTCCGGACGCCGACGGGCACACCGGGGACGTGCGGTGGAACTTCGAGAAGTTCCTGGTGGCCCCGGACGGGACGGTCGCCGCCCGCTTCGCCCCCACGGTCACCCCGGACTCCGACGACCTGCGCGCCGCGATCGAGAAGGCCCTCCCCGCCTGAGCGCCAGTGATCAAGAGGTTTGCGTCAGGCGCGGCGGCGTCCACACCGCCGCGCCCACCGTCGCCCCGCCGTCGACCACCCGCACGAACCGCTCGTCACCGGAGAGTGGCACGTCCCCGGAGAGCCGGTCGGCGACGAGCGTGAGCAGTACGTTGTGCAGGACGGGCTCGCGGCGCAACCAGGCGCCCGCCGTGCCGGCGAAGGCCGCGAGATCCTCGACGAGACAGCGCATGCCCGGCAGTGTGCGCAGCCGGCCGGCAGCGCGGCAACCGGATAACCCACCATCTCGGTCGGGAATGCGTCGCGGGTGGACGGAGTTGGGAACGAGCATGACAACTGTGGGACTGATCGGCAGCGGCAACATCGGCGGCACCGTGGCCCGGCTGGCGGTGGACGCCGGCTACGACGTGGTGCTGAGCAACTCGCGGGGGCCGGAAACCCTCCAGGGCCTCGTCGACGAGCTGGGCGAGCACGCCAGCGCCGGCACCGCCCAGGACGCGGCCCGGGTCGGTGACCTCGTGGTGGTCAGCGTGCCGCTGAAGGCGTACCGCGCGGTGCCCGTGGAGCCGCTGGCCGGCAAGGTCGTCATCGACACCAACAACTACTACCCGCAGCGCGACGGAAACCTCCCCGAGCTGGACTCCGGTGAGACCACCAGCAGCGAACTGCTCCAGCGGCACCTGCCCGACTCCCGGGTGGTGAAGGTCTTCAACAACATCTACTTCAAGGGCCTGGCCGCGCTGCCCCGGCCGTCCGCCGCCGCCGACCGCAGCGCTCTCGCCATCGCCGGTGACGACGCCGCCGCGAAGGCCGAGGTGACCGCCTTCCTGGACCGGATCGGGTACGACGCGGTCGACGTGGGCCCGCTCGCCGAGGGGTGGCGCTACCAGCCCGACACCCCGGCGTACGGCACCCTCTACTCCGCCAGCCCCACCGACTGGGAGCACCCGGCACCGGGCGACGCCGAGAAGCTGCGCGCCGCCCTGGCCGCCGCCACCCGCTGACCCACCGCAGCCGCCCTCCGGCGACCGCCTACCTGGTGGCCGTACGGAGGGCGTCGGCGAGTTCGTCGTCGTAGCTGGCGATCGGCTGGCCGTCCGAGGCGTACGCCACGAGCCGCCCCTGCGCCATCGTCGCCGAGCGGAACGAGAACGTCCGCGTTCCCGGGTAGGCGGGGAGCAGCGGAACGGCCCGAGGTGCCCCGCCCGGGGCCGAGTAGTACTCCAGGCGGGTCACCTGCGGGGAGACCACGCCGTTGACCCGGACCTTTGTCTTCTCCGCACGGGTGCCGAAGGTGACCGGTGCGTCGGTGGCGTACGCGGCGCACTCGGCGGCCCCCCGGCAGACGAAGAAGTACCGGGGGTTGACCACGTCGTCGAGGGTGTACGCCTTGAAGGTCGGGTCGGCGCCGGCCGGCAGCGGCTGCACGGCGAAGAACGCGACAGCCACGGTCGCCGTGACACCCACCCGCAGCCACGCCTGTCCGGCGGCCGGTCGTCTGCTCGTACGCCTGGCGGCGACGGCGACACCGCCGAAGCCGACCAGGCACAGCAGGCACACGCCGACGGCGCGGGCGTTCTCGAACAGGAACTGCACGCCCGGCCGCGTCGAGATCGGGCTGAGGATCGCGCCCAGCGAGACGACCATGGCGGCGAGCAGCGCCGTGCCGGCGGCCCGTTGGGCGACACCGGACGCGCCGATCAGCAGCATCGCGGCGAGCACCGGCCACACCTGGTGGTGGGTCCAGGACACCGGCGACGCGGCCACCGTGGCGCAGCCGACGAGCACGGCGGCGTGCCCGGGGCGGCCCTGCCGCGTCAACTGCCGGGCCCGCAGCAGCGCCGCCGCGCAGATCACCGCGACCAGGCCGGCCCAGAGCAGGGGCAGCGTCGACTCCTCGACGCCGACGCGCAGCAGCATCCCGTGCAGGGACTGGTTGCCCAGCGAGGCCAGGTTGCCGATCCGGGAGGTCTGCCGGACGGCCTCGGTCCAGTACGTCCAACTCTCGCCGGGCAGCACGATCGCGGCGAGCCCGGCGCAGGCCACGAAGGTCCCGGCGGCCCGGGCGGCGTCGCGGTAACGGCCGACGGCGAGGAAGTAGACCACGAACAGCAGCGGGGTGAGCTTGATGGCCGCAGCCACCCCGACGAGCGTCCCGCGCAGCCGGGGTGCAAGGACGCCCATCCCGTCCAGCAGGGCCATCAGCACGATGAAGATGCTGACCTGACCGAACCGCAGGTTGCTCTGCACCGGCGCGGAGAGCATCAGCACCGTGGCCGCCACCGCCACGACCAGCGGCCGCCGGGAACGTCGGGTGCTCAGCGCGACACCGACCGACGCGGCGATGGCGACCACCGCCGCGCACGTCGCCACCAGCCAGAACCCCTGCACCACGCCCTCGCTGACGGCGGTCATCGGGCCCAGCACGAGGGCGGCGAACGGCGGGTAGGTGAACGGCCCCCCGTTCTCCGCCACATACCCGTACAGCGGCCTGCCGGCGTGCAGGTCGGACAGCGCGCCGTAGTAGATGTGCAGGTCGGAGAGACGATCCGGACGGTCCAGTACGAGCACACAGGACACCAGCGCGACGACGACGAAGGCCGCCCACGCCAGTGTCACCCGGCGATCCCGCATCGACCGAGAATAGGCGAACAGGAATGCCCTCGGCGTCCCTGCCCGCCCACGGGTTCGGACGTTGGGCTTTCCGCGGCGCGGGTCAGCGATGCTCCGGCACGGGCGCTACCTCTGAAAAAGCACCGATGCGACCTCCGCGATGATGCCGAGAGCCCAATCAAGCTGCGGGCAGTCATGACGGCCTCGGCACTCCAGGCAACCGCCCGCCTGCCAGGGCTGATCAGGTGCCCTGCACCAGTGAGCGTCGATGATCCGCTTTGCCGTGAAAAGCTCGGTTGCCCTGGAGACCGGCTCGTCGATCGCCACCGTTCGCACCTTCCCGTGATCACGAAGCGCGCACCCTGGAGGGCGGAGTCCATGCGTCGCGCCCTCCAGGGTGGACAGACCGGAAACCTCGGGGTGCTGAAGTCCAGAAGCGCCCGATCTCTGTCTCACTGTATCCACTGTCTCACTGTAGTCAGGTTCTCACTGTGGTCACGCGAACCGAGTCGTCGCTTGTCCTGTCCACGTCCGGACTGGAAACATGATCTCCGCTGAAGTCCAGGAGAGCTGATCATGCCAACCAGACCACCGCACTACCGCCGGGTTGCCGACGACATTGAGCGGAAGATCAACTCCGGGGAGTACCCGCCCGGTCATCAACTACCCTCAGTCTCGGAGATCGGCGAGATCTACAACGTCGCGCGGTCAACCGCCTACCGCGCCGTCCGCGAGCTTCACCAACGGAACCTGGTCTACGGCCAGCAGGGGCAGGGCGTGTTCGTCGCCGAGGCGGAGTAGCCGGCGCCAGCCCGCTCGTTCTGCCCTCGGAACAATCGGTGGCCGCTCGCCGGACGTCCGTCCGTAGCATCGGCGGATGGGAGTGACGAGCACACCGGCGTACGACGCCCACGCGGACTGGTACGAGGGGTTCATCTCCGGAGGCGGCGATTATCTGCGGCGGGTGCACGCGACCGTCGGAGATCTGCTCGGAACGGGCGAAGGGACCTGCCTCGACATCTGCTGCGGCACCGGCGCCCACGCGTCGGTGCCGGCGGGTCTGGGCTGGACACCCGTCGGGGTGGACCTGTCCGGCGGGCAGCTGCGGCATACCCGTGGACGGCTTCCGGTCGTCCGGGGTGACGCCGCCATGCTGCCGATCGCCGACGCGTCCACGCCGGCGGCGATGTGCGTGCTGTCCAGCACCGACGTGCCGGACTACCCGGCCGTGCTGCGCGAGGCCGCGCGGGTGCTGCGCCCTGGCGGACGGTTCGTGCACGTCGGTGTGCACCCCTGCTTCGTGGGCGCGTTCGCCGACTGGGGTCGGCACCCGAGGGTCGTCGTCGACGAACGGTACGCGTACCGGACCCGCAGCTTCGACAGCTGGAACACCAGCGGCGTTCGGGTGCGGGTCGGCGCCTGGCACGTGCCGCTCGCCGACCTGCTCAACGCGACCACCTCCGCCGGCCTCCGGTTGGCCCGGGTCGTCGAGGCCGGACCGGGCGGCGTACCGGACCTGTTCGGCTTCCTCGCGGTGCGGTAGCGACACCAGCCCAAGATCGTGCTCGATCCTTGATGTAGTGGCATCCCCACGACACCGAGACCACTACTTCCAGGATCGAGCACGATCTTGCGGCGGGGCGGCGGGGGCGCCGGCGCGGGGAGAAAACTTGCTGCGGCAACTTGCGCTGAAGTCCTGTTCACGGGACTCTGATCCCTGGGTGTTGCCGCCCGCTCACCGAACGTGCCCCCGGAGGCGACATGCACAAGCTTCGTACCGCGCCCCGCCGGCTGTTGGCCGGCGCTGGCGCGCTCCTTCTCGGCACCGCCCTCGCCGCCGCCGGCACGCCGGTGCCGGCCAGCGCTGCCAGCACGTCCGTGCCCGTCGGCGCGCCCGCGCCGGTCAGCGCCGCCGGCGCGGACACCGTCGGATACGTCCGGCTCGCCCACCTCTCCCCCGACACGCCGGCCGTTGATGTCTACCTGTCCGCGCCGAACGCCCCGAAACCGCAGGTCTTCCCCGGGGTGGGCTACGGCGTGGTCTCGGACTACCTGTCGCTACCTCCGGGCCGCTACGCCGTGGCGATGCGCGAGGCCGGCGCTCCCGCCACCGATCCTCCGGTGCTCACCACCGAGGTGGCGGTGACCAGCGGCGACGCCTACACGGTGGCCGGTGTCGGCCGACATGCCGACCTCGGTCTGCGGGTGCTCACCGACGACCTCAGCGCACCCACCGACGGCCGCGCCAAGGTTCGTGTCGTGCAGGCCTCGGTGCGCACGCCGGTGCTGGACGTGGCGGCCGCCGACGGTCCGATGATCGCCAACGGGGTGCAGTTCGCCACGACGACCGATTACCAGCAGGTCGAGCCGGGCAGTTGGCGTCTGAAGCTGACCGGGGCGGGTGGGCCGAGCACCGACGCCGAGGTGCGGCTCACCGGTGGCGCGGTCTACTCGCTGCTGGTGCTCGACTCCAAGCAGGGCGGGCTCACCGCCGAGCTGCGCCGCGACGCCGAGGGTGGGACGGTCGTCCCGGCGGGCGGGGTGGACACCGGCGCCGGTGGCACCGCCAGGGGCGGGCTCGACGCGTACCC
>NZ_VDFY01000243.1 GCF_006228125.1 Micromonospora orduensis | reverse complement strand
AGATAGGCTCCGGTCTCGTGGGCTCGGAGATGTCTATAAGGGACAGAGGGTGTCGAACACACGTACTGCTGGTGGCTGGGGAAGGGGTGCGGGTGCGGGTTCTGGGTGTCGACCCGGGGTTGACCCGGTGTGGGGTGGGCGTGGTCGAGGGCGTTCCCGGCCGGCCCTGCACGCTTGTCGCCTACTACGTGGTCTACACCGACCCGGCCGACGACCTGGCGCTGCGCCTGCTGCACCTGGACCGGTCACTGACCAAACTGGTAGCCGAGCACCAGCCGGAGAGCGTCGCCGTGGAGCGGGTGTTCAGCCAGCACAACGTGCGCACCGTGATGGGCACCGCGCAGGCCAGCGGCATCGCCGTGCTGGCCGGGGCGCGCGCCGGGCTGCCCGTGCAGACGTACACCCCGAGTGAGGTGAAGGCGGCCGTGACCGGCTCCGGTCAGGCCGACAAGGCGCAGATGACGGCGATGGTGACGCGGCTGCTGCGGCTGGACGAGCCACCGAAGCCGGCCGACGCGGCCGACGCGCTCGCCCTGGCCATCTGCCACGTGTGGCGCGGCGGGACCCGCTCCAAGCTGGCCGCGGCGGCCGACCGGGCACGACGAGGAGGAACACGATGATCGCCAGCGTGCGCGGCACGGTGACCGCGACGGGGCCGGACCTGGCCGTGATCGAGGTCGGCGGGGTCGGCCTGGCCGTGCACTGCGCCCCCGGCACACTGGCCGAGCTGCGGGTCGGCCAGACCGCACGACTCGCCACCAGCCTGATCGTCCGGGAAGACTCACTGACTCTCTACGGCTTCGCGGACGACGACGCCAGGGCGCTGTTCGAGCTGCTCCAGACCGCCAGCGGGGTCGGCCCGCGGCTGGCTCAGGCGGTGCTGGCCGTGCACACCCCGGACGCGGTCCGCAAGGCGATCGCCAACGCCGACACCGCCGCGTTGACCCGGGTGCCCGGGATCGGCAAGAAGGGCGCCGAGCGCCTGGTGCTGGAGCTGCGCGACCGGATCGGGCCGGTCTCGATCGGGCCGGACGGTGTGGGCGGCGTGACCGGCGGCGCCTGGCCCGACCAGGTCCGCCAGGCGCTCGTCGGCCTCGGCTGGACGGCCGGGCAGGCCGACCAGGCGGTGGCCGCCGTGGCGGAGACCATCGACGGGCCCACGCCGCCCGTGCCGGTCCTGCTCAAGCAGGCCATCCGCCTGCTGGGCCGTACCCGATGAGTGAGACCGAGGGGCTCGTCTCGGCGTACGTCAGCGACGCCGACCGGGACGTGGAGGCCACGGTCCGGCCGAGGCGGCTTTCCGAGTTCATCGCCCAGGACCGGGTACGCGACCAGCTCGACCTGTTGTTGCAGGGCGCGATGCGGCGGGGTTCGCCACCGGATCACATCCTGCTGTCGGGTCCACCGGGCCTGGGCAAGACGAGTCTGGCCAACATCGTCGCCGCCGAGCTGGGCGCGGGCATCCGGGTGACCAGCGGCCCGGCGATCGAGCGTTCGGGTGACCTGGCGGCGATCCTGACCAGCCTCGCCGAGGGTGACGTGCTGTTCATCGACGAGATCCATCGCATCGCGCGTCCGGCGGAGGAGCTGCTGTACAGCGCGATGGAGGACTTCCGGGTCGACGTGGTGGTCGGCAAGGGGCCCGGCGCGACGGCGATCCCGTTGGACGTGGAGCCGTTCACCCTGGTCGGTGCGACGACCCGGTCGGGTCTGTTGACCGGGCCGATGCGGGACCGGTTCGGCTTCGTCGCCCACCTGGACTTCTACGCCCCGGCCGATCTGGAGACGCTGCTGCACCGTTCGGCCCGGATCCTGGGTGTGCCGATCACGGCCGACGGCGCGTCCGAGATCGCCGGCCGGTCCCGGGGCACCCCGCGGATCGCCAACCGGCTGCTGCGCCGGGTCCGCGACTACGCCGAGGTCCGGGCCGACGGCGTGGTCACCCTGGGCACCGCCCGCAAGGCGCTGACGGTGTACGACGTGGACGCGCTGGGCCTGGACCGGCTGGACCGGGCGGTGCTGACCGCGCTTGTCGACTCGTTCCGGGGCGGGCCGGTGGGGTTGTCGACGCTCGCCGTGGCGGTGGGGGAGCAGCCGGACACGGTGGAGGAGGTCTGTGAGCCCTTCCTGGTGCGGGCCGGTCTGCTGGCGCGTACGCCGCGGGGTCGGGTGGCCACCGAGGCCGCCTGGCGGCACCTGGGCCGAACACCCCCGAATGGTACATTTGGTGTAGAAGTCCCACCAGTGCCCGATCTGTTCTCGTTGGAGACCGATCAGCCGTGATGTGAACGTGATCTGTGCCGCATTCGGTGTTCTCAGGTGCAGGGATTAGACTTCGCCGCGGTCTGTACGGGACGTGAGAATCCGCCTCCGCTCCGGCACTCCCGTGCCGGGCAGGTGGCCAATGGGAAGGTCAGTAACTGTGCATTACCTAGCAGCGGGCGGCGGGGCCGGCGGCTTCACGCCGATCCTGATGATCGCCCTGCTCTTCGGTGTCATGTACTTCATGATGATCCGCCCCCAGCAGAAGCGCCGCCGCGAGGCGGAGGCGATGCAGTCCGCGCTCGGCCCCGGCGACGAGGTCGTCACCATCGGTGGGCTCTACGGCACGGTCACGGGCGTCGAGGACGAGACCGTTCTGATCGAGGTCGCCCCCGGCGTGCAGACGCGCTACGCCCGGCCCGCCATCGCCCGGGTCGTCACCCGCGCGGAGCTGCCGAGCGAGCCGGTCACCGAGGACGCGGACACCGTCAAGGAGTGACCCTCCCTCCCGGGGTGGTGCCCTCCGGCGTACGGCCGGGTCGAGCCCTCCCCGGGGCCGTCGCGCCCGACGGGGCAGCGAACGAGACGTGAAAACTGGATAGTTGGGTCGACGCCGGGCGTCGGCACGTTCCCGTGACCGTCGGCGTCCCGCGTCGGCCCGTCCGGCCATCGTGTCGGCACCTCGCCGGCTCAGGTCAGACCCGTCGGCCGGGGCCCCCGGCCCGACACTCGCCGCCGCCGCTCGCAGCGGCGCGACCGTACAGGGAGACAGGACAACCGTGGCACCACCTCAGGGACAGATGCGCCCCGGCCGGCAGCTCGCCGTGCTCGGGTTCATCTTCGTGGTCCTCTACCTTCTGGTGTTCTTCGCGGGCGGTGCCAGCGGCAGTTGGAAGGACCGGCTCGAGCCACGGCTCGGTCTGGACCTGATCGGCGGCACCCGGGTGACGCTGGAGGCGACCAACTCCGTCGACGGCAAGCCTCCGACGGCGGACAACCTCGAGGAGGCCCGGCAGATCATCGAGAGCCGGGTCAACGCGTTCGGCGTGGCCGAGGCCGAGGTGGTCACCGAGGGCAACCGGAACATCGTCATCTCCCTGCCCGGTGAGAACCGCAACCTCGACGACGTCGGCGAAGCGGCCGAGCTGCGCTTCCGCAAGGTGCTCAAGGCCGCCGACGGCAGCGGGGCGGCCGCGGCGCCACCGGCCGCCACGCCGACCCCGTCCGGCGCCGCGTCGCCGACCCCGTCGGGCAGCGCCGCGCCGAAGGCGACCTCGTCGCCCAGCGGCGGCCAGGGCGGAATGGCCCCGGCGTCGCCCAGCGCCACGCCGACCCCGTCGGCATCCGCCTCGGCCTCGCCGAGTGCCGCCGCGCCGTCGCCGAGCGCCAGCGCCGAGCCGGTGCCGGCCAGCATCGAGGAGCAGCGCAAGGCCGTCGAGCAGAAGGTGGGCGCCGCCGCCTGGCAGGCCGCCAACGGTCTGCAGGCCCCGGCCGACCTGACCGCCGACCCGTCGCTGGCCGACAAGCTCAAGCCGTTCGGCACGCTGTCGCCGCAGGAGGTGGCGGTGCTGCCGGCGCAGATGCAGTTCAACGTGCCGACGATCGGCTGCGCGCAGCTCGACCAGCGCCCCCCGGCGTCGATCTCCGACCCGAAGCAGCAGGTGGTCTCCTGCGAGGACGGCGCCTCGAAGTACCTGCTCGACCAGGCCAAGGTGCTGGGCACGGACGTGTCCGACGCCGACGCGGTGCTCGACCAGACCAACTCCTGGGTGGTCAGCCTCGACTTCACCGGCAACGGCCAGGGCAAGTGGACCGCGCTGACCCGTGAGGCGTTCAACAACGAGGGCCAGGCCTGCGACGCGACCGCGCTGGGCCAGGACGGCAAGTGCCGGGTGGCCGTCGTGCTGGACAACGAGATCGTCTCCTCCCCGGAGATCCAGGGTGTGCTGACCGGTAACTCCCAGATCACCGGCAACTTCACCCAGAAGGACGCCAGCACGCTCGCCGGCCAGCTCCGCTACGGCGCGCTGCCGGTGACCTTCGAGCAGCAGGAGGCGCAGAACGTCACCGCCACGCTTGGCGCCAGCCACCTGCGGGCCGGTCTGCTCGCGGCCGGCATCGGCATGCTGCTGGTCATCATCTACGCGTTCTTCTACTACCGGCTGCTCGGCTCGGTGATCTTCCTGAGCCTGATCCTCTCGGCGCTGCTGGTCTTCGGCGCGCTCGTGGTGCTCGGCCGGCAGATCGGCTTCACGCTCACCCTCGCCGGCATCGCCGGCATGATCGTCTCGCTCGGTGTGGCGGCGGACTCGTTCGTCATCTACTTCGAACGGTTGAAGGACGAGATCCGGGAGGGGCGCAGCCCGCGCAGCGCGGTGCCCCGTGCCTGGATCCGCGCCCGCCGCACGATCATCTCGGCCAACGCGATCACCCTGCTCTCGGCGGTGGTGCTCTACGTGGTCTCGGTCGGCACGGTCAAGGGCTTCGCCTTCGCCCTCGGCCTGGCCACCGTGCTGGACCTCGTGGTGGTGTTCCTCTTCCGGCACCCGATCATGACGATGTTCGCCCGGACCCGGGCGTTCCTGTCCCCGCGGGTCAGCGGTCTGGGCCGGGCGCTTCCGGCCCGCACCCAGCAGACTCAGCCCCGCAACCCGCGCGCCAAGGAGGCCTGAGATGGCTGCTAACGGTCTGGCGAGCCGCCTCTACAACGGCGAGGCCGGTCTCAACATCGTCGGTAAGCGCAAGCTCTGGTTCGGCGTCGCCGGTGTCCTGATCCTGATCGCGATCCTCAGCTTCGGGCTGCGCGGCTTCAGCCTCGGCATCGAGTTCGCCGGCGGCAACTCGTTCCAGGTGCCGGCCAGCGTCGGCACGCTTGACGACGCCGAGCGGGAGGTCAACTCGGCCCTCGCCGCCGAGAACACCGGCGTCGAGGTGGTCACCACGCAGAAGGTCGGCGGCCCGGGCGGCGACTCGTACGAGCTGCGCACGCCCCAGCTCAGCGCCGAGCAGGCCACCGCGGTCAAGGCCCAGATCGCCGACGACCTCGGCATCAACGTCGACGAGATCAGCAGCAACCAGGTCAGCGAGGCGTGGGGCAGCCAGGTCACCGAGCGGGCAGTGCTCGGTCTGGTCATCTTCATCGCGCTGGTGATGGTCTACCTGATCCTGCGCTTCGAGTGGCGGATGGCCGTGGCCGCGGTCGCCTCGCTGATCACCAACCTGATCCTCACCGCCGGCATCTACTCGCTTGTCGGCTTCGAGGTCACCCCGTCGACGATCATCGGTTTCCTCACGATCCTGGGCTTCGCGCTCTACGACGTGGTGGTGGTCTTCGACAAGGTCCAGGAGAACACCCGGGGCATCACCGCCAACAACAACCAGACGTACGGCGAGGCGGCCAACCTGGCCGTCAACCAGAGCCTCATGCGGTCGCTGAACACCTCCGTGGTGGCGCTGCTGCCCGTCGGTGGTCTGCTCTTCATCGGTGCCGGCCTGCTCGGCGCGGGCACGCTGAAGGACCTCGGCCTGGTGCTGTTCGTCGGTATGGCGGTGGCGTTCCTGACCTCCATCCTGGTGGCGACGCCGCTGCTGGCGCTGCTGAAGAACTACGACCCGCGGATCCAGGCGCACAACAAGCGGGTGCTGACCCGCCGGGGCGCCTTGGCCCGCGGTGAGGTCACGCCGAAGGGCGCCCCGAACCCGGCCCAGTCCGACGGCACCGACGCGGAGCCCGACCCGGACGCGGCGGCGCTGGCCGGTGCCGCGCCGAAGGTGGGCGCGCGGCCGGCGGGCAAGCGGCCGACCGGTGCCCGGGGCGGTCGCCCCGGTGGCGGCGGCAACCGGCCGGGTGGCGCCAAGCGGCGCTGACCGGCCCCCGGGGCAGACCCGGGAGGAAACGCCCGAACGGCGTCCGGCATGCTGTGCGAGCAGCATCGCCGGACGCCGTCGTCGTCGGAAGGGAAACGGAACAGTCGTGACGGAGACCCACAGCACCGCCGCGCGCGGGGACAGCGGCCCGGAGACCGCCCGGCTGGTGGCCAGCCGGGTGCTGGACGTGCCCGACTTTCCCCAGCCCGGCGTCCTGTTCAAGGACCTGATGCCGTTGTTCGCCGACGGGAAGGTGTTCCGCGAGGTGGTCGACGGGATCGTCGGGTACCACGGGCGGGACGGCTTCGACGTCGTGGTCGGCATCGAGGCGCGGGGGTTCGTCGTCGCGGCGGCCGTCGCGTACGCGGCCGGGGTGGGTGTGGTGCCGGTGCGCAAGGCCGGCAAGCTGCCCCGCGTGGCGCACTCGGTCTCCTACGCCCTGGAGTACGGCGAGGCGACCCTCGAGGTGCACGAGGGCGCGTTCACCGCCGGGCATCGGGTGCTTGTGGTCGACGACGTGCTGGCCACCGGTGGCACCGCCGAGGCGACGCTGGATCTGGTCGAGCGGGCCGGCGGCACCGTCACCGGTTTCACCGTGCTGCTGGAACTCGGCTTCCTGGCCGGACGGGAGCGGCTGGCGCCGCGTCCCGTCCATGCCCTGCTGACCGTTTGAGCCCGACCGTGGTGGTCGCCCCGGCCGTCGACCGTCCGGCGGAGCGGCAGGGGACCGTCCGTGCGGGTAGCATTGCCCTTTGCTGACGCCGGCGGTACCCCGTCCGGCGGCACGAGACCAGGCCGGCCGATGTTCGGCCGGTGTGTTTCCGGCGAGCGGTGAGGAGGCCGGTGTCCCACGATGTCGTCCCTCCGGTGGAGGGCACGGTGCATCCGACAGGCGACGCTGACGGCTCGGTGACCGAGCGGACGGGTGACACGCCAGCCCGGGTGACGGGCAACGGCAACGGCAGAGCCCCGGGCGAGAGCGCGGTGCTCCCGGCCAGCGCTCCGCCGGCGGCGGAGGCGGGCGCCGACGGGGTCGTCGTCCCGTTCCCGACCGACGCCGGTGTCGACCCGTCCCCGAGTGGCGGCTTCGGGCTGTCCAACGCGCCCACCGGCCGACGGGTCCGTGCCCGGCTGGCCCGGTTCAACGCGCCGTGGCAGACCTCGCAGGTCAGCGAGGTGCTGGAGCCGCTCATCGCGAGCCATCGGGAAAACCACCCGAAGGCCGACGCGCGGCTGCTCCAGCGCGCCTTCGACACGGCCGCGCGGTGGCACTCCGGGCAGTACCGCAAGTCCGGCGACCCGTACATCACGCACCCCCTTGCCGTGGCGACCATCCTGGGCAACCTGGGGATGGACACCACCACGCTTGTCGCCGCGCTGCTGCACGACACCATCGAGGACACGGAATACACGCTCGACGCGATGCGCGCCGACTTCGGCGGCGAGGTCGCGCTGCTGGTCGACGGCGTCACCAAGCTCGACAAGGTCAAGCTGGGCGACGCGGCGAAGGCCGAGACGATCCGCAAGATGGTCGTGGCGATGGCCAAGGACCCGCGGGTGCTGGTGATCAAGCTGGCCGACCGGTTGCACAACATGCGCACCCTGACCTTCCTGCCCCGCCCCAAGCAGGAGCAGAAGGCCAAGGAGACGCTGGAGATCCTGGCGCCCCTCGCGCACCGGCTCGGTATGAACACGATCAAGTGGGAGCTGGAGGATCTGGCCTTCGGGACGCTGTTCCCGAAGCGCTACGAGGAGATCAACCGGCTGATCGGGGAGCACCAGCCGCAGCGGGAGTCGCTGTTGCGGCAGGTCACCCAGAAGGTCGGCACCGACCTCAAGGCCGCCAAGATCAAGGCAGAGACCACCGGTCGGCCGAAGCACCTCTACTCGATCTACCAGAAGATGATCGTGCGGGGCCGTGACTTCAACGACATCTACGACCTGGTGGGTGTGCGGATCCTGGTCGACACGGTTCGCGACTGCTACGCGGCGCTGGGCGTCATCCACGCCAACTGGCAGCCGGTGCCGGGCCGGTTCAAGGACTACATCGCGATGCCCAAGTTCAACATGTACCAGTCGTTGCACACGACTGTCATCGGGCCCACCGGCAAGCCGGTGGAGATGCAGATCCGCACGTACGCGATGCACCGCACCGCGGAGTTCGGCATCGCCGCGCACTGGAAGTACAAGGAGCACAAGGGCACCCAGATCGTCGGCCCGCCCGCGCACATCGACGAGATGACCTGGCTGCGGCAACTGCTGGACTGGCAGCGCGAGGCGGCCGACCCGAGCGAGTTCCTGGACGCGCTGCGCTTCGACCTGTCCAGCCAGGAGGTGTACGTCTTCACCCCCAAGGGTGACGTCATCCCGCTGCCGACCGGGTCGACGCCCGTGGACTTCGCGTACGCGGTGCACACCGAGGTGGGGCACAAGTGCATCGGGGCGCGGGTCAACGGCAAGCTGGTGCCCCTGGAGTCGACGCTGTCCAACGGCGACGTGATCGAGATCTTCACGTCGAAGTCCGAGACGGCGGGCCCCACGCAGGACTGGCTGGGCTTCGTCAAGAGCCCCCGCGCCCGGACGAAGATCCGCCAGTACTTCAACAAGGAGCGCCGCGAGGAGGCGATCGAGGCCGGCAAGGACGCGATCGTCAAGGCGATGCGCAAGCAGGGCATGCCGTTGCAGCGGATGCTCACCTCCGACGCGCTGATGTCGATCGCCCGGGACCTGCACCTGGCCGACGTGGCGTCGCTGTACGCGGCGGTCGGCGACAGCCAGGTCTCCGCCCAGTCGGTCGTGCAGAAGCTGATGGCCGCGTACGGCGGCGAGGAGGGCGCGGCGGAGGACATCGCCGAGACCGCCGTCGCCACCCGGCCGCCGCGCAGCCGGCAGAGCAGCAGCGACCCCGGTGTCGTGGTCCGGGGCGTCAGCGACGTCTGGATCAAGTTGGCCCGCTGCTGCACGCCGGTCCCACCGGACTCGGTGTTCGGCTTCGTCACCCGCTCCGGCGGGGTGAGCGTGCACCGCGACGACTGCGCCAACGCCGAGGACCTGCGGGCGCAGAGCGAGCGGGTCGTCGAGGTGAGCTGGAAGCTCACGTCCGCCTCGACGTTCCTGGTCGCCATCCAGGTCGAGGCCCTGGACCGGCACAAGCTGCTGGCCGACGTCACCCGGGTGCTCTCCGACGAGCGGGTCAACATCCTCTCCGCCACCGTCACCACCACCCGCGACCGGGTGGCGGTGAGCCGGTTCAGCTTCGAGATGGCCGACCCGAAGCACCTGGGCCACCTGTTGGCCACGGTCCGCAAGGTCGACGGTGTGTTCGACGCGTACCGGGTCACCTCGGGCGCCTGAGGCGTACCCCGGACACGACAGCGCCCGCCGGCTGAGCCGGCGGGCGCTTCGCTGTCTGCCCTGGTGTCAGCCCTGCGGCGGGCTCATGGTGAGGTCGGAGATGACGACCTCCTTCTTCGGGTGGCCACCACCGGCCTGCTGGGCGAACGCCCCGTCGTCACCGGCCTTGGCCACGTCCTTGACGATGTCCATGCCGCCGGTGACGCTGCCCAGCACCGTGTACGCCGGGTCCAGCGGCGAGTCGCCGTAGACGATGAAGAACTGGCTGCCGGTGCTGCCCGGCTGCCCGGAGTTGGCCATCGCGATGACGCCCTCGGGGTACGGCGGGCGCTTGTCGGTGGGCAGGTTCTCCTCCGGCAGCCGGAAGCTCGGGCCGCCGGTGCCGTCGGTGTCCCGCCAGCCCTTGCCGGTGGCGCTCGGGTCACCGCACTGGAGCACCTTGATGCCCTCGGTCACCAGGCGGTGGCACTTGGAGTTGTCGAAGAAGTTCTTGTCCGCGAGGAGGGTGAACGCCCCCGCCGTGCACGGCACCAACGACCGGTCGACCTTGGCCGTGATCGGGCCGAGGTTTGTGGTGATCGTCATGGTCTGCACACCCGTGGCGGACTGCTGGTTGCTCGGCAACCCGACATCCTTGATCTGCGGGGACCGCTGGTCGGCCGGCAGCTCGTTGTAGACGCACTCGGACGCGCCGGCCGCCGGTGCGGCGGTGTCGGTCTTGTCGTCGTCGCCGCCGAGGGTGGTCGCGAGCCAGACGGTGCCGGCGACCACGAGCACCAGCACGGCGGCCGCGCTGACGATCGCCTGCGTCTGGCGGCGCTTGCGGGCCTTGCCCGCCCGCTCGGCCATCTCCTTCTCGAGTCGGGCGCGTGCCGCCGCGCGCTGCCGCTCTCTGGTGGACGTCACGCCTGGATCCTCCTGGCTGTCTGTTTCCGGGTGCCGCTCGGGTGGGTGGTGCGACCGGTCAGCCGGCGCTCGGGCTGCTGGCCGGGGCGCCGGACGTCGACGCTGCCGCGCCGGTGGCCGGCTCGCCGACCGTGAGGCTCTGGATCACCACATCGGTCTTGGGCTTGACCTTCGCCCCGGTCCCATTGTCCACGGTCGGCAGGGCGCCGATTTTCTCGACCACGTCCAGACCGCCGGTGACCGTGCCGACCACCGGGTACTTGGGGTCGGTGGTGGTGAAGTCCTTGAAGAAGATCAGGAACTGGCTGCCGTTGCTGCCCGGCGGGTTGGAGATCATCGCCACGGTCCCCTTGGGGTACGTCGGCGGCTGGCCGGGCGCCGGGCTGGCCGACGGGGACGCCGACGGCACGGTCGGCACCTCCTCGTCGTAGAACGAGTAGGTGGGCCCGCCGAGTCCGGTGCCGCTGGGGTCGCCGCAGCGCAGCGCCCCCTCGGCGGTGATCTCGTGGCACTTGGTGTTGTCGTAGAACGACCGGCTCGCCAGGTGGGCGATGCTCGCCGCCGCGCACGGCGAGTTGGTGAGGTTCAGTTCGGCGGTGATCGGCGCGCCCTGGTTGGTGGTCACGGTCATCGCCCGGGTGCCGGCGGTCGGCAGGCCCTTGGTCTCCGGCGTACCGACGTCCTTGAGGTTAATGTTGGCCGTCGCGTCCTGCGGCGTCCAGAGGCAGGTGTCCTCCGCGGCCGTGTTCTGCTTCGGGTCGGAGTCGAACGCCCCCAACGCCCACGCCGAGCCGGCCACGATCAGCACGAGGACCAGCGCGGCGCCGACACCGGCCTGGATCTGCCGACGCCGCCGCGTGGCGGCGGCCCGGCGGGCCAACTGTCGGTCGAGCTTGGCACGCGCCAGTTTGCGCTGCCGGTCCCTGCTGGAAGCCACAGGTGCTCCCCTCTCCTTCGCCAGGTCGTCGCCGGCGGCCGGGCGTCCCGGCCCGTCCGGGCGTCACGTGTGCCGCGCCACACGCCCGCCAGAGTGTACGGCTAGCGACTGGGAATGTGGTGTACGAGGTCCACCCCGCCGCGAGCAGCGCTTATCGGGCGATGTCACTGTGCTGGGCGGGGCCGGCGGGACGGACGCGACAAACCGGTTCGCCCGGCCGGATAGGCTGCTGGGCAGGACGACAGTTCGACGGAAGGACAGCGCCCGTGCTCGTGGCCGGCTTTCCCGCCGACGCCTTCGGCACCAACTGCTACGTGGTGGCGACCGCGCCGGGGGAGCAGTGCGTGGTGGTCGACCCCGGCATCGGGGTGCTCGACCAGCTCGACGCGTTGCTCGCCGAGCACCGCCTGCACCCGGCCGCCGTGCTGCTCACCCACGGCCACCTCGACCACACGTTCTCGGTCGCGCCGGTCTGCGGCGCGCGCGGCATCACCGCGTATGTGCACCCCGGCGACCGGGAGATGCTGGCCGACCCCGCCAAGGGCCTGTCCACCGACCTGACGTCGCTCTTCGGCGGCCGGTTGAGCTACACCGAGCCGGAGGACGTGGCGGAGCTGACCGACGGCGCGACCCTCACCCTCGCCGGGCTGGAGATCGCCGTCGACCACGCCCCGGGCCATACCGGCGGGTCGGTGCTGTTCCGGCTGCCCGGCGCGGGCTCGGGCTGGGAGGCGGACGAGATCTGCCTCTCCGGCGACGTGCTCTTCGCGGGGTCGATCGGCCGCACCGACCTGCCGGGCGGGAGCATGCCGGCCATGCTCACCAGCCTGCGCGACAAGATCCTCCCGCTGGCCGACGACACCGTCGTCCTGCCCGGCCACGGTCCGAGCACCACCATCGGCCGCGAGCGCGCCAGCAACCCGTACCTCGTCGAGGTGGCCGGCACGTCGCCGGCCGCGCCCACCCGGGGCCTCTAGTTCTTCGTCCGCGCCGCGCGCGGACCCACGACATCACCGCGCCGTGTGGGCGCGGCACCGCAAGGAGTACGCCGATGAGCAAGCCCACGCCCATCTCCGGTTTCCCGGAGTGGACCCCCGGTCAGCGGATGGTCGAGCAGTTCGTGCTCGACAAGATCCGGGCGACCTTCGAGCTGTACGGCTTCGCCCCGCTGGAGACCCGCGCCGTGGAGCCCCTCGACCAGCTCCTGCGCAAGGGGGAGACCTCCAAGGAGGTCTACGTGATCCGGCGGCTGCACGCCGACGCCGAGGGCGCCGGCGGCGACGACCAGCTCGGGCTGCACTTCGACCTGACCGTGCCGTTCGCCCGGTACGTGCTGGAGAACGCCGGCAAGCTGGCCTTCCCGTTCCGCCGCTACCAGATCCAGAAGGTGTGGCGCGGCGAGCGGCCGCAGGAGGGGCGTTACCGGGAGTTCATCCAGGCCGACATCGACATCGTCGACCGGGACACCCTGGCGCCGCACCACGAGGCGGAGATGCCGCTGGTGATCGGCGACGCCCTGCGCTCGCTGCCGATCCCGCCGGTGACCATCCAGGTCAACAACCGCAAGATCAACGAAGGCTTCTACCGGGGCATCGGGTTGACCGACCCGGAGGCGGCGCTGCGCGCGGTGGACAAGCTCGACAAGATCGGCCCGGCGAAGGTCGCCGAGCTGCTGGCGCAGACCGCCGGGGCGAGCGAGTCGCAGGCCAAGGCGTGTCTGGCGCTGGCCGAGATCTCCGCGCCGGACGCCTCGTTCGCCGACGCCGTCCGCGCGCTGGGGGTCACCGACCCGCTGCTGGACGAGGGCATCGAGGAGTTGGTCCGGGTGGTGGAGACCGCCGCCGAGCACTCGCCCGGCCTCTGCCTGGCGGACCTGCGCATCGCCCGCGGGCTGGACTACTACACCGGCACCGTCTACGAGACCCAGATGCGCGGCTACGAGCGGTTCGGCTCGATCTGCTCCGGCGGCCGGTACGACAACCTGGCCACCGCCGGCACTGTCTCGTACCCCGGGGTGGGGATCTCGATCGGGGTGACCCGGCTGCTCGGGCTGCTCTTCGGCGCGGGCGAGCTGTCGGTCTCCCGGGAGGTGCCGACCGCCGTGCTCGTCGCGGTGACCAGCGAGGAGCGGCGTACGGCAAGCAACCGGGTGGCCGAGGCGCTGCGGCGGCGCGGGGTGCCGACCGAGGTGTCGCCGAGCGCGGCGAAGTTCGGCAAGCAGATCCGCTACGCCGAGCGGCGGGGCATCCCGTACGTCTGGTTCCCGGGGGCCGACGGCGCGCCGGACGAGGTGAAGGACATCCGCTCGGGTGAGCAGGTCACGGCCGTCGCGGGGGAGTGGATGCCGCCCCGGGAGGACCTGACTCCGAAGGTTGGCTGAGCTTCCTGACTGGCGCGTACGGCCGCGGGGACCTACGGTAGCGTAAGTTACGCCACCGTAGGGAGCTTCTCGTGACCATGAGCACCACACTCAGCCAGACCGCACTCCTCGTCGAGTTGGAGCCGGTGGTTGCCCGCAACCTCGACCGCCACCTCTCCCTGGCCAAGGAGTGGTTCCCGCACGAGTACGTGCCGTGGAGCGAGGGGCGTACCTTCGACGGGCCGCTCGGCGGCGAGGCGTGGTCGCCGACCGACTCCACCATTCCCGACGTGGCGCGTACGGCGCTGATCGTGAACCTGCTGACCGAGGACAACCTGCCCTCCTACCACCACGAGATCGCCACCCTGTTCGGCCGGGACGGCGCGTGGGGCACGTGGGTGCACCGGTGGACGGCGGAGGAGGGCCGGCACGGCACGGCCATCCGTGACTACCTGACGGTCAGCCGGGCGGTGGACCCGGTGGCGCTGGAGCGGGCCCGGATGACGCACATGTCCGCCGGGTACGTCAACGCGCACGACGACGAGGTGCTGCACTCGCTGGCGTACGTCTCGTTCCAGGAGCTGGCCACCCGGATCTCGCACCGCAACACCGGCAAGGCCACCGGTGACCCGGTCTGCGAGGCGCTGCTGGCCCGGGTCGCCGCCGACGAGAACCTGCACATGGTCTTCTACCGCAACCTGCTCGCCGCCGCCTTCGAGCTGGCCCCGAGCCAGGCCATGCGGGCCGTCGCCGACGTGGTGGCCGACTTCCAGATGCCCGGCAACGGCATCGACGGCTTCGCCCGCAAGTCGGTGGCGATCGCCCTGGCCGGCATCTACGACCTGCGTCAGCACCGCGACGAGGTCCTCCAGCCGGTGCTGCGCCAGTGGGACGTGTTCAACGTGACCGGCCTGGACGCCGACGGCGAGGCCGCCCGCGAGGAGCTGGCAGCCCAACTGGAGACCCTGGAGAGCGCGGCACGCCGCTTCGAGGAGAAGCGCGACGCCCGAGCAGCCCGACTGGCCCTGCGCTGACCCCGCCAGGGCCCACCGGCCCACGCTGCTGATCATGAAGTTGTCGCCCACCGTGTTGGCGTGTCATGGCGACAACTTCATGATCAACCCCGGTCAGGGGAGGGGAAACAGGAGGCAGGTGCTTGTCGCGTGGGCTGTCAGGCGGCCGCTCGCGTCGGTGATGCGGGCCTCGGCCAGGGCCGTGCGCCTGCCGCGTTGCAGCACCGTGCCCTCGCACCGCAGCGTGCCGCTGTCCACCGTGACCGGGCGGAGGAACTTCACGTTCAGGTCCAGCGAGGTGTAGCCGACGCCGGCGGGCAGCGTGGTGTGCACGGCGCAGGCGGCGGCGGTGTCCAGCAGCGTCGACAGGACGCCACCGTGGACGCTGCCGAGCGGGTTGTAGTGGAACTCCTGCGGGGTCAGCTCGACGACGACCCGTCCCTCGTCGGCCTCCATCCGCGCCATGTCGATCAGGTCCATCACCGGTGGTCCGGCCAGCTCGCCGGCGATCATCGCGCGGAGCATCTCGATGCCGCTGCGCTGACCGACCTGCGCGGCGTTGGCCGCCGGGTCCGACCAGGTGAAGGTACGGCTGCGCGCCGGCTCCTGCGTCTGTGTCATGGACGCAGCGTGGCAGCCCATTGCTGAGTCTGTCAATGAGACTTAGCCTGGGCGGATGAGACCCGCGGCACTGGACTGGTCAGTGGACAACTGCACCATCGCGCGCGCCATGGTGATCCTCGGCGAGCGGTGGACGCTCGTGGTGCTCCGTGAGGTGTTCAACGGCGTACGGCGCTTCGACGACATGCGGGTGCGCACCGGCATCCCGCGTCAGGTGCTGACCAACCGCCTGACCGCTCTGGTGGGGCAGGGCGTGCTGCGCCGCGAGCCGTACCGGGAGCCGGGCAGCCGGCTGCGCCACGAGTACCGGCTGACCGAGAAGGGCCTGGACCTGTGGCCGGTGCTGGTCGCCGTGCTCGGGTGGGGCGACCGGTACCTCGCCGATCCGGAGGGCTCGCCGTTGAGCGTGGGGCACCGCGACTGCGGAGCGGAGGTGCGCGTCACGCTGCGGTGCGCCGACGGGCACGAGGTCGACGAGCCGCGCGACGTGCTGCCCCGCCCGGGTCCGGGCGCCCACCGCCGTACCCCCTGAGGCCGACTGCCGGACGATCGGCGCCACCTCCGGCTCGCGGGTCGCGTGACCCGCTAACGCATCGATGGCCATGCGTGTCCGAAACGGATCCGGCGCCCGTCCGGTGTGACGCCTGGTGTCGGCGATCGTGTCGGGGGTGTTGCGGGCATGTGGCCGACGAAGATTAGCGAATCCGGCGAAATCAAGTCTTGTCAACGATCTCAAGCATGTGAATACTTCAGTTCACCCCGGGCGGTTTCCCCTGATCGGCCGGGTTGCCCTCGGGTCAGCCGTCCCCGGCGAGACCCGTATCCCCCGCCCAGGAGGTTTGTTACATGCGACCCACGAGGTCCTCGTTCCGTGTTGCGGCCACCGTCGCCGTGGCCGGAAGCCTGGTCGTCGGCACGCTCATCGG
>NZ_VDFY01000147.1 GCF_006228125.1 Micromonospora orduensis | reverse complement strand
GCCCCGGGCCGCTGTCCGTGCCGCTGGCCCGGGGCAGCGCGCGGATCACGTGCTGATCCCGTGGCGACGCCGCCTCCTCGCGGTAGCGGGGCTCGTATGGCCGGGTGTCCGGGCCGGGCGGGTCCAGTCGGGCGGCCTGCTCGTCGTAGCCCCGCCGCTCCGGCCCGGCCCGCGGCGACCGCATCGGCTCCACGAACGACGCGCTGAACAGCGCCTCCTGACCGTCCCGGCTGGCCGGGATCAGCCCCGACCGGTGTCCCTCGGTCGTCGGCGCGGGAGGCGGACCGGCGGGCGCCGGCGGAGGGCCGGAGTCCGGGGCGTACGCGGCGCGCTGCTGGTCGGGGATGACCGGGTCCGCCGGTCGACCCGGGTGCTCGTCGTCGAGCGGGCCGTCGACGTCCCCCGGCTCGGGGGTGCTGCGGTAGACGGTGCCGGCCGGCCGGCCGGTGGCGTCCTCGGCCACCCGCACGGTGACCGCCACCTGGATGGGTCGGCCGAGCCGCCGGGTTAGTGCCTCGGTGATGGCCGGACGGAGTCGTGACTCGATCACGTCCCGCGTGAACGCGTCCGGAACGGAGAGCAGCGCGGTGTCCTCGACGATCGCCCGTAGCCGGGTCAGCCGGAGGTACGCACGCTGCTGGGCTGAGATGATCTCGTCGGCGAGCTCGTCGGTCGCCGCCAACCACACCGCGGCAAGGTCGGTCGTACCGGCCACCGTCGTGCCACCCCCTCGCCTCTGCTCCCGGCCGCCGCTGTCTGCCAGCCGGCCATCCCGGGCCCGCCGCGTTCGCGGGTGGAACATCACCCACCCGGACGGTCGACCGGTGGTCGTCCACAGGTTATCCACAACCTGTGCGCAGACCGATGGTGGCCGCCCGTCGGACGCGGGTGGGACCTGCCCCCTGCCTGAACGGGCGCTGAAGCGGGTTCACCGTGCCGAACGATTCACTACCTTGTCCGGTCTTGCCTGCGACCGAAGCTTGAAGACGCTCACCGCAATCGGGCACGGTAACAGCGTTGTCCCTGCGCCATCAACCGGCGGCACGGAGGCGGCCTTGTCGGCATCAGCGAAAACCGCCCCTTCGGCCCCGGGCGAGTCCCGTCATCCCGCCCCCGGTGAGGTGTTTGACGGTCATTGCCCCCCTGCGTAGGCTGGAGCGGCTGCTCTCTCGCCCTCTGCTAGGGTGATGGGTGCTTGCTGTCCGCGGTCGCATCCCCGCATCGCCGAGGTCCCGCTCCGCCGGGCAGCACCGATCGGTGGCCACCGTCGAGGTGGCCTGGACCACCCCACGACCCCGGCGATCCCGTCGCGCGGGGCGCGTACGAAAACGGAGAGCCTGACGTGAGCAAGCGCACCTACCAGCCGAACAACCGCCGGCGCGCGAAGACCCACGGCTTCCGGCTGCGCATGCGCACCCGTGCCGGCCGTGCCATCCTCTCGAGCCGCCGCGCCAAGGGTCGCACCACCCTGTCGGCCTGAGCCGACCGGGCCGGTCCGGGAAACGTGGGCAGTCGTGCTGGCCGCCGCACAGCGACTGCGGCGCAGCACTGACTTCGCCGCAGCGGTTCGCGGTGGCCGACGCGCCGGACGAGGTGCCGTCGTGGTCCACCTGACCGTGCCGGCGACCACCGACCCCAGCGCAGTGACCTCGCCGGAGCCGGCGCGGGACGCTGGCGCGGAGCAGCCCTCCGCGTCGACCCGCGCCGGCTTCGTCGTGTCCAAGGCCGTCGGCAACGCGGTGGTCCGCAACCGGGTGCGACGCCGGCTACGGGCGTTGACCCGGGAGCGACTGGCCGCACTTCCAGCCGGCAGCACCCTCGTCGTACGGGCGCTACCCGCGGCGGCCGAGGCGTCGTACCCCAGGCTCGCCGCCGACCTGGACGCCGCCCTCACGGTCGCACGGTCGCCCCGAGAGCGACGGTCCCGATGAGCGGCGATCCGGGCACGGCGCCAACCGGTGCGGCCAGGGTGCTGATCGCGCCCATCATCGCGTACCGTCGGTGGATAAGTCCGGCACTGCCGGCCCGCTGTCGGTTCTACCCGTCGTGCAGTGCGTACGCGCAGGAGGCCGTCGCCCGCCACGGCGCGCTCCGGGGAGCCGCATTGGCGGTCCGGCGATTGCTGCGCTGCCACCCCTTTCACCCTGGCGGACATGACCCGGTGCCGGAGCCGGGCGGCCGTCGTCGTGCTGATGTGACTGGAGCCCCGAATTGAGTCTGAGTCTCGACTGGATCTACTACGCGATTTCGTGGATCCTGCTGACCTGGCACTCGGCGTGGGACGCCATCGGGGTGCCCGTCGGGGCGGTGATCGGCACCAACTTCGCCTGGATCCTGTCCATCGTGTTCCTGGTGGTCACCGTCCGGGTGATCCTGTTCCCCGTCTTCGTCAAGCAGATCAAGTCGCAGCGGGCGATGCAGGCGCTCCAGCCCAAGGTCAAGGAGCTCCAGGAGAAGCACAAGGGTGACCGGGAGACGCTCCAGAAGGAGATGATGGAGCTCTATCGGAAGGAAAAGGCCAACCCGCTGATGGGCTGCCTTCCGATGTTCCTCCAGATCCCGGTCTTCCTCGGTCTCTTCCACGTGCTGCGCCGGCTCGACCCGGACAAGCAGAACAAGACCCTGTACGGCTGGACGGTCGACCAGTTCCAGAGCGCCTCGCAGGCGAAGCTCTTCACGGCCCCGATCGCCGGCAAGTTCGGCTCCACGGCCGACGAGCTGGCCAGCCTCGGCGCCAATGGCACCACCGTCAAGATCATTGCCGGTGTCCTGGTCCTCATCATGATCGGCACCACCTACCTGACCAGCCGTCAGATGATCCTCAAGACCGGTTGGGCAGAGGACCCGCAGCAGCGGATGATCCAGCGACTGATGCTCTACGGCATCCCCGCATCGCTGCTGATCTCCGGCGCGATCTTCCCGATCGGCGTGATCATCTACTGGGTCACGAACAACCTCTTCACCCTCGGCCAGCAGCAGTGGGTGCTGCGCAAGTTCCCGCCGCCGGTGACCGCCAAGAAGGCCACCGCTCCGGCCTCCAGCCGCAACCCGGTGCAGCCCGCCAAGTCCGCCGGTCTGTTCGGTCGCGGCAAGGCCACCCCGCCGACGCCGGTCAAGGCGACCGCGCCCAAGGTGGCAGGCCCCAAGCCGGGTGCCAAGCCCACCAACCCGAAGAAGAGCCGCCCCGCCAAGCGGCAGGGCTGACTCGTCCGGCCGTCGTCGGGCAACCGGCGGCGGCCCGTTCCGCACCGCGCAGCCGCCGTACGGCCGGCGCCGGACGGAACCGACCGCGCGCCGCGCGGCCACGGGCGACACTGCCCGTACAGACGTGCCCGTGGGCACCGGCGACCTCCAGCCGGCCCCGGGAAACCAGTCGGACCCGACGGTCCGGCCGAACGAGTACGGAGATGAGACCGTGACCGAGACCAGCATCCCCCGCGCCGAGCAGTCCCTGGACGAGGAGGAGACCGCACCGCTCGCGGTGGACGACGACACCGACGTCGAGTCCGACGACGACACCGAGTCCGACGACACGGGTGCCAGCGCCGGCGGCCGGGCGAAGAAGGCCACCGGCGAGGGTGATCTGTTCCGGCAGAGCGAGATCGCGGCCGACTACGTCGAGGGGCTTCTCGACATCCTCGACTACGACGGTGACATCGACGAGTTGGTGGCCGGCGGTCGCCCGGTGGTCGAGGTCGTCGGCGCGCGCCTGCAGAACCTGGTGGGCCAGCGCGGCGCCACCCTGGAGGCGCTCCAGGAGTTGACCCGACTCGCCGTCTTCCGGCAGACCGGCACCCCGAGCCGCCTGCTGCTCGACGTCGGCGGCTACCGGGCGAACCGTCGCAAGGAACTCGCCGCGGTCGCCAAGAACGCCGTCGAGAAGGTCAAGGAGTACGGCGAGGCGGTGCGGTTGGAGCCGATGTCCGCGTTCGAGCGCAAGTGCGTGCACGACGTTGTCAACGCCATGTCCGGCGTGGAGAGCGAGTCCGAGGGTGTCGAGCCGAATCGGCGCATCGTCGTACGGCCGGCGGACTGACTCCGTTGACACACGACGACGCCACGGCCGACGCCGTGACCGGCCCGGGCGGCACGCCGCCCGGGCCGTCCGCTGTCCGGCCCGACACCACCGACACCGCTCCCTCGCCGGCCGACGCCGCACTGCCACCCGCACTCGCCCCGGCGGCGCTGACCCTCTTCGGCGATCGGCTCGACCTGGCCGCCGCATACGCCGAACTGCTGGCCACCGACGGCGTGGTCCGCGGTCTGATCGGCCCCCGCGAAGCACCCCGGATCTGGGACCGGCACCTGCTCAACTGCGCGGCGGTCGCCGAACGGATCCCGACCGCCGCGACCGTACTCGACGTCGGCTCCGGCGCCGGCCTGCCCGGCCTGGCCCTCGCCATCGCGCGTCCCGACCTGACGGTCACCCTCATCGAGCCGCTCGCCCGGCGGACGTCGTTCCTCATCGAGGTCGTCGAGCGGCTGGGCCTGGCCAGATCGGTGCGGGTGTTCCGTGGTCGGGCCGACGAGGCGGCCACCGGTTCGAGCGGCCGGGAGCCGATCAGCGGCGACGTGGTGACCTCCCGCGCGGTCGCACCCCTGGACCGCCTGGCGACCTGGAGCCTGCCGCTGACGGTCCGCGGCGGCCGCCTCCTGGCACTCAAGGGATCATCGGCTACCGCGGAGATCGAGGAGCACGCCGACGTGGTCTCACGAGTCGGCGGCGGGGAGCCCACCGTGCACCTCTGCGGAGTCGGGGTCATCGACCCGCCCACCACCGTCGTGGAGATCGTGCGCGAGCGGATGGTCGGCCCGGCCCGCCCGGCCGCCAGCAAGCGGTCCCGGGGCGGCCGGGCGCGCCGTCGCTGACGCGTCGCGCCATCGGGCGTCCGGCCGGCGGGTTGCCTCGTTGTACCGGTACGGATGGAACGAGGGTATGAGAACCCGACGTGGACCGGCCACGCCCGTCCGCCGTAGGCTGACCGCGCGTCGATAGTGTGGAGCGGGCGGCGGACGTCGCGGGTCTCCCGACCGCTCCCGAGGAGCCGTACGCTCCGGGGTGCGGGCGTGGGTGCGGCCAAGTTGACCGGGGCGCGGACCGACCATCCGAAGCGGGCAGGGATGACAGGTGCATGACGACGGCAGGTACGACGATCCACGCGTGACCGGGTCAACCAACGACCCTGTTTCACGTGAAACCGACTACCAGGGCTGGACGCCCGGCGATTCCGGGTCGTCGCCCCGACCAGCGGACGGCGATCCGGTGGCGTCGCGCGACGATTCACCGAGGCCGGTCGGCCCGGACGCTTCGGAACCCCGGCGACCCTCCGAAGGTCTCACCCGGCCAGCCAACGTCGTCGAGGTGCGACAGACGGTCGGTCGGCGGAACACCGCTGCGGCCGTCCGCTTCGAGCCGGCGGTGCCACACCAACCCACCGCGGCGGGCGCTCAGGATGCCGCGCCGATGACCGCCGACATACCGGTGGCATCGGCCGAGTCGCTGGCGGCAGTGGCCGCAGATCCCACGTACGTTTCACGTGAAACCCCGACGCGCGAAGAGGATGACCCACCGTTGGCTATGGAGGCGATGCGCGCCGTGCAGATCCTGAATCCCAGTGGCGAGGTGACCATGCCTCGACCGGACCGGACCCGGGTCATGTGCGTCGCCAACCAGAAGGGCGGCGTGGGCAAGACCACGACCACGGTCAACCTTGCGGTGGCACTCGCCCTGCACGGCAACCGGGTGCTCGTGGTCGACCTCGACCCGCAGGGCAACGCCTCCACCGGGCTCAACGTCCCGCACCACACCGGCATCCCGGACGTCTACGACTGCCTGATCAACAGCGTGCCGCTGTCCGAGGTCGCGCAGGCGGTCGAGGGCATCCCCAACCTCTGGTGCGTACCGGCGACGATCGACCTCGCCGGCGCGGAGATCGAGCTGGTGTCGGTGGTGGCACGGGAGTCCCGTCTCGACCGGGCCATCGCCGCCTACCCCGGCCAGTTCGACTACGTCTTCATCGACTGCCCGCCCTCGCTCGGCCTGCTGACGGTCAACGCCCTGGTCGCCGCGCAGGAGGTGCTGATCCCCATCCAGTGCGAGTACTACGCCCTGGAGGGTCTCAACCAGCTGATCAACAACATCAACCTGGTACGGCAGCACCTCAATCCGAAGCTCGACGTCTCCACGATCCTGCTGACCATGTACGACCGCCGCACCCGGCTGGCCGACGCGGTCGAGCAGGACGTCCGGAACCACTTCGGCGACAAGGTCCTCCAGGCGGTCATCCCCCGCAACGTCCGGGTCTCCGAGGCACCCAGCTACGGCCAGTCGGTGATGACCTACGATCCCGGTTCGCGGGGAGCCACGAGTTACTTCGAGGCCGCCCAGGAAATCGCCGAGCGCGGCGTCAAGGAGCCGGTGGGCCGGAATGCGTAGTGCGGTAGAGACGCTGGGAGGCGTGGCATGAAGAACCGTCCTCGGGGCGGTCTGGGTCGGGGCCTGGGGGCGCTCATCCCGACCGGGCCGGTCAACGGTGTGGGCACCGCGACGGCCGAGCCGGAGAACGAGCCCGTCGACGACGAGGGGACCCTGGCGTCCACACCGGCGGCGGCGGTTTCGGCACCTCTGCGGCCGGAGACGGAGTTGGCGCTCAGCCCGGTGCCCGGCGCCCGGTTCGCCGAGATCCCGGTCGACGCGATCGTGCCGAACCCCAAGCAGCCCCGCCAGGTCTTCGACGAGGACGCGCTGGAGGAGCTGAAGACCTCGATCCAGGAGGTCGGCTTCCTCCAGCCGATCGTCGTGCGGCAGCTCGACGACGAGAAGTACGAACTCGTCATGGGCGAGCGCCGCTGGCGGGCCGCCCAGGCTGTGGGGCGGGAGAACATCCCCGCGATCGTCCGGGACACCCGTGACGACGCCATGCTCCGCGACGCGCTGTTGGAGAACATCCACCGGGCCAACCTGAACCCGTTGGAAGAGGCAGCCGCTTACCAGCAACTGCTGGAGGAGTTCGGTGCCACCCACGAGGAACTCGCCCGCCGGATCGGGCGGAGCCGCCCGCAGATCTCCAACACGATCCGACTGCTCAACCTGCCGGCGCAGGTGCAGCGTCGGGTCGCCGCCGGGGTCCTCTCGGCGGGGCACGCCCGCGCCCTGCTGAGCCTTGACGAGTCCGCCGCTCAGGAACACCTGGCGATGCGGATCGTGGCCGAGGGCCTCTCGGTCCGTGCGACCGAGGAGATCGTGGCCCTCACGCTCAACGACGGTCCGGCGAAGGGGGCCGCGAAGCGCCGGCCAAAGCCCCACGCGCCCGCCCTCTCCGACCTCGCCGACCGACTGTCCGACCGGTTCGACACCCGGGTGAAGGTCGACATCGGCCGGAGCAAGGGCAAGATCACGATTGAGTTCGCCACAGTCGACGACCTGGAGCGGATCGTCGGCATCATCGGAGTTCAACAGCAGGAGGAGAACGAGGACTGACCGCACCTCGTCACCCACGGCCGCGCTCCTCCCGGGGGGCGCGGCCGTTCTGTCTCTGACTCGGGGGTCCCCGTTTCACGTGAAACGGCGATGCCGGTCCGGCTCCTTCGTTCCACCGGGCTGCGGGTTCCGATGACGGCTACGCGGTTCCCGCCGGTGCCGTTTCACGTGAAACGACGCTCGATGCGGCTCGACGGAGGAGCTGACCTTCCAGCGATACCCAGGAGGGGCCGCGCGCCCGCTGAGCGGCCTCCTCCGGTCCTGCCGGCCGCCTGACAGGACCTGCCACCCGAACGAGCCGAGTCGCGGCCTCTCGTTGCATCGTGACCCCCATGCGGGTGCTCAAGAAGTGGCGCGTCGGTCCGGCAGTGCGGACCTGTGGGCACGCCGGGGTGCGCGCCAGGCCGGGGTCACCAGGGCTGGGCCGCCGGCCGGGATCGCCGGACCTGGGCACGCCGGGCCACGAGCGCCGGGCCACGAGCGCCGGGCCACGAGCGCTGAGTCGCGAGTCCCGGGTCGGGACCGCTGAGCCGCGAGCGCTGGGTCGGGGACGCCGGGCCGGACCGCTGGGTCGCGAGCGCTGGGTCGGGACCGCTAGGCGGAGACTGCTGCGTCGGGAACCACGCGCCGACCGTAGGGCCTCGAGCACCGAGAACGGGAGCGCCAGAACGGTTCCAAGCCGGGCGGCGGCGGTTCCGGCAGATCACGCCAGGGAGGGCCGGTGGATGGGCTGGCCGAGCGCACGGCAGGAGTTGCCCTGTAGCGCGGCCCGCACTGCGACGGACGTCGCCCCTGCCGTCCGGCGAGACGTCGTCCCGGGGGATGCACGTCGGCTGGCGGTCAGGGACCGAGGGGCGGGTTCTGGTGACCAACCGGTGCGGTGGCCGGAGCCGCAGCTGGCACGGTCGGCTGCGGAGGTTTCAGCCCTGGTTTCACCCGTGACGTAGGGGTCGAAGAACTCACTCCGACGCGGCGCTCGACGATCGGCGCACAACGAACGAGGGATCGAAAAGTTATCCACACCGGTTGTCCACAGGCACCCCCCGTTTCACGTGAAACCCCGCGTGAAAGCGGGTGCCAGCCTGTGGATGACGGCCTGTGTTGGGGATCTCGGCAGCCTGTGGATATCGCTGGACCGATCGACGGTGAACGCTGATCTGACCGGTCGTGACCGGTCAATCGGGTAGGGACAGCCGCGCCGGACTCCGTTAGGGTCAGCGTCGTGCACGACACCCCTCCCTCAGTCCCGGACTTCACCCAGTGGCCCTCGTTCCCCTTCGAGGGTGACCTGCGCGTGAAGCAGCTCGACGATCCGGTCCCGGTCGAACCGCCACGCAAGGGCGAGGGCCTCCGGGAATGCACCGCCTGCAACGCCCCGGACGACGCCTACATCTGGGTGGGCGAGCGGTGGCGGGTCCGTGCCATGGACCGGCCCACCGGCCTGCCCATGGTGCTCATCCTCGAATCGCGGACCCACCTCGACCTGGGTGACCTGCCGAACCTGCTCGCCGCCGAGCTGGGCGTGATGACCGTACGTCTGGAACGGGCCATCCGGTCGCTGGACGGCGTCGCCCGGGTGCACGTCAACCGGTGGGGTGACGGCTCGGCGCACCTGCACATGTGGTTCCTGGCCCGACCGTACGGCCGGCTTCAACTGCGGGGCACGTTCCTGTCTCTGTGGGACTCGATCCTTCCGCCGATCTCCGAGGCGCAGTGGCGGGAGAACCTGGCGCTCGTCGCCGCGTGGCTGGCGGAGTTCGGCGGCCGTCCCCTGGCCGAGCCGCCCCGCATCCAGTGGCAGGCACCGTCCAGCCTGCTGGCGCAGTCCGCCGCCGCGCACGCCGCAGCAGAGGCGGAGGCCGTCTCGGTGATCGAGGCGGCGGAGGAGATCCCGGAGCCCGCGCCGGACCCGGCGAGCGGCCCCGACGGTGACGACGGCAGCAACGACGACGGCCAAGGCGGAGCGGTCACCGACCTCCCGACGACGGACGCCATCGTCCCGTCCACCGACAGAGTGCCGTCCACCGACAAAGTCCCGTCCACCGACAAAGACGCACTCCGCTCGCCCACCGCCATGGACGCCGCCGACTCACCGACTGACAACGACACCCCCGGCACCGCAGCGCAGGCCGGCGGCGCCGAACAGGCCACGCGCCAGGACGGGAACGCCGAGGGCGTCGACGGCGGGCGCGAGAGCGCCGCACCGGGGGACGAGGGCACCGCCTCGGCGGCCCCGACCGCGACGCCGGTATGACGGCGACCGCGGCCACGCAGCCCGGTCGCGGCGTACCTCAGGACGGTCGTTGACGAACGAGGTTGGCGGTGGCACCGGACGTGCGGCCGCCAACCTCGCGTCACCAACCCGGCGACGGATGTGGCGAGGCGGTCAGGAAGAGGTGACGCGGGTGGCGGCCCGGGTGACCAGCGAGCCGATGAGCCGCCCGAAGTCCAGGCCGGCTGCCTGCACGGCGAGGGGCAGCAGCGACGTCTCCGTCATGCCGGGTGAGACGTTGACCTCCAGGACGTGCGGCTGGCCCGCGGCGTCCACGATCACGTCGACCCGGGACAGGTCGCGCAGGCCCAGCGCGGTGTGCGCGGCGAGCGCCACGTCCGCCACAGTGGCGGCGACCTCCGGATCCAGTCGGGCCGGCGCGTGCCAGGTGGTCCGCCCGGCGGTGTAGCGGGCCGCGTAGTCGTACACGCCGTTGCGGGGCACTATCTCCACCGGCGGCAGTGCCTGCGGGCCGTCGCCGAGATCGACCACGGAGACCGCCACGTCCATTCCCTGCACGTACCGCTCGACCAGAGCTGTGGAGTCGTACGCGAAGCAGCCCACCATCGCGGCCGGCAGCGCTGCGGCGTCCCGGACCACCGCGCCACCCAGCCCCGAACCGCCCTGCGCCGGCTTGACCATCATGGGCAGGCCGAGACGGTCGGCGATCCGATCCAGGACGGCGACCGCGCCGAGCTCGGAGAACCGGTCGTGCGGCAGGGCCACCCAGTCGGGGGTGGGGATGCCGGCCTCGCGGAGCACGGCCTTGGCTGACGGCTTGTCCCAGGCGAGCCGCGAGGCGCGGGCGTCGCAGCCGACGTACGGGATGTCGCACAGGTCCAGCACCCCGCGCAGCGAGCCGTCCTCGCCGGTTGCGCCGTGCAGTGCGATCACCACGGCGTCAGGAGGGTCGGCTGCGAGAGCCGGCAGCAACGCCACGTCGGCGTCGCGCAGTTCCGCCTCGACACCGACGGCACGCAACGCGTCGAGCACCCGGCGGCCCGAGCGCAGCGACACATCCCGCTCGTAGGAGAGCCCGCCGGCGAGCACCAGCACCCGCAGGTCGGCCGAGACGGCGGGATCGGTCACGAGGAGGCGCTCGGCTGTCGTACCCATGCCGGCATCATGCCAAGTCGGGACCTGGCACGTCGGAGCCGGCCTGCCCGCGCCGACCCGCGGCGCCGCCGCCCACGGCACCGAAGACCCGGCGCATCGCGATCTCCTGCTCCATCACGCCGGCCAGCCGGCGGACGCCCTCGCGGATCCGCTCCGGCGGCGGGAAGCTGAAGTTCAACCGCATGGTGCCGGTGCCGGTGCCATCGGCGTAGAAGCCGGTGCCGGGCACGTACGCGACCCGGGCGGCGACCGCGCGCGGCATCATCGCCTTCGAGTCGAGCCCCTCGGGCAGGGTGGCCCAGACGAACAGGCCGCCGGCCGGCGTGGTCCAGCTGGTGCCCTCGGGCATCAGGTCGGCCATCGCGTCGAGCAGGGCGTCGCGACGTTCCCGGTAGACCTCGCGGTAGACCTTGAGCTGCTGCCGCCACGGCATCGTGCCAAGGTAGGTGGCAACCGCCGCCTGGGCGTAGCCGCTGGGGCAGAGGATCTGCGCCTCGTTGGCGATGACCAGCTTGTCGCGGACCGCGTGCGGCGCCAGGATCCAGCCGACCCGCAGACCCGGCGCGAAGGTCTTGGAGAACGTGCTGAGGTAGAACACCCCGTCGCGGCGGCGGGCCCGCAGCGGCGCCGGCGCGTCACCCTCGAACCCCAACTGGCCGTACGGGTCGTCCTCGACGACGAGCAGGCCGGCGCGCTCGCAGATGTCGAGCACCCGTTCCCGGCGCTCCTCGCTGAGCGTCACGCCTGTCGGGTTCTGGTAGGTGGGGATCGTGTAGAGGAACTTCACCCGCCGGCCCGCGCGGGCCAGGTCGGCGATCGCCGCCTCCAGTGCCTCCGGGATCAGCCCGTCGGCGTCCATGGGTACGTGTGCGACCTGAGCCTGGGCAGCCTGGAACACCCCGAGCGCGCCGACGTAGGTCGGCCCCTCGGCGAGCACCACGTCGCCCGGGTCGAGGAAGAGTCGGGCCACCAGGTCCAGAGCCTGCTGCCCTCCGACGGTGACGACCACGTCCTCCGGGGAGGCGCCGCACCCGGCGTCGATCCCGGAGAGCGCCATCACCTCGCAGATCCGCTCGCGCAGCTCCAGGGTGCCCTGGCCGATGCCGTACTGGAGGGTGGTGACGCCGTGCTCGGAGCCGAGCCGCCCGAGCATCTCACCGACCGCGTCGAGCGGCAGGGCGGCGATGTACGGTGCTCCACCGGCGAGCGAGACGACCTCCGGCCTGCTGGCCACCGCGAAGAGTGCTCGGATCTCGGAGGCGGTCATCCCTCGTACCCGCCGGGCGTACCGGTCGGTGTAGTCGTCGAGTGTCGTGCCGGTCATGACCTCACCTCGATCGCTGCTCGGGTGGCTCCCGCCCCGGGTACCCCGCACGCAGGCGACCATGGCGGCCGGGACACCGAATGTCGATCCTAGCCGCCTCCGGCCAGCACGCCGGCCTGCCGAGGCTGATCGTCCACATCCCGGACCCGTCCCCCGGTGCGGTGACGATCTGCGCGTCCCCTCCCGTACCGCCGATCGGCGGCGTACGATCGCTCGTCGGGGACAGGAAGGCGGCGCTGTCGTTGCGTGCCGGTCTCACCGCCGAGCCTATTGTGGGGATGCGCCATATGTCGCGACGTCTGGTCAGCCTGACCCTCGACACGCTGGAGGACCTTCCTCGCCCCTGCCGGCAGTGCGTCTACTGGGAGCTGGATCCGGTGTCCGCCGACCGGGCCTGCGCCGCCGGTGACCCGGGTCTGGAGAAGGAGGCGTGGGTCTCCCAGACCCTGCTGGAGTGGGGTTCCTGCGGCAAGCTCGCGTACGTCGACGGCATGCCGGCCGGCTTCGTGATGTACGCCCCGCCGGCCTACGTGCCCCGCTCGATGGCCTTCCCCACGTCGCCGGTCTCCGCCGACGCGGCGCTGTTGATGACCGCCAACGTGGTGGCCGCGTTCGCCGGCGGCGGGCTGGGTCGGATGCTGGTGCAGGGCGTCGCCCGGGACCTGACCAAGCGGGGGATCAAGGCGATCGAGGCGTTCGGCGACGCGAAGTTCGGGGACGCCGACGACCCGGCGGGTGGGTGCGTCGCACCGGCCGACTTCTTCCTCTCCGTCGGCTTCAAGACCGTCCGGCCGCATCCCCGGTTCCCCCGGTTGCGCCTTGAGCTGCGGACGGCCCTGAGCTGGAAGTCCGACGTCGAGTACGCGCTGGAGAAGCTGCTCGGCTCGATGAGCCCGGAGACCCTGCTCCGTCCGGTGCGGCCCGCCCCGGCGACCCGCTCCACCGGCGGCTGAGCACCCGCCGCGGCACCGCCGCTCAGCTGACCACCGTGGCGGCGGTCACCACCGCCCGCAGTTCGCTGACGTCGAGCGAGCCGGTCGGCACGTCCCGCTCGATCGGGTAGTACATCCGCTGCACGGCGGCCACGATCGCCTCCACCACCCGGTCTCGGAACCGGGGGTCGACCAGCCGGGCGCGGTCCGTCGGCGAGGTGAGGTAGCCGACCTCGACCCGGACGGCCGGCATCCGCGTCAACCGCAGCAGGTCCCACGCCTTGGCGTGGGTACGGCAGTCCCGCAGCCCGGTCCGCGCGACGATCTCCCGCTGGACCAGCCCGGCCAGCCGCTCGCCGGTCGCCGAGGTCACGCCGTTGTCGGTGCCGTAGTGGTAGGTCGCCACCCCCTCCGCCTCCGGGTTGGCGTGCCCGTCGAGGTGCAGCGAGATGAACACGTCGGCGCCGAGCGAGTTGGCCAGCAGGGCCCGGTCCGTGTCCGGCAGGCAGCTGTCGGGCGCCGGTCCCCGGGTCAGCTGCACGCGCACCCCGGACGCGGCGAGCCGCCCCTCCAGCCGGCTGGCCAGGTCGTGCACCAGGTCCGCCTCCGTCCAGCGCAGCGGCCCGTCGGGCACCACCATGCCCGGGTCGGTGCCGCCGTGCCCTGGGTCGATGACGACGGTCTTGCCGACCAGCGCCGGCCCGGACTGCCGGATGGCGTCGGACTCGCGCAGCCACTGGGGGCGGCCACCGACGACCTTGCGGCCGATCCGGCGCAGCGCGTTCATGGTGTGCGGCCCGCAGGAGCCGTCGGGGGTGAGCCCGACCTCCCGCTGGAACTGGGCCACCGCGCGGGAGGTGCGGATGCCGTAGATGGCGTCCGCGCGGCCCACGTCGTACCCCATCTCCAGCAGTCGCTCCTGGAGCGACCGGACGTCCTCGCCGGTGAGTGGGTCGGGGACCGCGTGGTAGAGGGTGCGGGCGCCGAGCCGCCAGCGGGCGGCGTCCAGCGCCCCCCAGGTCTCCGACCCGACCCGGCCGTCGACGCTGAGCCCGCGGGACTGCTGGAACGCGCGGACCGCCCGTTCGGTGTCGAGGTCGAACTCGTCGGCGTTCGGGCCGGCCGTGGACGCGAGCAGGTCGAGGCCGGTGAGGATGGTTCGGATCTCCGTGACCGCTGGTCCCCGGTCACCGGGTCGGATCGGATGCACGCACGACCCCCTCTGCACGACGCTGGCTGGCCGGGCGCGGCCTCCGCTTGAGGCTATGCGTTCCGGGGCGGCGTGGGGCTCGGGCCGGGAAAAACGCCGGCGGTTCGGGCCCGGAAACAGCGAACCCCGCACCCCTTCAAGGGGTACGGGATTCGGTGGTTTTTCTGCTGCTCAGAGAGCTGATTCGATGAGCCGGACCAGCTCGCCCTTCGGCTTGGCACCCGCGATCGACTGCACCGGCTGGCCGTTCTTGAACACGGTGAGCGTCGGCACGGACATCACCCGGTAGGCGCGGGCGGTCTCCGGGTTCTCGTCGATGTTGAGCTTGACGATGCTTACCCGGTCGCCCATCTCGCCGGCGATCTCCTCGAGCAGCGGCGACACCTTGCGGCAGGGGCCGCACCACTCGGCCCAGAAGTCCACCAGAACCGGCTTGTCCGCCTGCAGCACGTCAGCGACGAAGCTCTTGTCCGTGACCGCCTTGGTATTTCCCACTGTGCCCCTCCTCCGGGATGTGTTCCTTGTTTCAGCTGAGCGTCGCGATGAACCGCTCGGCGTCGAGCGCGGCGGCACAGCCGGTGCCGGCCGCGGTGATCGCCTGACGGTAGGTGTGGTCGACCACGTCGCCGGCGGCGAACACACCTGGCACGTTGGTGCGGGTGCTCGGGGCCTGGACCTTCACGTAGCCCTCGTCGTCCAGCTCGACCTGGCCCTGGAACAGCTCACTGCGCGGGTCGTGACCGATGGCCACGAACACGCCTGTCACGTCCAGCACCTTGGTCTCGCCGCTGTGCACGTTGCGGACCCGTACGCCGGTGACCTTGCCGTCGTCGCCCAGGATCTCCTCGACGGTGCTGTTCCACTCGACCTTGATCTTCTCGTTGCTCAGCGCCCGGTCGGCCATGATCTTGCTGGCTCGGAACGAGTCGCGCCGGTGGATGATGGTGACCGAGTCGGCGAAGCGGGTGAGGAAGCTGGCCTCCTCCATCGCCGAGTCGCCGCCGCCGACGACCACGATGTGCTGATTGCGGAAGAAGAACCCGTCACAGGTGGCGCACGAGGAGACGCCGTGGCCCAGGTACTCCTGCTCGCCGGGCACGCCCAGCGGACGCCAGGCCGACCCGGTGGAGAGGATGATCGAACGGGCCCGATACGCGGTCTCGCCGACCCAGACGGTGCTCACCGCGCCGGAACCGGCATCACCGGTGTCCACCAGCTCGACCCGGGTCACGTCGTCGGTGAGGAACTCGGCGCCGAACCGCTCGGCCTGCTTACGCATGTTGTCCATCAGTTCGGGGCCGAGGATGCCGTCGGCGAAGCCGGGGAAGTTTTCCACCTCGGTGGTGGTCATCAGCGCGCCACCGGACTGGACGCCCTCGATGATCAGTGGCTTCAGGTTGGCGCGTGCGGCGTAGACCGCCGCCGTGTAACCGGCCGGCCCGGAGCCGATGATGATCAGGTTGCGGACCTCGTCCACTGCCGTCTCCCGCGTTGTGTGTGTTCGGTGTCGGTGCGCACCGACGCCGATCCGAGTGCCGACGCCTGGGAGGTGCCGGCAGCTGACTTCCAGAACGTCATCGTACGAACCGGGGATTCCCGAGCCGGGCATCCGGTGGGTCAGGTCACGTGGAAGGTCATCGCACCGGTGACCGTTGATTCACCCTACCCGCGTCGAATACCGCGTGTCCGAGCCGGACCCTGGGACACCGCACTCCGGACCGCTCACCCAGGCCCAGCGGGCCCCGGTGGAGTCGGTGAACCGGATGACCAGCGCCTGCTCACCCTGGAACTCGGCGAAGTCGATCACCTCGACCACCAGCGGTGCGGAACCGTGCTCCGTGGCCACGTCGGCCAGGCAGGCGGTCAGCGCGGTCTGGTCGGTGAGGCGGGCCAGCTGGTCCAGGCCGTCCGGGGCGGGCCGTCGGCCTCCCTCGGCGTCCACCCCGGGCTGGTTGGCGGGGGCGTCGCCGGGGGCGCCGGACGGCCTGGACC
>NZ_VDFY01000251.1 GCF_006228125.1 Micromonospora orduensis | reverse complement strand
ACGATCACGGGCCACCCGCACAACGTCATCGCGGAACTCACGGGGGTAGGGCTTGGGCACAGCAACATCCTTCCAGCCCGCCACCAGGGCAAGCCAACTCAGATGTCACCTATCGGTGCAGCAGACCCTCTAGGCACAGCGTGCCATTGGCGAGGTAGAACGCGAAGAACCGGTAACACGACCTGACATCTCCCGGCAACTGGCCCACGCGCTGATCATGCAGCACTGGCCGGTGCACTGCTACCCGGTGGCAAGCCACGTAGCCGCGCAGCAGCGAATCGCCCCTACGGCCGTGTCCTGCCGGCGCGGGCTCGTCAGGCTGCCTCAGCCATTGATCGGATTCCTGGCCAGGAGACGGCGTGACCGTTTGGCTTTATCCGGGACCGAGATCAACCAGGAAAGTGCTGGTGGGCCGGAGGTACCACCATGCGAACCACGGTATGACGGTCGTCGGTGAGCCGCTGCCGGTCGCGATAGCCGGTCCAAGGGCGTCAGGCCGATGATCCTCGGGCGGTGCCGTCAGGACGCCCCGAGCAGTCGGATCTCGCAGCGGACGCCGCTGGCCTTGGCGAGCCGACCATCACCCGTCACGAGTGGGCAGGCCATCAACTCCGCCGCCGCGACGTAAGCCGCGTCGTACGCCGTGACATTGCCCCGCAACTGCCACATCCGGTCAAGCAGCATCGCGACGCCCACCTCGTCGATGACCAACGAGGGTAGGGTGTCGACCGCCTCCTGAGCACGGGCAAGGCCGAGCTTCCCCCCGAGGACCTTGCCTCTGATCACGGACATGACCTCGACCAGAAGATGGCCTGGCGCGGCCCAGTGCGGATCTCCGGTCAGTTCTGCCCGCGCCGCGTCGCCTACCGGTCCGTCATCGACCAGGGCATCGGCCAAGGCCGACGCATCCACGACGATCACGCGGCGCTTCCCCACGGTCCGCGCTGCTCTCGCTGGTCGCTCAACTCGGCGGCACTCTCCCCCGGCAGGGAGCGAGTACCGTCCGATCGGCCGGCGAAGCGATCGAGGGCTGCCGTATTGCGCAGCCGTCGGGCCTGCGTCTCCACCAACTCCAGCAGGTACGCCTGGAGGGACTGCCCGCGCGCTTTGGCTTGCGCTGCCAGGGCGTCCCGTACTTCTTCCGGCACGTCCCGAATCTGGAGAGCAACCATGCATTCATTATGCATGCAGAGTCGGTGCGGTGCGAGGTCTTCTGTCACTGCCATCAGAAGAGTCGCGGGGCCGCCTCGCCGAAGCCTCGGCCAGGGCACGGGTGTTATGCCTTGTCAGCGTGCTCGGCGTGACCGTTCATTGACCAAGCGTCAAGAGACGCGGCGCGTCCTCGAGGTATCGGAACTGCCCACCGGCCGGCCGCTCGGGCGTGCCGACTTCAGGTCGGGGTTGGCAGTTCTCATCGACAGCCTGCATCCGATGCTGAACAGCGACACGCTGATGGCGATCGGCCATGGCGACGGGGAGTTTCTGTCGAGCCAGAGCCGGCACGAGGTGCGACAGCGTCCTGACCGGGACAGCTGCTGCTGGTAGCCCGGGCCGACCTTCCGAGGATCCGACTGCACAACAGCCGGAAAACGAAGCAGCGGCCCGGTCGATGATCGCCTCGACCAAGCCGCTGACCTGCTGATCCAAGGGTGGAGCCCAGGGGACTCGAACCCCTAACCCCTGCCTTGCAAAGGCAGTGCTCTGCCAGTTGAGCTAGGGCCCCGTCGGGCGGCTGCGGCGCCGCCAACCGTTTCGCCGCTGAACCTCAGCGCAGGTCGGGCGCGGTGGTCGCCTCGTGCCACAGGGCGCGCTCGTCGTTCGAGGCCTTGACCTTGTTGTAGACGACGGCGGCCACGCCGACGACGCCGGCCAGAATCAGCAGCTTCTTGAACATGGGGCGACCCCTCGCGCTCGACTACCGTCGGACGACATGCGGTGGGGCTAGATGGAATCGAACCATCGACCTCAGAGTTATCAGCTCTGCGCTCTAACCGACTGAGCTATAGCCCCGCGTTACGACGAGCAAGATTAACCCATCTGCCGGGCCAGCCCCAAATCGGGGTCCGCACCTGCGAGCCGGGTCGTCGCCGCCTGCAAAACCTACCCGAGTACGGGACGCCGGAGCGACCGCTTTCCGCGGTGCCCCGGCGTCCCGGTCACTCAGTCCCGCTCGGCGAGGGTCAGCTCGATCCCGCCGACCAGGTCAGCGCAGACGTTGTAGACGAACGCTCCCAGCGTGGCCAGCGCGGTGAACAGCACCACGTTGACCAGGCCGATGAGGGCCGAGCTGAGGATCACGCCCTTGGCGGTGATCTGGAAGCCACTGGTGCTCTGCCCACCGCCGGCGTTGACCAGGTCGCTCAGGCTGTCGTTGACGCTCTGGAACACGCCCATCGCGTCAAGCGCCAGGTAGAGCACCGACGTGGCGACCACCACGACGATGAACAGCACCACCGACACGGCGAACGCGAACTTCATCACGGACCAGGGGTCGATCCGCTTGAGGTTCAGCCGGGCCCGCCGCGGTCCGCGGGACGCTGCGGAACTGACCGAGGTACGCGCGGCGCGTACCGCGTCGCCGACCCGGGCGGCCCCCACGGCCGACGGGTTACCGATGCCCGGGGGCAGCCCACCGCCGCTGGCCGGCCGACCGGCACCGCCGGTACGACCCGAGTCCGGCTGGGTCATGCCGGGCGTGATCCGGGGCTGGGTGCCTGTGGTCCCGGCGGATGTCGCCTGACCGGGCCGGGTGGTGATCGGCTGTGTGGTCGTCGGGCGGGCCGGCGGCGCCGCCGCTGCCGGGGGCGTGGCGGCGGACGTCGGCGCCTCGACACCAGCCGTCTCACCCTTGTCGCCCGATCCGCCGTCCTCGGCGGGCTCCGGCGGAGGTGTCATACCGGGAGCCCGGGTGAATTTCGGGGCAGGCGCGTCGGCGGGGACCGTTGCCCGGCCCACGGCCGCGCGGCCGGTCGCTGGTGTGCCGCCCTTGGCGGCCTCCTCGTCGACCGGGTTGGCCGAGGTCCCCGTGTTCCCCGACTTCGCCTGTGTCTCCGTCATTCAACTAGTCCTGTTCGTCAGGCTCGTCGGCATTGCGAGCAATCGCCACGATAGTCACGCCGTCCGGGAGGTCCATCAGCTTAACCCCCATTGTGTTCCGGTCACGCGTACGGCGTACAGGCTTCACCGGAGTCCGGATGACACCACCGTTGCTGGTGATCGCGAAGAGCTCGTCGTCCGGGTCGATCACCACCGCGCCGACCAGACCACCGCGCCGTTCGGTGATCTTCGCAGTCAACACGCCCTTACCTCCCCGGCCCTGCACCGGGTATTCCTCGATGGGGGTACGTTTCGCGTATCCCCCGTTCGTCGCCACCAGAACGTCCAGGCCCTCCCGGACGACCTCCATGGCGAGCAGGACGTCGTCGTCCGTGAACCGCATACCGATCACGCCTGAGGTGGCGCGGCCCATCGGCCGCAACGCCTCGTCCGAGGCGTTGAACCGGATCGCCTGCGCCTTCTTGGAGACCAGCAGCAGGTCGTTCTCCGGTGCCACCAGCGCAGCACCGACCAGCTCGTCCTCATCGCGCAGGTTGATCGCGATGATGCCGCCGGAACGGTTGGAGTCGAACTCCTCGAGCCGCGTCTTCTTCACCAGGCCGTTCTTCGTGGCCAGTACCAGATAGGGGGCTACCTGGTAGTTCGGGATTTCGATGATCTGCGCGATCTGCTCGTCGGGTAGGAAAGCGAGCAGATTGGCCACGTGTTGGCCCTTGGCTACCCTACTGGCCTCCGGCAGCTCGTACGCCTTGGCCCGGTACACCCGCCCCTTGTTGGTGAAGAACAGGATCCAGTCGTGGGTTGAGCAGACGAAGAAGTGGCTGACGATGTCGTCCTGCCGCAGCGTGGCGCCGCTGACCCCCTTGCCGCCGCGACGCTGCGAGCGGTAGAGATCGACCTTGGTCCGCTTGGCGTACCCGGTCCGGGTGATCGTGACGACCACGTCCTCGCGGGCGATGAGGTCCTCCATGGAGACCTCGCCGTCGAACGGAATGATCTGCGTACGCCGCTCGTCGCCCCACTTGGCGACGATCTCGCCCAGCTCCTCCGAGACGATCCGGCGCTGCCGCTCCGGCTTGGCCAGGATGTCCTTGAGGTCGGCGATCTCGATCTCGAGCTTGGTGAGGTCGTCGACGATCCGCTGCCGCTCCAGGGCCGCGAGGCGGCGCAGCTGCATGTCCAGGATCGCGGTGGCCTGGATCTCGTCGATCTCCAGCAGCCGGATCAGGCCCTGCCGGGCGTCGTCCACGGTGGGCGAGCGCCGGATCAGCGCGATCACTTCGTCGAGGGCGTCCAGCGCCTTGGCCAGACCGCGCAGGATGTGCGCCCGCTCCTCGGCCTTGCGCAGCCGGAAGGCGGTCCGTCGGCGGATCACGTCGATCTGGTGCTCGACGTAGTAGCGGATGAACTGGGCCAGGTTGAGCGTGCGCGGCACCCCGTCGACGAGGGCCAGCATGTTGGCGCCGAAGGTCTCCTGGAGCTGGGTGTGCTTGTAGAGGTTGTTCAGCACCACCTTGGCGACCGCGTCGCGCTTGAGCACCAGCACGATCCGCATGCCGGTACGACCGGAGGACTCGTCGCGGATGTCGGCGATCCCGGCGAGCTTGCCCTCCTTGATCAGCTCGGCGATCCGCTCGGCCAGGTTGTCCGGGTTGACCTGGTAGGGCAGCTCGCTGACGACCAGGCAGGGCCGGCCCCGCTTATCCTCCTCGACCTCCACCACGGCGCGCATCCGGATCGAGCCGCGACCCGTGCGGTACGCGTCCTGGATCGCGGTCGTGCCGACGATGAGACCGTGGGTCGGGAAGTCCGGACCCTTGACGATGCCGAGCAGGGCTTCGAGGGTGGTCTCCTCGTCCTCCTCCGGGTGCTCCAGGCACCACTGCACCGCCGCGCCGATCTCGCGCAGGTTGTGCGGGGGGATCTTGGTGGCCATGCCCACCGCGATGCCCTCGGAGCCGTTCACCAGGAGGTTGGGGATCCGCGACGGCAGGATCGTGGGCTCCTTGGCCCGGCCGTCGTAGTTGTCCTGCAGGTCGACGGTGTCCTCGTCGATGTCCCGCAGCATCTCCATGGCGAGGGGGTCGAGCTTGCACTCGGTGTTGTGGCTGACGAACCCGTCCGAGACAAACGAGTGGTCGTCGGTGTCGACCCGGACGCTGTAGACCGGCTGCACGCCGGCGTCCGTGATCTGCGCCACCTCGGCGTAGTAGAAGCGACCGTCGACCAGCGGCTCGACCACGTCGAGCACCTCGGTGTTGGTGATCCGGGCGGCGATCCCGTCGCGGTCCCGCTCCCACCGCTCGATGCGGTCCACGTTGTGCCGACGCAACCAGTCCCGCTCGGTCCAGCGCGTCGCGCCGTGCTCACGGATGAAGTCGCCGACCAGCGGCACATGGTCGCTGGAGAGTGCCGTACTGCTCGCCGGCACCTGGGCCAGCTCGGCCTCCAGCTTGGCCTGCTTACGACCGAGGAACCCGACGTGCGCGGCGAAGATCCGGGCGTCGCGGCGGTTGGTCACCACGACCTTGATCTCGCCGTCGTCGTAGCGGGTCTGCCGGCTGATCACGCCGAACTCCAGCAGCAACTGCTGGACCTCGGCCGCCAGCTGCTCGCTACGCGTCGAGTACGAGATCTGCATGGTGTTGCGCGGCAGCAGCGACGACGAGCCGTCACCCTCGAACAGCGCCTGGAGGAACGCCCGCTTGACCGCGGCCGGCCCCTGCCAGACGAACTCGGGAACGAACTTCGCGGCGCTGCGCGCGCCCACCATGTCGCCGAGGAGGCTCGTCCGCAGCGCGGTGAGCTCCTGCACGTCGAGCTCGTGCAGCGTGCTCCCGGAGGCGATGACCCGCTCGCTGACGTAGCGAGGCCCACCGACGGCGAGGTCGTAGGCCGCGAGGACGCGGACGAAGAACTCCCGGTCGACGTTGTTGAACCCGGCCCGGCCCGGAGAGACCCACCCCTCGCTGACGAAGGCGCCGGCGACGATCGCGGCCTCGACGTGCTCCAGCATCGGGTAGCCGATCTCGTCCGGCACGCTGCGCTGCAGGACCACCCGGTCACCGGGGGAGATCTCGGCGAGCAGCTTCCACAGCAGGGTCGGCACGCCCGCCACGTCCACCAGGCAGAGCACCGGGTGGTTGTGGGTGCCGGTCAGCTCGTACCCCTCGCGGGTGCGCAGCCGCAGGGTGGGGTGCTCGCCGGAGTGGAAGAACTTCGAGGCGCGGACCAGGTCACCGTTGCGGTCGCGGACCTTCAGGTCGATGTCGGTCTCGCTGGAGGGTGCGGCGTCCGACACCACGTCCGCGATCCGCAGGCTACCCGCAGCGGTACGAATACGAACATCTCCGGACAAGCAGTATCTCATGGCCGCAGCCGGATCATTTCCGGGCGAGCCGAAGTTGCCGTTGCCGTCGACCAGCGGGTAGCGCAGCGACCAGGGCTGGGCCATCCGGACCAGCGCGTCGTAGATCGCCGAGTCGCCGTGCGGGTGGAACTGGCCCATCACGTCGCCGACGACGCGGGAGCACTTCACGTAGCCGCGGTCCGGCCGATAGCCGGAGTCGAACATGGCGTAGAGGATCTTGCGGTGGACCGGCTTGAGGCCGTCCCGGACGTCCGGCAGCGCGCGACCGACGATGACGCTCATCGCGTAGTCGAGGTAGGAGCGCTGCATCTCCACCTCGAGCCCGACCGGTTCGATCCGGTCGTGCGCGACCACCGCGGCGATGGCCTCGGCGGGGACCTCGGGCTCGTTCGGTGTGGACTCGGGAGAATCGGTCACTGTATACCCTTATCAGACTCAGAGTCGTTTTCGTGCTGTGGATAACGGCTGTGGATACCGGCCAAGCTGTGGATAACTCTGTGGACCAGCGGGTCGGCCGGGCGCTGCCCGGCCGATCCACCACGGTCCGTCAGATGTCCAGGAACCGGACGTCCTTGGCGTTGCGCTGGATGAACGACCGGCGCGCCTCGACGTCCTCACCCATCAGCACGCTGAACAACTCGTCGGCGGTTGCCGCGTCGTCGAGCGTGACCTGACGCAGGGTACGCGTCGCCGGGTTCATCGTGGTCTCCCACAGCTCGGGATAGTTCATCTCGCCGAGGCCCTTGAACCGCTGGATGTCGTCCGGCTTGGCGTTCGGCTTCTTCTGCTGGCGCAGCGCGATCAGCCCGTCCCGCTCGCGGTCGGAGTAGGCGTACTGCGCGTCGTCGCCCTTCTTGTTCCACTTGATCTTGTAGAGCGGCGGGGCGGCCAGGTAGACGTGGCCCAGCTCGACAAGCGGGCGCATGAAGCGGAACAGCAGGGTGAGCAGCAGCGTCTGGATGTGCTGGCCGTCGACGTCCGCGTCGGCCATCAGCACCACCTTGTGGTAGCGCAGCTTCTCCATGTCGAAGTCGTCGTGGATGCCGGTGCCCAGCGCGGTGATCAGCGCCTGGACCTCGTTGTTCTTGAGGACCCGGTCGATCCGGGCCTTCTCCACGTTGAGGATCTTGCCGCGGATCGGCAGGATCGCCTGCGTGCGCGGGTCGCGACCCTGCTTGGCCGAACCACCTGCCGAGTCGCCCTCGACGATGAACACCTCGGACTCGCGCGGGTCGGTGGACTGGCAGTCGGCCAGCTTGCCCGGCATCGAGCCGGACTCCAGCAGCGACTTGCGCCGGGCCAGCTTGCGCGCCTGCTGGGCGGCGATCCGGGCGCGGGCAGCCTGGGAGGCCTTCGTGATGATCATCTTGGCCTCGGCCGGGTTACGGTCGAACCAGTCGACCAGCCACTCGTTGCAGACTCGCTGCACGAAGCTCTTCACCGGGGTGTTGCCCAGCTTGGTCTTGGTCTGACCCTCGAACTGCGGGTTGGCCAACTTGACCGAGATGATCGCCGCGAGCCCTTCGCGGATGTCCTCGCCGGAGAGCTTCTCGTCGCCCTTGAGCAGCTTCTTGTCGGTGCCGTACCGGTTGACCACGCTGGTCAGCGCGGACCGGAAGCCCTCCTCGTGGGTGCCGCCCTCGTGCGTGTTGATCGTGTTGGCGAAGGTGTAGACCGACTCGCCGTACGACTCGTTCCACTGCATGGCGATCTCGACCGACATGCCCTCCTCCTCGGCGCCGAACTCGACCACGGTCTTGTGGATCGGGTTCTTCGAGGCGTTGAGGTGCCGGACGAAGTCGGCGATGCCGCCCTCGTAGAAGAAGGTGACCTCGCGCTGCCGGCCGTCCTCCTCCTCGGCCACCCGCTCGTCGAGCAGGTGGATGCGCAGCGCGCGGTTGAGGAAGGCCATCTCCTGGAGTCGCCGGTAGATGGTCTGGAAGTCGAAGTCGACGGTCTCGAAGACGTCGGGGTCGGGCCAGAAGGAGACCGCCGAGCCGCTGCGGTCGGTGGTCTCACCCTTCTCCAGAGGACCGGGCTTGGAGTTGTTGTACTGCTGTCGCCACACGAAGCCGGACTTGTGGATCTCCACTGCCATCCGGGTGGAGAGCGCGTTCACGACGGAGACGCCGACACCGTGCAGACCGCCGGAGACCGCGTACGCCTTGCCGTCGAACTTGCCACCCGCGTGCAGCACGGTCAGCGCGACCTCCACACCCGGCTTCTTGAGCTTCGGGTGCAGGTCGACGGGGAAACCACGGCCGTTGTCGGTGACCCGGACGCCGCCGTCGGCGAGCAGCACCACGTCGATGGTGTCGCAGTATCCGGCCAGTGCCTCGTCCACCGCATTGTCGACGACCTCCCAGACGAGGTGGTGCAGACCACGCTCGCCGGTCGACCCGATGTACATACCGGGCCGCTTGCGGACCGCCTCCAGCCCTTCGAGAACGGTGATCGACTCTGCGCCGTACTCCTGCTTGTCCTGCGCTGCCACCCTCGGCCACTTTCTCGCGTCGTCGGCGCCGGATAGGGCGCGTCGGGCGCGGGTTCGGCGGACAGGACGCGACGTCGGCGCGCGGACCGGTGCCGGAGACTTCCGGACAGCGGGTCGAACGCGCCGGTCGCCGCGGTTGCCCGCGGATCGCGATCGGCTCGACCCGACGTGGAGAATTGATCCTGGGGCCACCGGCCCCGTCGCACGCTCCGCACCGGGTCTTCGTCTCACCGTCAATCCTACTGTGCGCGAAGGACAGAACCACCACTCGGCACCCTCAACGAGGCGGCTGAGATGTCCATAGCCGGCAGAACCCCGCTGCCCACGACTCCCCCCACACGCCAGGCTCCGATCGCACGCGCCGCCCCCGGACGGGTTGACCCGCGCCCGGGCGGGTCGGGGGTCGCGGCCAGCCCGCCCGTGCCGTACGTTTGCGGCGCCCCGGAACCGCCCTTGATCTTTACCGGTCGGAACCGGGACGATCGACCCGATCGACCCGACACGTGCTCTTTAAGAGGTGACAGATGGGGCTGGACAACGTCGCGGTGCACTGGCCGCGGACCGGCCGCTTCTACGATCCGGTCGCGCCGGCCGAGTTCGTCGACTTCGGCGAGATCGTCGACGTACCCCGAATCTCCGCGCCGACGGCGGCGCTGGCCGAGCTGATCGCGAAGACCGGCACCGTCCGGGCGACCGCCTACACCGAGCTGGTTGATCTCCTGCTCGGCCTCGAAGGTGTGTTGTACGCCACAGACGCCGCTGCCGAGGACGAGGACCCGGTCATCGACCCGGACGGCTGCGCGTGGATCGCCGGCGGGATCGAGCGTTTCGTGACCAGCCACCGCGAGTACGGCGACGCCGTCACGTTCGAGTCGGTGAGCGTCGTGCTGCGGGCCTTGCTCGGTGACGGCCGGTTGGCCGAACAGCAGCTGCGGTGGCTGGAGAGCCGACTCGACGCGTTGCGCGACGAGAGCGGCGATCCGCCGCAGTGGAACTTCACCTGCGCCGAGTTGGGCGTTCTGGCCGCCTTCTACCGGCGCTGCGCCGAGCGCGGCTTCGCGGTCTACGCGGACGCCTGACCGGCCTGCGGGGTGGGGTGATCGCCGCCGGGACGGTTGGCCGCGAGGATCACCTGGGTGAGGACGGCGTGCAGCTGTTGCAGGTCCTCGATCGGCAGCCCGAGCCGTTGGACGATCGCGGCCGGGATGCGTTGCGCCTGAGCACGGAGTGCCACTCCGCTGGGGGTGAGGGTGACCGCGAGGCTGCGCTCGTCGGCGGCGTCGCGCTCACGCCGCAGGTAGCCGGCCGCTTCGAGGCGCTTGAGCAGCGGTGACAGGGTGCCCGGGTCGAGTTGCAGGAGGCGGCTGAGGTCGCGGCCGGACAGCGGCGCGTGCTGCCACAGCGCCAGCATGACCAGGTACTGCGGATGGGTCAGGCCCATCGGCTCCAACAGCGGCCGGTAGACGGCCACGACGCTGCGCGCGGCCACCGACAGGGCGAAGCAGACCTGCTGTTCCAGTGCCAGCGGGTCGGCACCGACCGGTGGTTCGCTCATCTGTTGCCCTCCTGACGCACGATGACTATCGTACCGATCATTGGTACACCAACTGTTGGTGCGCCAATCAAGTGGCGGGAGGGTGGAGGCCCAGATGAGCGAGGACGGCGCGGCCAAGAGTTCCCCGGGCGAGGGCGGCCGGTTCCTGCGGTGGGCGTACCGGTACCTCGCCGGGCCGGCCGAAGGCGTGCAGGGAGCGATCCAGGGCGGCTCGGCCGAGGCCCGCGAGGCCTGGAAACGCGACCTGGCCGAGCGAAAGCGCTACACCCGGGAACAGCGCGAACGCCGGCGCGCCGCCCGGCAGAACTGACCCGCCCGCTCAGCCGTAGGTGTCGCGCGGCCCACGGCCCCGCACCCGCCGCGGCCCCTTCTGCCACGACGGCGCGGCCGGGCCGTGGATGTGCAGCTTGCGCACCACGTTGTGGCCGACCTCGCTGGCGATCTGCTTGAGCAGCGAACCGGCCAGCAGCCGCAGCTGCGTCGCCCAGGCGGTCGAGCGGGCCTCCACGGTCAGCTCGCCGTTCTCCAGCTTCACCGGCCGGCTGTGCTGGGCGACCTCCGCGCCCACCACCCGCTCCCACGCCCCGAACACCGTGGCCTCGGCCGCGGGCTGCTGCCAGCCGCGCGCCTTCACCAGCCGGTTCAGCACCGCGCCGAGCGGCTGCGGGTCGCGCGGGTCGGGGCCCGGACCGGAATAGCCGCGCAGCCGCCGCCCCGAGCCGCCGGCGCCGTCGCCACCGGAGCCACCGCCGGGGGTACGCCGTGCGCGGGCCGCCGCCTGCCGGCGGGACAGCGCCGCGTCGAGTACCGCCCTGGCCAGCTCCGGGCCGGTCGCGGCATCCGGCTGCGCACCGCCGTCGGCGCCCGCCGCTCCCGGCGTACCCGCCCCGGTGGTGTCGCCGGGCCGCCCGGCATCGCCCCGGTTGGCGCGTGGTTCATTCGACACGGCGGACCGTCCCCTCGCAGACCTGGTAGCGGGTGCCGCGCAGGGCCGCCGGCACGTCGTCGTCCACCGCGCACGTCACCAGCAGTTGACTCGCCCCACCGACCAGCTCCGCCAGCCGATCCCGACGGCCGGTGTCCAGTTCGGCGAAGACGTCGTCGAGCACCAGCACCGGCTCGATCCCGTCGGCGCGCAGCAGGTCGTAACCGGCCAGCCGCAGCGCGAGCGCGAACGACCAGGACTCGCCGTGGCTGGCGTACCCCTTGGCGGGCAGCGGGCCGAGGGTGAGCGCCAACTCGTCGCGGTGCGGGCCGACCAGGGTGGTGCCCCGCTCGATCTCGGCCGAACGGGACGCGGCCAGGGCCGCCGTCAGCGCCTCGGCCAGCGCGGCCCGGTCGGTGGTCGGCTCGGCCAGCTCGATCGAGGGGCGGTAGGCGATGCTCGCCGCGCCCCGCCCGGCGGCCACCGCGTCGTACGCCTTGGCGACGTGCGGGGTGAGCGCGGCGACCAGCTCCAACCGGCCGGCGAGCAGCTCCGCGCCGTGCTGGGCCAGGTGGGTGTCCCAGACGGCGAGGGTGCCGAGGTCACCGCCGCGCGACCCGCCCGTCTTGCGGGCCAGGTACGCGGTACGCAGCAGGGCGTTGCGCTGCTTGACCACCCGCTCGTAGTCGGCCCGCACGCCCGCGTACCGGGGCTGGCGGTTGACCAGCAGGTCGTCGAGGTAGCGGCGACGCTCGGCCGGGTCACCCCGGACCAGCTCCAGGTCCTCCGGCGCGAAGAGCACCAGCCGCAGCGCGCCGAGCACGTCCCTGGCACGTCGCGCCGGGGAACGGCCCAGCCGGGCGCGGTTGGCCCTGCCCGGCACGATCTCCAGCTCGACCAGCAGCTCCCGGCCGTCGTGCACCACCGCGCAGCGGATCACCGCCGAGGCGGCGCCCATCCGGACCAGTGGCGCGTCCGTGGCGACCCGGTGCGAGTCCAGGGTCGCCACGTAACCAAGCGCCTCGACGAGATTCGTCTTGCCGACGCCGTTGGCGCCGATCAGGACGTTCGCCCCCGGCTGAAGGTCGACGGCGACCCGCTCGTACGAGCGGAAGTCGACCAGTTCCAGCCGGTGGACGTACACAGGGTGTGGATACCGCTCAGCGCTTGTGGACGGCGTGGCCACCGAACTGCTGACGCAGCGCGGCGACGGCCTTCATGGCGGGTGAGTCGTCCTGCCGGGAGGCGAACCGGGCGAACAGCGAGGCGGTGATGACGTTCAGCGGCACGGCCAACCGGACCGCCTCGTCGACCGTCCACCGGCCCTCGCCGGTGTCCTCGGTGTAGCCGCTCAGCTCGGCCAGCTCCGGGTCCTCGTCGAGAGCCCGGTCCAGCAGGTCGAGCAGCCAGGAACGCACGACCGTGCCCTCGCGCCAGGACTTGAAGACGCCAGGCACGTTTGTCACCAGCTCGGAGGCGGTTAGCAGCTCGTAGCCCTCGGCGTAGGCGTGCATCAGGCCGTACTCGATGCCGTTGTGCACCATCTTCGAGTAGTGCCCGGCGCCGACCGGCCCGGCGTGCACGAAGCCGAACTCGCCCTCCGGCTTGAGCGCGTTGAAGATCGGCATGAGCCGGTCGACGTGCTCCTGGGCACCGCCGACCATCAGCCCGTAGCCGTTCTGCCGGCCCCAGACACCACCGGAGACGCCCACGTCGATGTAGCCGATGCCGCGCTCGTTCAGCCGCTCGGCGCGGGGCGCGTCGTCGCTGAACCGCGAGTTGCCGCCGTCGATGATGATGTCGCCCTCGCCGAGCACCGCGGCGAGTTCGTCGATGGTGGCGTCGGTGACGCCGGCCGGCACCATGACCCACACCGCGCGCGGGGACTCGAGCTTGTCCGCCAGTTCCGCGAGGCTCGCCGCGTCGCTGATCTGCGCGTTGTGGTCGAAGCCGATCACCTCGTGCCCGGCCGAACGCAACCGCTCGCGCATGTTGCCGCCCATACGGCCGAGTCCTACCAGGCCGAGCTGCATGTGTTTCTACCTCCGTGGATCTGGGTGTTGCTGGACGCGATCAGCGCGACACGCGGATCGGCATGATGAGGTACCGGTACCCCGGAATGACCTCGCCATCCTCGCCGGCGGGTGAGATCACCGCGGGCTTGAAAGCGTCGACGAACGAGAGCATGGCGGTCTGCGAGCCGAGGTTGGCCAGGCCGTCGATGAGGTACTGCGGGTTGAAGCCGATGGTCAGCGGGTCCCCGGTGAAGGTCGCCTCCATCGCCTCGCTGGCCCGCGCCTCCTCGGATCCACCGGCCTCGACCACCAGACCGTCGGCGCTGAAGCTCAGCAGCACCGGGGTGGCCCGCTCGGCGACCAGCGCGACCCGCTTGACCACCTCGATCAGGGTGCTGACCGGCACGCGGGCCTCGGCGTTGTGGGTGGCCGGGAAGAGTGAGCGCACCGGCGGGTAGTTGGCGCCGTCCAGCAGCCGGCTGGTGGTCCGCCGGGTGCCGCCGGCCAGGCCGACCATGCCCTCGCCGGCGGCACCCTGCGCGAGCGCGAGGGTGACCTCGCCACCCAGCGGGCCGAGCGCCTTGGCGGTGTCGTTCAGGGTGCGGGCCGGCACCAGGGCGTTGATGCTCACCTCGGGGTCGTCCGGCCGCCACTGGATCTCGCGCAGCGCCAGCCGGTAGCGATCGGTCGCGAGCATCGACAGCGTGTCGCCGGACAACTCGACGCGGACGCCGGTCATCATCGGCAGCGTCTCGTCCCGGCCCGCGGCGACGGCCACCTGGGCGACCGCCGTGGCGAACGCGGCGGCGTCGACCGTGCCGGCGCTCTGCGGCATCTCGGGCAGTGCCGGGTAGTCCTCCACCGGCATGGTGGGCAGGGTGAACCGGGCGCTGCCGCAGACCAGCTCCAGGTGCGCGCCGACCGCAGCGATGTCCACCGGCTTGGCGGGCAGCGCCTTGGTGATCTCGGCGAGCAGGCGACCGGAGACCAGCGCGGCGCCGTCGGCGTCACCCTGCACCTCGACGGTGACCTGGCTGGAGACCTCATAGTCGAAGCCGGAGACCCGCAGGTTGCCATCGGTGACGCGCAGCATCACCCCGGCGAGCACCGGTACGGATGGCCGGTTCGGCAGGCTCTTCGCGGTCCACGCCACGGCCTCGGCGAGCGCGTCGCGCTCCACTCGGAACTTCATCAATGCCTCCGCGTCGACGTCAGCGACAACTCTCTCATGCCGACCGCTGCCTACCGTCCCGCCCGACCGTGCGGGTACCCATCGCACCTTAGGGCGCGGGGGCATCGGCTGTGCGCCCGACCCCGTGGATCGTGTCGGTGCTGACGTCTGCTTCCAGCAGCGTTCGGCACGATCCACAGAAAGCCCAACGGTGATGATTGGTTTTTGTTCTCTTAGAAGAGATAACCCATCGTCTTCATCGCACCTGTGCAAACTGTGGAGAACCCGCGTTCGCGCAGCTCAGACAGGTTATCTACAGGTGATTTAGCTGTGGAGAACCGGGGGTACAACCGGCTTGTGTGTCCACAGCCCGGGGTGGACGGCCGGTTGTCCACCGTTGTCCACCGGTTGTCCACCGGTAATCCACCGACTTTCTCCCCAAGCCTGTGGATCGCCGAGAAGATCACCATGACCGTCATCCCCAGAACCTTCAACAGCTCGTACACAGGGCCATGATCATCGGTGGACAACGCGATGGTTGTCCCCAGGCGTCCACAGCGTCGTACACAGGGTTTCTCCACAGCCTGTGGGTAACCGGCCACGAGCGGACCGTAGTTATCCACCGCCGGTGGACAACGAGCTGTGGACAACGAGCGGCAAACGAAGCGGACACGGCCTCGATGCTGTGGTCTGCACCATGTCGAGGGTCAAGCGGACGACCACCGGAACGGCGAAAAAGAACGCCCGGCCGGAGATCCGGCCGGGCGTGTCCCGAAGCGATGGCGCCGCCGTGGCGGCGGGCGTACCCCTCAGGTGTTCTGTTTGATCCGGTTGGTCAGCTCGGCGATCTGGTTGTAGAGCGAACGCCGCTCCGCCATCTGCTGCCGGATCTTGCGGTCCGCGTGCATGACTGTGGTGTGGTCCCGGCCACCGAACGCCTGCCCGATCCGCGGCAGTGACAGCTCGGTCAGCTCCCGACACAGATACATGGCCACCTGGCGGGCGTTGACCAGCACCCGGGAGCGGGACTGGCCCCGCAGGTCCTCCAGGCTCACCCCGAAGTAGTCCGCCGTGGAGACCATGATCTGGTCCGCCGTGATCTCCGGGCCGGCGCCGTCCGGGATGAAGTCCCGAAGGACCTCCTCGGCCAGCGACAGCTCGACCGTCGACCGGGTCAGACTGGCGAACGCGGTCACCCGGATCAGCGCGCCCTCCAACTCCCGGATCGAGTTCGACACCCGCGACGCGATGAACTCCAGCACGTCCGGTGGGGCGTAGAGCCGCTCCTGCGCCGCCTTCTTCTGCAGGATCGCGATCCGCGTCTCCAGATCCGGCGGCTGGATGTCGGCGAGCAGACCCCACTCGAAGCGGGTCCGCAGCCGGTCCTCCAGCGTGGCCAGCTGCTTCGGCGACCGGTCCGACGTGATCACGATCTGCTTGTTGGCGTTGTGCAGCGTGTTGAAGGTGTGGAAGAACTCCTCCTGGGTGCGCTCGCGGTTCTCCAGGAACTGGATGTCGTCGATCAGGAGGATGTCGACGTCCCGGTAGCGCCGCTGGAACGCGCTGGTCTTGTCGTCCCGGAGCGAGTTGATGAAGTCGTTGGTGAACTCCTCGGTCGAGACGTACCGCACCGACCGGGCGTTGCCGAGCGTCGTGGCGTAGTGCCCGATGGCGTGCAGCAGGTGCGTCTTGCCCAGCCCCGAGCTGCCGTAGATGAACAGCGGGTTGTACGCCTTCGCCGGCGACTCGGCCACCGCGACGCTCGCCGCGTGCGCGAACCGGTTGGACGAGCCGATGACGAACGTCTCGAACATGTACTTCGGGTTGAGGCGGTTGCCGCCGGTGTCGGCGCCCGGCAGCCGGCGGTCGTCCCGCC
>NZ_VDFY01000249.1 GCF_006228125.1 Micromonospora orduensis | reverse complement strand
TGTGCCTGTTGGAGCGGGGCAAGCAGGTCGTCGTGCCGGCCGGCGCCGGTGCGCCACCGGCGGTCAGCGCCACCTCCTGGCTGGTCGCCGACCTGGACACCGGTCGGGTGCTCGGAGGGTGCGGCCCGCACCAGTACGGCACCCCGGCCAGCGTGCAGAAGCTCCTGCTGGCGGCCACGATGATGCCCCGCCTGGACCCGAAGCAGACGGTCACCGTCACCGACGAGGACATGAACATCGAGCCCGGCTCCTCCGCTGTCGGCCTCGTCGCGGGCGGCCGGTACACCATCGAGACCATCTGGCTCGGGCTGCTGCTCAACTCCGGCAACGAGGCCGCGAACGCGCTGGCCCGGCTGGGCAGCGGAACGGACCGCGCGGCCGACGGCGTACGCGCCATGAACGACGAGGCGCACCGGCTCGGCGCGCTCCAGACGCACGCCGTCACCCCGTCCGGGCTCGACGGCAAGGGGCAGTTCACCAGCGCGTACGACCTGGCGCTGATCGCCCGGGCCTGCTTCGCCCAGCCGACGTTCCGGCGGTACGCGCTCACCGAACAGGCCCCGATCCCGGCCCAGCCGGCGCAGCGGACCAAGGGTTTCCTGATCCAGAACGAGAACCAGCTCATCTACCGCTACCCGGGTGCGCTCGGCGGCAAGACCGGCTTCACGGACCTGGCCCGGCACACCTACGTCGGCGCGGCCGAACGCGGCGGCCGGCGGCTGGTGGTGACCCTGCTGGGTGCCGAGTCGGCGCCGAAACGCGGCTGGGAGCAGGGCGTGTCGCTGCTGGACTGGGGGTTCACGGTGCCCCGCGACGCGAGCGTCGGTCGGCTCGTCGAGCCCGGGGAGCTGACCGCCACCCCGTCGGCGGCGCCCGCCCTGGCGGCGCCGGGCGGGCCGCGGCCGGCGGCGGCGAGCGGACCCGCGCACTCCGGTTCGGGGTGGCTCTGGTCGGTGACCGTGATCAGCGGCGCCGGGGTGCTGGTGCTGCTGGGCGGGCTGCTGTGGCGCCGCCGCCGTCGGCTGCCCTGACGCATCGACAACCGGCCACGACATCCATAGACTCCGGTCTTTCTGGCACCACGAGTCCAGGAGGATCCCTGTGCCGAGTGAACTCGAACCGCGTCCCGGGGTGGCGGCACCCCGCCGGCCGGTGCGCGCGCTGACCCGCCTCGCGGGGGTGACGCTGCTCGCCGGAACGCTTGTCGCCGGCGTCGCCGTGGCGGCGCCCGTGGCGTCCGCCGCCGCGCCGGCCGACACGGCGACCGCGTCCGCCACCGACGCCGCCACCCGTCCGCCGCGCACCACCCACGGCCCGTGCGCGTACACCGAGACGCCCGACGAGCCGGCGGCCCGTCCGGTGCCGCTGCCCCCGGACCCGCGGCGTACGCCGGCCCGGGGCAGCGTCCGGGTGACCCTGGTGACCAACCACGGACCGATCGGGTTGACCCTGGACCGGGCGGCCGCCCCGTGCACCGTGCAGAGCTTCCTGCACCTGGTGGGCAAGCGCTTCTACGACCGGACCCCGTGTCACCGGCTCACCGCGTACCCGACGCTGAGCGTCCTGCAGTGCGGCGACCCGTCCGGTACGGGCGAGGGCGGCCCGGGCTACCGGTACCGCGACGAGCTGCCGACCGACCTGCCGCCGGCGCCCACCGACCCGACCGGGGAACGTCGGGTCTACGCCCGGGGCGTGCTGGCCATGGCCAACGCCGGGCCGGACACCAACGGCAGCCAGTTCTTCCTGGTGTACGCCAACTCGGCGCTGCGACCGAACTACACGATCTTCGGCGAGGTCGACGCGGCGGGGCTGGCCACGCTGGACCGGATCGCCGCCGGGGGAGTGGCGCCGACGGCCGAGGATCCGGCCCCGGTCGACGGGGCGCCGGCGTTGCCGGTGGACATCCGCAGGGCCGTCCGCTCGCACCACCACCACTGAGCGACTGGCGCGGTGGGCGGCCCGGGCCGCCCACCGCGCCATCGATGATCCACAGCGCTGCCGGCCGGCGGAATTTTCGGCAGCCGATCGGGAACGACGTGACCAGCGTCCGAGACGGTTCCACCCGTCACGACGAGGCGGGCGACCCGGTCGGCGGCGCGGCGGTGCTGTCCCGTACGACCAGCTCGGTGGCCAGCTCGACCCGCGGCGAGTCGATCCCCTCGCCCTGGGACAGCCGCAGCACGGTCCGTGCCGCCAGCCGGCCCATCTCAACAAGCGGTTGACGCACGGTGGTCAGCGGCGGGGACGCCCATCGCGCCTCCGGCAGGTCGTCGAAGCCGACCACGCTGACGTCGTCGGGGACCCGCAGCCCGCGCCGCCGGATGGCCTCGTAGACGCCGAAGGCCATCTGGTCGCTGGCCGCGAAGATGCCGGTCGGCGGGTCGGCGAGGTCGAGCAGCGCCGTTCCGCCGGAGAACCCGGAGGCGTGGTAGAAGTCGCCCGGGTAGATCAGCTTGTCGTCGATCGGGATGCCCGCCGCCTCCAGCCCGGCCCGGTAACCGTCGAGGCGGGCCCGGCTGCACAACAGGTGCGTCGGCCCGGCCACGAACCCGATGCGCCGGTGCCCGATCGAGAGCAGGTGCTCGGTCGCGGCGAGCCCGCCGGACCAGTTCGTGGCGCCGATCGTCGGCACGTCCATGGCGGGTACGCCGGCCGGGTCGACGACCACCACCGGCACGTTGAGGCGGCGCAGCTGCGCGTGCAGCGGTGGGCTCAGGTGCGAGGTCACGAAGATGACGCCGTCGGTGGCCCGGGTGCGCAGGTTCTGCAACCACTGCCGGGCGGCGGTCGGCTGCCGGTGGATCGCGGAGACCACGGTGCCGACGCCGGCGCCGTGCCCGACGTCCTCCACACCCCTGATGATTTCCACGGCCCAGGGGCTGTCCAGGTCGTTGAAGACCAGGTCGACGAGGCCGGCACGGCGGACGCTGCGGCTGCTGCGCCGCCGGTAACCGTGGTGGCGCAGCAGCTCCTCGACCCGTTCCCGGGTGTCCGGGGCCACATCGGAGCGTCCGTTGAGCACCCGCGAGACGGTCGGCACCGACACGCCCGCCTCCCGTGCGATCGCGGTGATGGTCACCCTGCGTCCGTCGTCCGCGCCCACCCGCGTCTCCTTCACCGGTCCGGAGGCGACCGCAGAGCCGTCGCCGCCGTGTGTGCCGGAACGGCGTGCACCGTTCCTCGCGCCATCTTGCCTCACCGACGGGGGTTGACGACATGTCAGGTCGGTTCTAGCGTTCCCGGAGTTGCGGAAGGTTTCCGGACATTTTTCGGGCACCTTTCGCCGTACCGGGCCGCCGGGCGGCTGTTCGACGCAGCGTCGAGAGGACGTCACGTGTACACGGACCTTCCCGAGGATCAGTTGCGCGGTTACCGCAGCGCGGTCCGGGACCCGGGAGACTTCGACCAGTTCTGGGCCGCGACGCTCACCGAGGCGCGCGACGCCGGCTGGCCCGTGCGGGCCGAGCCGGTGGAGACCGGGCTGGCCGGCATCGACGTCCTCGATGTGACCTTCGCGGGCTTCGCCGGCCAGCCGGTGCGGGCCTGGCTGCGGGTGCCGCGCGGGGCCGGGACCGCGCTGCCGACCGTCGTGCAGTACGCCGGCTACGGCGGTGGACGCGGGCACCCGATGGAGAACCTGCTCTGGGCGGCGGCCGGGTTCGTCCACCTGCAGATGGACACCCGGGGGCAGGGATCGGGCTGGAGCCGGGGCGACACTCCGGACCCGGGCGCCGCCGGCCCGGAGGCGCCCGGGGTGACGACCCGGGGCATCGCCGACCCGCGCACCTACTACTACCGCCGGCTGATCACCGACGCCGTGCGGGCGGTGGACGCCGTCCGGACCCTGCCGGTGGTCGACCCGACCCGGGTGGCGGTGCTCGGGCACAGCCAGGGCGGTGGTCTGGCCCTGGCGTCCGGTGCGCTGGCCCCCGGCCTGCGGGCGGTGGTCGCGTTCGTGCCGTTCCTCTGCGACATCCCGCGCGCCGTGGTGGTCACCGACGCCCGACCGTACCGGGAGATCCGCGACTACCTGGCCATCCATCGCGACGCCGAGGAGCGGGTACTCACCACCCTGTCGTACGTCGACGGGGTCAACTTCGCGCGGCGCTGCCACCGGCCGACGCGGTTCTCGGTGGCGCTGATGGACGACATCGTGCCGCCGTCGACGGTGTACGCGGCCGTCAACGCCCACGCCGGGCCGACCGAGCTGTCGGTGTGGCGGTACAACGGTCACGAGGGCGGCGGCATCGACGACGACGAGGCGGCGCTGCGCTTCCTGCGCGAGCACCTGCTCGACGGTTGATCGGGCGCGGGGCCTGACCAGGGCTGATAGACAGGACGGGTGCGTCCTCGCCTCGGCGTCCTGCTCGCGCTCGCCGCGCTGCTCGGCGGCTGCTCGCGGTCCGAGCCCCGCCCCGCGCCGGGCGTGCCGCCGCCGACTCCGGTGGTGAGTCCGAGCCCCACGCCAACGCCCGCCGAGCGGCTGCCCGGGTTCGTGGTCCTGACCGACGTCGACAGGCGCATCCGAACCGACATCCGGTACGCCAGCGCGCACAACTTCGTCGGCCGGCCGATCGCCGGCTACCCCGAGCCGCTGTGCCTGCTCACCCGGCAGGCGGCCGAGGCGTTGCGCCGCGTGCAGGACGCCGCGCTGGCCGGCGGGCACAGCCTCAAGGTGTACGACTGCTACCGCCCGCAGCCGGCAGTGGACGACTTCGTCGCCTGGTCGAAGCGCCCCGGCGAGCAGCAGACCAAGGCCGAGTTCTACCCGGACGTGGCCAAGGACCGGCTCTTCGCCGACGGCTACCTCGGGACGCCGACGGCCCACAGCCGGGGCAGCACCATCGACCTGACCCTGGTCGACGAGCCCGCCGCCAGTCAACCCCCGTACCGGGCGGGGCAGCCGCTTGTCGCCTGCACCGCGCCACGTGGGCAGCGCTTCGGAGACAACAGCATCGACATGGGTACGGGGTTCGACTGCTTCGACCCCCGGTCGCACACCGACGACCCCCGCGTCGCCGGCACGACCCGGGACAACCGCCAGTTGCTGCGGCGGCTGATGACCGACGCCGGGTTCGTGAACTACGACCGCGAGTGGTGGCACTACAGCCTGCGCGACGAGCCGTACCCGGACACGTTCTTCGCCGCGCCGGTCGCCCGCTCGTCGGTCGGCTGAGCGTCATACAACACCTTCCTCGGCACCGGCTCGTTCCAGACCAACACCTGGGGGCCGACCCGGGTCACCATGCGCGCCGACAACCGCACCCACGCCGCCACCCGGAACCTCCCGGCGACGTTCGGATCGTCGATCAGCGAGTGGTACTCCTGGAGCAACGACCTGCGGCAGAACGCCACCATCGACATCCTCGCCTCGGTCGACCCGTCCAGCTTCCCGGTCGGCACCGACCCCAACCAGTCCTGGTACGGCGGCTACTACCCGCTGGTCTGGAGCAACAGGCAGTACAAGATGCTCTACGCCAACTTCGGCCACAACGCGATTAACTACAGCACCAACACCGGGCTGTCCTCGACGTTCGACAGTGAACAGCAGAACCGGCTGCTGATCGACGGGCTGCACTGGCTCGCCGGCGCCAGCACCGTTCCCCCGACCACGCCCCCGCCGAGCGACGGCCCCATCTCGGCGACCGCCTGGCACACCGTGGTCAACCGGGGCAGCGGCAAGTGCGTGGACGCGCGGGCCGCCGGCAGCGCGAACGGCACCGCCATCCAGCAGTACGCCTGCAACGGCAGCGCCGCCCAGCAGTACCAGTTCGTGTCGACCAGCGGCGGCTACCTGCGGGTCAACAACCGCACCACCAGCGCACAGGTGCTCGACGTGACCGACCGGTCCACCGCCGACTCGGCGCCCATCCAGCCCTGGTCCTACAGCGGCGGCAACAACCAGCAGTGGCGGGCCGAATCCGAGGGCGGCGGCTACTACCGGCTGGTCAACCGCAACAGCGGCAAGTGCCTCGACGTGCCGGCGGCCTCCACCGCGGACAGCGTCCAGCTCATCCAGTACACCTGCAACGGCACCGCGGCGCAGTCCTTCCGGCTGGTACCGCAGGCGTAGGTGGCCCCGACACCGAGCCGCCTTCGCTGATCAGGCGGAGGCGGCCCGGGCGGCCGGTTTCACCGGGAGCGGTATGACTCTGGGGTATGAATATGACTCTGAGGTATAGCGCTCTCCGGCGTGTGGTCCCGCCGGGCGCCGGGTGCGGAAGAATCGTCAGGATCGCGTAGTTCATCGATATGAGCGCCCCGCCCGGGCCCGACGGCCGGTAGCGGCAATATCCATTGCGGACGCGCCGCCGCGCTCCTACTGTCGTCGGGGCAAGGTCAACCGAGCAGACCCGAGGGGAGTACGCCGTGTCGCGAGCCGTCCGCACCGATGCCGCGTGGCTGTTGCTCCCCGCCGGCTACCCGGGGTGGCGCGACTGACGCCGACGCTGACGCGTCCGCCGGCCGCCCATCCCACCGGGATCGGGCGGCCCTTTCGTATCCACGCACCGCCGCCGTGCCGCCGCCGGCCGGCGCATGATCGATAACGGTCACGGCACGACCGAAGGAGACCACCATGGGATTCACCCCGCTCGCCGGCACCCGGGCACCGGTCCGGGTCTGGACCGACCCGTACCCCATCGAACCGCAGGCCGCCAAGCAGCTGCGCAACATCGGCGCGCTGCCCTGGGTGCAGGGCGTCGCCGTCATGCCGGACGTGCACTTCGGCAAGGGCGCCACAGTCGGTTCGGTCATCGCCATGCGGCAGGCCGTCTCGCCGGCCACCGTCGGCGTCGACATCGGCTGCGGGATGTCGGCGATGCGTACCTCGCTGACCGCCGCCGACCTGCCGGACGACCTGGCCGCGCTGCGCTCGGCGATCGAGGCCACCATCCCGGTCGGTTTCGCCCAGCGGCAGGACTCGGTCGACCCGCGTCGGATCCGCGGTCTGGAGCAGGCCGGCTGGGACGACTTCTGGGGTCGGTTCGCCGGCCTGGACCGGCGGGTCGCGCAGCTGGAGACGCGGGCGCGGCGCCAGCTCGGCACGCTCGGCGGGGGCAACCACTTCATCGAGGTCTGCCTCGAGCAGGGCGGCGCCGACGAGGGCCGGGTCTGGCTGATGCTGCACTCCGGCTCCCGCAACATCGGCAAGGAGCTGGCCGAACGGCACATCGGGGTGGCCCGGGGCCTGCCGCACAACGCCGACCTGCCGGACCGGGACCTGGCGGTGTTCCTCGCCGGCACGCCGGAGATGGACGCCTACCGGCGGGACCTGTGGTGGGCGCAGGAGTACGCGCGGCGCAACCGGGCCGTCATGCTGGCCCTGCTCTGCGGCGTGGTGCGTGAGCACTTCCCGCAGGTCGGCTACGACGAGCCCATCTCCTGCCACCACAACTACGTCTCCGAGGAGAGCTACGACGGGGTGGAGGTGCTGGTCACCCGCAAGGGCGCGATCCGGGCCGGCCGGGGCGACCTGGGCATCATCCCCGGGTCGATGGGCACCGGGTCGTACATCGTGCGGGGCCGGGGGAACGCCGACGCGTACTGCTCGGCCTCGCACGGGGCCGGCCGGCGGATGTCGCGGGCGCAGGCCAAGCGGACGTTCAGCACCGACGACCTGGCCGCGCAGACCGCCGGTGTGGAGTGCCGCAAGGACGCCGGGGTGGTCGACGAGATCCCCGGCGCGTACAAGGACATCACCGAGGTGATGGCCCAGCAGGAGGACCTGGTGGAGGTGGTCGCGCACCTCAAGCAGGTGGTCTGCGTGAAGGGCTGACGTGCCGTGCGGGCCGGGTCGACCGGCCCGCACGGCTGTCGATCAGAACCCGGCGAAGACGCGGCGCAGGTCGTCCAGGGTCACCGGCCCGGTCACCCGCACCCCGTCCGGGGTGTGCTGGGGACCGAGCCGCCCGGTGGCCAGCCGCAGCCACGCCTCGGCCGGGGCGCTCAGCTCACCGTCGGGCTGCTCCGGCGCGTCGACAAGCGCGACCGTCTCGCCCAGCCGCAGCCCGTACGTCCGCTCCGGCTCGCTCAGGCGCAGCACCAGGGCGGCCTCCCGGCCGGCCAGCTCCTGCGGCCGGCTGGTCCAGGCCAGCATCCCGCCGACCTGGTCGAGCAGCAGCGACGTCGCCTCCGGCGTGACCGCCGCGAACGGGTTGAACGCCACCTCGACGTCCCACTGGTGCAGGGCGAACTCGCTGAGCCGGAACCGGCCCGCGGTGGCCAGGTCCACGGGTTCGGGCAGGAACCCGAGGTCGATCCGCAGCGTCGCGCGGGTCTCGGCGTCCAACGCCTCGTACGCCTCGACGAGCCGCTGGTTGGCGGCGAGGAACCCGGCGGCGTGCTCGGCCGGCGCCATGGCGTCCCAGCGTGCCCAGACGCCCCGGTTGAAGTCACCGTCCAGGCCGGGCGCGCCGGTACGGGCGGCGTCCAGGGCCGCCAGGGTGATCTCCGCGCCGCTGCCCAGGTGACTGAGCACCTGCGACACCTGCCACTCGCTGGCACCCGACGGTCGGAGCAGGTCGTCTTCCTTGAGGTCCCGGACGAGCGCGGCGAGCTCCTCGTGGCCCGTGCGCAGAGCGGTGATGATCTGGTCGGCAGGGGTGGACATAGGTCTCCTCAAACGGACGTTCGACGGTGATCGGGACGCTACCGGACGGCGTCGCCGGCCGGCCCACCCCCGGCGAGGGCGGTCCGGCCGGCGACGGCGCTCGGCTCAGCCCATGTGCACGGTGTTGCCGGTCGGGATGTCTTCCTTGCGCACCTTGACCAGGACCAGCGTGACCAGCCCGGCGAGCACGATCAGGGCCGCACCCCAGGCGAACGCCACCCGGTAGCCGTGCACCAGCGCCTCGATCTGGTTGACCGGGTTCGGCACCCGACCGACCAGGTACGCGGCGACCGCGCTGGTGTACATGGTGTTCAGCAGCGCGGTGCCCAGCGAGCCACCGATCTGCTGGGTGGCGTTCAGCGTCGCGCTTGCCGCGCCGGCGTCGTGCTCGGGCACTCCGACGAGGGCGAGGCTGGACAGCGGCACGAAGGTGAAGCCGAGGCCCATGCCGAGGATGACCTGGGCGGGCAGCAGGAGGGTGAGGAACGAGGTGTCCACGTCGATCTGGGTGAGCGTCAGCATGGCCACGGCGGCGAGCACGGCGCCGCCGACCATCAGCGGCTTGGCGCCCACCTTCGGCATCAGCTGGCTGGCGCCGCCCGCCGCGATCAGCACGCCCGCGGTGACCGGCAGCGACGCGAGCCCCGCCTCGAGGGGCTTGTACTGCAACACCACCTGGAAGTAGAAGGTGAGGAAGAGGAACGCCCCGAACAGACCGGCGCCGATCAGCGTCGAGGCGAGGTACGCGCCACCCCGGTTGCGGTCCAGGATGATCCGCAGCGGCAGCAGCGGGTGGTTCGAGCGCAGCTCGATGACCACGAAGGCGGCGAGGAGCAGCACGCCGGCGGCGATGAAACCGAGCGTCGCGGTGGCGTCCCAACCGTCCTCGGCGGCCTTGGTGAAGCCGTACACCAGGGAGACCAGGCCGGCGGTCACCACGATCGCGCCGGGCACGTCGTAGCGGGTGTTGCCGTGCGCCCGGCTCTCGGGGACCAGCGGGAGCGCGAAGGCGATGGCGAGGGCGGCCACCGGGATGTTGACGAGCAGGCACCAACGCCAGTCGGCGTACTCGGTGAGCACCCCGCCGAGCAGCAGGCCGACCGCCGACCCGCCGCCGGCGATGGCGCCGTACACCGCGAAGGCCTTGGCCCGCTCGGTGGCCTCGGTGAACAGGACCGTGAGCAGGGCGAGCGCCGCCGGGGCGAGCAGCGCGCCGAAGGCGCCCTGCAACGCGCGGGCGGCGAAGAGCATCCCGCCGGTGGTGGCCAGACCGCCCAGCGCGGAGGCCAGCGCGAATCCGGTCATGCCGACGATGAACGTGCGCTTGCGGCCCCAGTAGTCGGCGATCCGACCACCGAGCAGCAGCAGGCCGCCGAAGGCCAGCGTGTACGCGGTGATCACCCACTGCCGGTTCGCGTCGGTGATGCCCAGGTCGGCCTGGGCCTGCGGCAGGGCGATGTTCACGATGGTGGCGTCGAGGACCACCATCAGCTGCGAGATCGCGATGACCGCCAGCGCGATCCAGCGCCGCGGGTGCGGCGGGCCTGTCGACGTCCCGGCGCTGGGCGCGCCGGGGGCGGTCGAGGTGGTTCCGGGCATGGTGAAGCCTCTCGTGGTGCGGATATCGACGGATCAGGCCCGGGACGGGCGATCGGCGTGGTAGCGGAGTACCGGGATCAGCACCTGGTCGACGACCTGGGTGAGGAACGCGTCATCGGCGGGCAGGCCGTGCGCGACGATCCGGGACAAGGTGAGCGCGGGCGCCAGGTCGTGGAACAGCTCCCGCTCGCCGGCCTCGGGAGGGATCTCCCCACGGGCGGCGGCACGGACCAGGATGGCGGTGCTGGCCACCCGCCCGGCGGGCAGCACCTGGTGGCGGACCAGGCGTTCCAGCTCGGGATTGGTGCGCATGGCGAACGTCAGCGCCTGCATCAGGTCGCAGTCGGCCACGCAGATCGCGGCCGTGGCGCGCAGCAGCTCGATCAGGTCGCCGCGCAGGGAACCGGTGTCGGGCGGGTTGTGCACGGCCACGTGGCGGTCGCGCAGGGCGGCGACGACCAGCTCGGCCTTGCCGTCCCAGCGCCGGTAGATGGTCGCCTTGCTGACGTGGGCGCGGGCGGCGACGGCGTCGATCGTCATCCGGTCGAAGCCGACCTCCCGCAGCAGGTCGATGACCACGGTGAACAGGTCGCTGTCGGAGCACCGTGCGCCCCGGGCCGCCGGCACACCGCCACCCGCGCCCACCTGCTGACCACCCAGCATCCCCGAACCCCCCGCGAAACGATGTCGTACTGACCTTAGTGCTCTGGTCAGCGTTCGTGCAGGGTTTTATGACCTGCGTCGCACGGGGTGGACGAAACGATTACGTTTCTCTCTGCGGTCGGGCAGATCAACTCGCTGGTCAGGCCCCGGGCGCGAGCACCACAGGCACGGCCATCGTGTGGATCCGGGTGCCGTCGCGCGCGGACACCTCGTACACCTCGACGGTCCCGCGCTGCTCCCGGACCGTGCGCCAGCCGACCACCACGCGGTACGCGCCCCGGCAGCCGCTGCCGCAGCTGGCGGTGCCGAAGCCGGTGGCCACCTCCCGGCCGGCGGCGTCGAGCACCCGGACGCTGACCGTGGCCTCGAACACGTCGGCGGTGCCGGTGACGGTGAGCGGGGCGCCGACCCGGGCGCCGACGCCGGGGGCGGTGACCACGATCGGCGGCAGCACGCCGGGGTAGTCGGCCCGGCCCCTCGGGGTGCCGTCGCCGAAGCGGACCTGCCGCACGGTGGGGAACTGGGTGAGCGTCCACACCACCTGCGCCTCGCGCAGCCGCCCCGCCGGGTCGTCGACGGACGCGACGGACGGCAGCACCGCCACGCCGTCGGTGATCCGGGTGACCTCGACACCGGCCGGGAGCAGGGTGGTCAGCCCGGCGGCGGTCTCCGCCGGCGTCGGCCCGGCGGCAAGTTCGGTAAGCGCCAGCCGGGACGTCGCCACTGTGGCCGGCCGGGTCCGCCGGGTCGGCACGAGCTGCCCGGACCGGACGAACCACAGCTCGACTGTCACCGTGGCCGGCTGCCGGGCGCCGGTCCCGGCCGGCGCCGACGGGCGCACCGGGCCGCCGGTGGACGACGGCGCCAGCTCACGCGACGGGACGGGCGTCGGGTCCGGGGACCGGACGGGTGGCGCACTCGACGGCCCCGCGACGGGCGCCGGACCGAGGTCACCGGAGCGCGGAGGCCCGCACCCTCCCGCGAGCAGCGCGGCGACGAGTACCGGCGCGGTCAGCCCGGCCGCGCGACGCCGGCTCACCCCGCACCACCCGGAGCCGTACCGGCCGGGTGCCCGTTGCGGTCGCCGTCGGGCCGGTGCGCGGAGTCGCCGACGTGGGGCCCGTGGGCGGGCAGCTCCAACCGGAACCGGGCGCCGGCGTCCGGTTCGCTGCGGACGCTCAGCGCGCCGCCGAGCAGGGTGGCGTGTTCGCGGGCGATCGCCAGGCCCAGCCCGCTGCCGGGCGCGGAGCGTGACGGGTCGACCTTGTGGAACCGGTCGAACACGCGCGGCAGGTGCTCCGCCGGGATACCCGGCCCCTCGTCGGTGACCTCGAAGACGACAAGCGGACCCGCGCCGGTCACGGTCGCGGTGATCGCGCCGCCGCCGTGCTCGACCGCGTTCGCGACCAGGTTGGCGAGCACCCGTTCCAGCCGGCGCGCGTCGGTGCGCACCGTGACCGGGTCGCCGGAGACCAGCACCCGCTGCGTCCAGCCCCGCGCCGCGACGATGCCGCGCAGCAGCGTCGGCGCGTCCACCGGCTCGATACTCGGCCGCTCCTGCCCGGCGTCCAGCCGGGAGATCTCCATCAGGTCCTCGACCAGGCGGCGCAGCCGGACCACGTCGCCGACCAGCAGCCGCGCCGCCGGCCGGGCGTCGTCGGGCAGCCGGTCCAGGTGCTCGCCCAGCAGCGAGGCCGCCGCCACCAGGGCGGTCACGGGGGTACGCAGCTCGTGCGCGACATCGGCGGTGAACCGCCGCTCCCGGGCCTGCGCCGCCGACAGCGCGGCGATCTTCGACTCCAGCGCCTCGGCCATCTCGTTGAACGACGCCGCCCAGTCGCTGAACTCGTCACGCCCGCGTACCGGGAGTCGGGTGGCGAGCAGACCCTCGGTGAGCGCCCGCGCGGCCCGGCTGGCCCGACCCACCGGCTCCAGGGTCCGGCGGGCCAGCGCGTGCCCCACCCCGGCGGCGAGCAGCACCACCAGCACCCAGCCGGCCAGCAGCGCGGTCCGCAGCTGATCGAGGTCGGCGGCGACGTCGTCCTCGTCGGTGAGCACGTACAACTCGGCGGTCGAGCCGGGGATGCGACCGCCGACCACCAGCAGGCGGGGGCGGTGCGCCGGCGCGGAACGCTGGTAGCCCAGGTGCCCGGCCGCGACTGCCGTCCGCAGCTGGCCGCCCAACGTCGGGGCGTACGCGGGGTGCGACGGCCGGGTCGAGCCGTCGACGAGCACCACGTGCCGCCCGCTGCCCTCGAAGCTGGTGAGCAGCTCGGTGCTGCGCTGCTCGGTCAGCGGCAGGAACTGTCCGGCCAGGACGAGCTGGTAGCGCGCGTCGGCGGCGGCCTGGTGCAGCGACGCGTCCCACCAGGACTGTCGCAGCAGGAGCCCGGTCCCACCGGCGAGCAGGCCGGCGGAGACCCCGGCGACCAGGACGAACGCGATCGTCAGCCGGCGCCGCAGGCGGCCCGGGGACACCGCGCGTCCGGCCATCGCCGACCTCCCGTCAACCCGTGGACAGCTTGTAGCCGGCGCCGCGCACGGTCTGCACCAACCTCGGGTGCGCCGGGTCGTCCTCGACCTTGGCGCGTAACCGCTGCACCGCCACGTCGACAAGCCGGGAGTCGCCCAGGAAGCCGTGGTTCCAGACCAGGTCCAGCAGCAGCTCCCGGGTGAAGACCTGGCCGGGTCGGCGGGCCAGCTCCAGCAGCAGGCGGAACTCGGTGGCCGTCAGCGCCACCTCGCGGCCGTGCCGACGCACCGCGAAGCCACCCGGGTCGATCTCCAGGCTGCCGACCTCGATGGTGCTCGACGTGACCGGAGCGCTCGCCCGGCGCAGCACCGAACGGACCCGGGCCACCAACTCGGGCAGGTCGAAGGGCTTGCGCAGGTAGTCGTCCGCGCCGCACTCCAGCCCCACGACCACGTCGAGGGTGTCGGTGCGCGCGGTGAGCATCAGGATCGGCACCTGGCTGGTACGCCGGATCTCCCGGCACACCTCCAGCCCGTCGAGGCCGGGCAGCATGACGTCGAGCACGATCACGTCGACCGGTCTGGCCCGCCACGCCACCAGGGCGTGCCGCCCGTCGACGGCGGTGTCGACCCGGAAGCCGGCGCGGCGCAGACCGAGGGCGGTGACCTCCCGGATGGAGGCATCGTCCTCGACCACCAGCACGCGGCCCTCCACCAGCCGAGCGTAGACCCGCCGCCCAGGCCCACGGCCCTGGCGGAACGGTCGGTGTCGGAGGCCCGGCCGGACCCCCGACACCGCGCCTGTCACTCCTGCCACCGGTGCGCCACGTCGATGACGATCCGGCTGTGCGTGCCGGGGCCGGCCAGCACGAACGCGCGGAACGGCAGCCGGGCCCGTACGCCGACCGCGAAGGTCGTGTAGCCCTCGAAGCTGCCGCCGAAGACGACATCGCGCAGCGTCGGGTAGCGCAGCAGGTTCGCGGCGTGCGCGCCGACCGCGTACGGCACGGTGCCCTGGTGGTCCTCGTCGTACGCCGGCGCCCGCAGCGACACCCGCAGGAGCGCGCCCCCGGCGGTGTACGGCGACAGCGCCAGCCCCTCACCCTCGGTCCACGTCTCGCCGTAGCCGACCGAGTAGCCGTCGACCGGTCCGGCGAACTCGAACACCACCCGGTCGTAACAGTCGTGCCGGCCGGTCCGTACGTCGACCAGCGGGGCGCCGCTCAGCGCGCCGGCCTCCCGGTCGGTGCTGCCCCAGGTGATCCCGCAGTACGGCGCCGCGGTGGTGGTGCTCGCCGCGTGGCCGCTGCCCGCGCCGGCGACCAGCCCGGCGAGCACGACCGCCAGCGCGGTAAGTGTGCTTCTGATCCTCATCGTGGTGCCTCCGTCCGCTCTCGGGGCCACGTCGCGGCGGCGCTGCCGGTGGCCCTCTGCGCTGACCTTCGCCCGACCCCGGCACGGCACCTTCGCCGTGGCGTAACCGCTGGGTAACAGCAAGCGGCCGCGCCGGTATGACGCTTCCGCTATGCCGGACATCGACAGTCGTCGTCTTAACATTCACGTACGTCAATGACCGACGGCCCGGGTCGTCGGACGACCCAGGGGAGTGCGTGATGCACCGACGACAACTCAGGCGCGCGGTCCAGGCCGTGCTGGTGGCCGTGCTGGCGGCGGCCGGCGTGCAGCTCGCCACCGGCGCGCCGGCCGCCGCCGTGCGGACCGTCTACTACGACGCGAGCCGCACCGGCGAGTTCCGCACCAACGTCGACCAGGCGGCGCAGATCTGGAACAGCCGGGTCGGCAACGTCCGGCTCCTGGCCGGCACCCCGGCCAGCATCACCATCTACGTCGACGACGGCTGGCCCCGGGCGCAACCGACAGGCCTCGGCTCGGGCCGGATCTGGATGGGCCGCACGGCCGTCAACCAGGGGTACGACCGCAACCGGATCGCCGCCCACGAGATCGGCCACATCCTCGGCCTGCCCGACCGGCGCACCGGCCTCTGCACCGACCTGATGTCCGGCAGCAGCGCCCCGGTCTCCTGCCGCAACGCCACCCCCAACTCGACCGAGGCGTCCCGGGTGAACTCGCTGTTCGCCGGCACCCTGGCCGCGTCCACCGCCGGCACGACGTACACCTGGACGGACGAGGCCGGAGACATCGGTCCGCTGGTCGTCGGCGGTCGGCCGGCCACCGAGAACTACCCGTTCATGGTGTACGTCTCCGGCTGCACCGGCACGCTGATCAAGGCCAACTGGGCGGTCACCGCCAGGCACTGCTCCACGCCGTCCTCGGTGCGGGTGGGCAGCGCCAACCGCACCAGCGGCGGGACGGTGGTCCCGGTGACCCGCGCGGTCAACCACCCGAGCGTCGACGTCAAGCTGCTGCAACTGGCCAGCTCGGTCGCGTACGCCCCGGCCCCGATCCCGAACGCCTCCGGCGCGGTCGGCACCGCCACCCGGATCATCGGCTGGGGTCAGACCTGCGCACCCCGGGGTTGCGGATCGGCCCCGACTGTCGCCAACGAGCTGGACACGTCCATCGTGGCCGACAGCCGGTGCTCGGGCATCAACGGCCCGTACGAGATCTGCACCAACAACACCAACGGCAACTCCGGCGCCTGCTACGGCGACTCCGGAGGCCCGCAGGTGCGCCGGGTCAACGGGGTCTGGAACCTGATCGGCGCCACCAGTCGGGCCGGCAACAACAACTCCACCTGCGCCACCGGCCCGTCGATCTACGTGGACCTGCCGTCCATCCGGTCCTGGATCTCGACCCAGGTCGGCGGCCTGCCGGCCTGACCACTGTGGATCGTGGTGGTCGGGGATGCGGGCGTCCCCGACCGCCACGCCGAGGTGTCACCCACACGTGACCGCTCTGCGGTAGCGTGCCTGGCACATCGACACATCCGAGGTGGACCATGCCTGCTGTCGTCGCCCTCGTGCTGACCCTCGCCCTGGCGCCCGCGCCGTCCCCGTCGACCACCCCGGGGCCGATCGGCGACCTTCTCGGGGGCGTCGGGCAGATCGTCGACGACCTGCTCGGTGGCGGCGCGGCGCCGAGCACGTCCCCGACGTCGGCACCCACCGTGGCCCCCACGCCGAGCACCCCGACGGCCCCCGCAGGATCGAGTCCCGCGAGCACCTCACCCGCCA
>NZ_VDFY01000068.1 GCF_006228125.1 Micromonospora orduensis | reverse complement strand
CGACCCTGCCCGCGCCGCGGCGCCCGGCCGAGGACGCCGACACGCCGGTGGCCACCGGCCTTCGCCGGCCACCCCCGCCCTGACCGGCGCCGGACACGACGAGCGGCCGCCCCGGGTGGGGGCGGCCGCTCGCGAGAATGAACCGGCCGGTCAGGCGGTGAGGGTCTCCAGGTGCTGCTTGACCTGGGTGATCGAGGGGTTGGTCAGGGCGCTGCCGTCGGCGAAGCGCAGCGTCGGCACCGTCTGGTTGCCGCCGTTGACGCTCATCACGAACTCCGCGGCCTTCGGGTCCTGCTCGATGTCGACCACCTCGTACCCGATGCCCTCCCGGTCGAGCTGCGACTTCAACCGGTGGCAGTAGCCGCACCAGGGGGTGGAATACATCGTCAGCATGGTCGGATCCTCCAACTCCTCTGACCGCCGGCTTGCGGATCAAGCCGAGGCTGTTCGCTGCAACGTCCGGAGGAGCTGAGATGATTCCTGGTTGTGGTGGTTCACTCAGCGTCGGAACAGGTGCTCGCCGGGCTGGACCCGGAGCAGCGCGCCGCGGTGACCGCACCCGCCGGCCCGGTCTGCATCCTGGCCGGCGCCGGCACCGGCAAGACCCGCGCGATCACCTCCCGGATCGCCCACCGGGCGCTCTCCGGCGACATCTCCCCCCGGCACGTGCTCGCGGTCACCTTCACCGCCCGGGCCGCCGCCGAGATGCGACACCGGATCTCGCTGCTCGGGGTCCGGGGCGTGCAGGCGCGGACGTTCCACGCGGCCGCGCTGCGCCAGGTCCGGTACTTCGCCCCCCGGCTGCTCGCCGGCCGGGCCATGCCCGAGCTGCTGGACAGCAAGGTGCGGCTGGTCACCCTCGCCGCCGCCCGGGTCGGTCTGCGTACCGACCGGGCCGCCGCCCGGGACCTCGCCGGTGAGATCGAATGGGCCAAGTCGTCGCTCGTCGAACCGGGGGAGTACGTCGTTGCGGCGGCCCGGGCACTGCGCGACACGCCGCACGAGCCGGCGAAGGTGGCCGACGTGTTCACCGCGTACGAGCAGCTCAAGCGCTCCAACGGCGTGATCGACTTCGAGGACATGCTGCGCGCCGCCGTGTGGGGCGTCGAGGAGCACCCGGACGTCGCCGAGCAGGTCCGGGGCCAGTACCGGCACTTCGTGGTCGACGAGTACCAGGACGTCAACCCGCTCCAGCAGCGGTTGCTCGACGCCTGGCTGGGTGGCCGCAACGACCTCACAGTGGTCGGCGACGCCAGCCAGACCATCTACTCGTTCACCGGGGCGACCTCGTCGTACCTGGTCGACTTCCCGCGCCGGCACCGTAACGCCACGGTGGTCCGGCTGGTCCGCGACTACCGCTCCACGCCGCAGGTGGTGGGGCTGGCCAACGCGGTGATCTCCCAGGCCCGGGGCACCGAGGCGCGGCTGCGCCTGGAGCTGAGCGGGCAGCGCCCGCCGGGACCGGAACCGGATCTGCGGATCTTCACCGACGAGCCGGCCGAGGCGAACGCCGTGGCCGCGCGCTGCCGGTCGCTCATCGACGCGGGCACGCCGGCGAAGGAGATCGCCGTGCTGTTCCGGGTCAACGCGCAGTCCGAGGCGTACGAGAAGGCGCTCACCGAGGCCGAGGTGCCGTACGTGGTGCAGGGCGCGGAGCGCTTCTTCGAGCGGGCCGAGGTACGCCAGGCGATGGTCGCGCTGCGCTCCGCCACCCGCTCGATCCCGGGCGAGACGCCGCTGCCGACCGCCGTCGTCGAGGCGCTCACCGCCGTCGGATGGTCCCCGGACGCGCCCCCGGCCGGCGGCGCGGCCCGCGAACGCTGGGAGGCGCTGGCCGCGCTGGTCCAGCTCGCCGAGGAGTACGCGGCCACCCCCGAGGTGCTGCCGATCGGCGAGGCCGCCTCGGTGGAGCGCCCGGTCACCCTCACCGACTTCACCGAGGAGCTGGCCAACCGCGCCGCCCAGCAGCACGTGCCGACCGTGGACGGGGTGACGCTGGCGTCGCTGCACTCGGCCAAGGGGCTGGAGTGGGACGCGGTCTTCCTGGTCGGTCTCGCCGAGGGCACCCTCCCCACCACGTACGCGAAGACGGTCGAGCAGGTCGAGGAGGAACGCCGGCTGCTCTACGTGGGGATCACCCGGGCCCGGCAGTGGCTGTGGCTGTCGTACGCCGCCGCGCGCTCGCCCGGCGGGCGGGCCCGGCGACCGTCGCGGTTCCTGCCCCAGCTGGACCGCTCCGGCGGCACCGAGCGGGCGGCCACCGGCACCGGTCCGGCCCGCCGCCCCGAGCGGCGGCGGACGCAGATCATGTCCTGCCGGATCTGCGGCGCCACCCTGCTCGCCGGTCCCGACCGCAAGCTGGGTCGCTGCCCCACCTGCCCGTCCGACATCGACGACGAGCTGCACGAACGGCTGCGTGAGTGGCGGCAGCGGGTGGCCGGGGCGCAGAAGGTCCCGGCGTACGTGGTCTTCACCGACGCCACGCTCACCGCGCTGGCCGAGCGGCGCCCCGGCCGGCCGGAAGAGTTGATCGCCATCGCCGGCATCGGCCCACGCAAGTTGGGCCTGTACGGGGAGTCGGTGCTGGCGCTCGTGGGAGGCGCCGGGGTGGACGACGTCTGCCCGGAGAAAACTTTCGAAATCCAGTCGTAAATTCGTTTGCCCTCGCCCCGGGGCGAGGAATAGCCTCAGGACACACCACGCGAGCGGCGCCATTCCGGCTGCTCACGAGGGTTGGTTCAGTCGATACGAGGAACGTGAGGGAGGTGGCACCCGTGAAGATCTTCACCTATGAGCGTCTGACGGCGATGCCGTCTGTCCACGCTCCGTTGTCGGCTGTCCGGGTGGCCCTCGCGGCCGCACGACCGTCGGTTCCGCAGGTGCACCAGGTTCAGGCCGAGCTGACCCTGGCCGTCGCGCCCACCGGAGTCAACGGGACCAGTGGCATCACGGGCATGGACATCAATGGCGTCAAGCGGCGCACGGATGTCCGCGGCGTTCCACCTCGAGGTAGACCGGTCTGATCATCAGACACCGGCTCACCTCGAGGCCGCGGAACCCGCTTACCGGGATCCGCGGCCTCAGTTTTTTGCCCCGCCGAAGTACGTCGGAATGCGATCCACGAGATCGAAGTGAGAGAGAGGTGACCGGGAGATGAGTCTGGCGTTGGCCCCCCTCGATGTGAGCGTCGAGCTGGAGGCGAACCTGCCCTGCCGGAAGTTCGACCCCGACCTGTGGTTCTCCGACTCGCCTGCCGAGCTCGAGCTGGCCAAGTCGCTCTGCGGGGACTGCCCGCTGCGCGTCGAGTGCCTGGCCGGGGCGGTGGAGCGAGCGGAGCCGTGGGGCGTCTGGGGCGGCGAGATCTTCGAGCGTGGCGCGGTCGTCCCGCGTAAGCGGCCCCGTGGCCGTCCGCGTAAGGAGGACGTCGCCCGTGACGCCGCGCTCCGGGTCGAGGCCGAGGCGCGCCTGGCAGCCAGTGGGCTGTCCGAGGTGCGTGGCGCGGTCCGGCTGGCAGCCTGACATGTTCCCGTTCCGTACCAACGACGCCGGTGCCACATCGGCAGTTAGTGAGAAGACGATGCTGAACGTCCCGACTGGAGCCTTCGAGATGCAACTACTCCACGAAGCGTTGTCCCGGGCTCGAATGCGCCGGCCTCAGGCCGGTCGTACCACCACGAGCACTGAGGCAACCCGATCCGCCCGTACCGTCGCCATGAACAGCCGTAACCAGTCGGCACGCGAACTGGGCGTTCTCTAGTACCACTCCACGAAGAAGGGCGGGTGCCGACCGGCACCCGCCCTTCGTGACGTTCAGGCCACCGGGGCGAAGCCGGGCAGCCAGCGTTCCAGGATGCTGCGGTACGGGGCCTTCGCCTCCAACTGGCAGAGCACCCCGATCGACCCGAGGGTCACCCGGTGGATGAGCAGGTACGACGGCGGCAGGTTGAGCTGGCGGCTCAGCTGGTACGTGGGGGAGCGGGGGCTGGCCAGACGGGCCGCCTCGCCGCGCAACCACGCCCGGGTGAAGCGGAACCCGTCGGTGGCGATGGGCTCCAGCATCGGGCGGATGAACTCGAGCACCCCCTCGGCGTCGATGTCGTCGGTGGCGCCGATGAAGCCCTCGGACCGCAGCCCCTGCACCACCCCGGCGGCGTCGTTGCGCAGGGCCAGCGCCGCGATGCGGCCGATCGGCTCCGGCGTGCCCTCCGGCATCCGGGCCACCGCGCCGAAGTCGATCACCCCGAGCCGGCCGTCGGGCAGCAGCCGGAAGTTGCCCGGGTGCGGGTCGGCGTGCAGGAGCCCGGCCCGCTGCGGCGCGGAGAGGTGCAGGGTGGCCATCAGCCGGCCCGCCTCGTCCCGCTGCTCCTCGGTGCCCTCCCGGATGATGTCGGCCAGCGGTGTGCCCGTCACCCATTCGGTGACCAGCACCCGGGGCGCCGCGTGGACCACCGCCGGGATGTAGATCTCCGGGTCGTCGGCGTACGCGGCGGCGAAGGCGCGCTGCGACTCGGCCTCCAGCTCGTAGTCCAACTCCTCGGTGATCCGTTCGCGAAGCTCGACCAGGAGCGGCTTCACGTCCAGGCCGGGCTGGATGGCCCGGAACATCCCGCCCAGCCGGGAGAGCTGCTTGAGGTCGGCGAGGAGCGCGTCGCCGGCACCCGGATACTGGATCTTGACGGCCACGTCGCGGCTGTGCGGCGCACCCGAGGCGTCGTAGCCCGGTTCCCGCCACCGCGCCCGGTGTACCTGGCCGATGCTGGCAGCGGCGGCCGGGGTGTCGTCGAACTCGACGAACCGGTCCCGCCAGTTCGGGCCGAGCTGCTCGGCCAGCACCTTGTGCACGCTTGCCGCCGGCAGCGGCGGCGCCGCCTCCTGGAGCTTGGTCAACGCCTGGCGGTACGGCGCGGCGATCTCCTCCGGAAGGGCCGCCTCGAACACCGACAGCGCCTGGCCGAACTTCATCGCACCGCCCTTGAGCTGGCCCAGGACGCTGAACAGCTGCTCGGCGGTGCGTTGCTGGATCTCCGCGGAGATCACGTCGGAGGCGAGCCCGGTGACACGCTTTCCCATGCCGAGGACGGTCCGGCCGGCGAAGCCGAGCGGCAGAGCGGCGAGCTTGGCGGTCCGGGACACGGCCCGGCGCGGGATGTCGGTCACCCGGTCATTGTTACCGACCGGAGGGCTCCGCTGCTGCCGTGCGGCCGGGCTGGTGCACCCACCCGCCGCTCCGAGCACCCGCACGCCGGATGTGGTGGCCACCCCCGACGGCGGAACCGGCCGGCGCCGACGATCTCCATCGCGCCGCCGAGCGTCTCCGGACTGCCGCCGTCGAGCTGCGTCAGCGCCTCGGCGAGCGCGTACCCGGTCGCCGCGAGCAGTGTGCCGGTCGCACCGGCGGGGGCCGGCGCGGCGGCGGCGAGTTGAGCGGCGAGCCGGGGCCAGGCCGGGTCGCGGTCGGCCCGGTGCAACTCGACGCAGTGCAGGCAGGGACCGGCGGGTGGGCGGACGAGCGGCCCGACGACCGGTACGCCCTCGCGCAGGGTGACCAGCAGGTGCGGCTGGCGGCGCTGGGCGAGACCGGCGGCGAGCAGGGCTGGAGGACGGTCGGTGCCCAGCTGGATCACCAGGTCGACGCGGGCGGCGCGGCCCGGGTGGGTGCCGGTGCCCGGTGCGGCCCGGCCGATCGCGGCCCGTACCGCCGGGGCCAGCGGGTGGCCCAGTTCGGCGGCCGTGATGCCGGTGCCGACCAGGTCGGCGGATCGTACCGGGCCGCTGAGGTGCGGGATCACCTGCCCGACGCCGGACTGGGCCAGCGCCACGGCCAGTGCCGCGCCGAGCGCGCCGGGGCCGGTGAGCAGCACCCGGGCGGTTCGTCGGCGTCGCAGCACCTGGGCGGGTGTGCCGGGCAGTCGGGCCGCGGTCAGGGCCAGCGCACCCGCCTCGGCGGCGAGCCGCGCTCGGAGCGGGCCGGCCAGGTCGCGGGGAAGCAGGCTGTGCGCGGGTACGAGCAGGCCCGCAGCGCGCAGAGCGGCCAGCAGGGTACGGGCATCGTCGGCGGTGACCCGGGCGGTGACCGCGTGGGCCAGCACCTGCCGCTCGCTACGGCTGCCGTCGAGCAGGTCGAGCAGACCGGCGGCCCGGGGATTGGCCAGCTCCAGCAGCACGGCGGGCCCGGGACCGACGCCGAGTTGCAGGGTGTGCCGGTCGCGCCAGAGACGGTGCAGGCCGGGCAGCAGGGTGGGCCGGGGCAACGCGGTACGACTCATGTTGACGAATCGTGACCGCTTCCCTGCTCTCGGTGGATCGTTGTCCACAGGTGGCCGGGCTGCTATCCAGCGTTGTCCACAAGATTTCGCGGGTTATCCACAACCCGCCGGTAGTGATGTCCGGGACCTGACAGTTGGTCCAGGCCCGAACGGCGATGGGGGCGGGGCGGCCGCCGGCCGCCCCGCCCCCATTCACCCGAACGGGTCAGACCTTGGCCTTGCCCAGGATGCGGTTCACTGTTGTCCCGCACACCGGACACTTTCCCTTGGCCATGTTCATCCCGGTCTTCGAGACCTCGACGTGCCCCTCGAAGTCCCGCTTCTCCTTGCACTTCACGCAGTAACCGTTGTAGCTCTGGGCCTGGTCGGCCACGGTGCCCCTCCTCGTCTCGTCCGCCGGTCAATACGGTCCCGGCGGGTTGCCCGGCGGCGGGCCACACGGGGCGCCGGCGCTGGGTCTCACTCCACGGCCACCTTCGTGACCGCTGGTCCGCGGACCCTACCCAGGTCTGGGCAGTTCCATGTCAGCTGTGCATCGACACTGTGAGCAAGTCGACGTCGAGAGTGTGCATGGCGAAATAGGTCGGATAAGTCAGTTTGGCGGGGACACGCCGACCAAACCCTCTCAGCCACCCGTGCGGGTGCCCCCACGCGCGTCCCCAGCGGTGATCACCTACGGTGGAGACGATGCGCGCCGGCCCCGGTGTTCACGATGGGTGACGAGAGCGCGTGGCGGCGCCCTGGTCAAGAAATTTTCAGGACGCTGGGCGACCAATCACCATTTTCTGGGCGCGTGTCGTGCGGTTGACTCTTGCGGACCCCTGGTCAGTACGCATTAGCTTTCTGTCGTGACACGTAGCCGAGGCTGCGCGGGCCAGTGATGGCGGGGACGCGCAAGCCGGTCGTCGAGGTACGGCGCAGTCAGCGCCGACGACGCACGGTGTCCGCGTACCGCGACGGTGAGCGGGTCGTCGTCCTCATTCCGGACCAGTTCTCCCGCGCCGAGGAGAGCGAGTGGGTCGACCGGATGCTCGCCCGGCTCGCTGCCCGGGAGGGCCGGCTGGCCCGCTCCGACGACGAGCTGCTGGCCCGGGCAACCCGGCTCATCGACCTCTACCTCGGCGGGTACGGCGCGCGTGCGGTGCCGGCCAGCGTGCGGTGGGTCACCAACCAGAACGGCCGGTGGGGCTCCTGCACGCCCGCCGACCGCAGCATCCGGATCTCCCACCGGGTCCAGGACATGCCCGAGTGGGTGATCGACTACGTGCTGCTGCACGAGCTGGCCCACCTCATCGTGCCCAGCCACAACGCCCGGTTCTGGGCGTTGGTGGGTCGCTACCCCAAGGCGGAACGCGCCCGCGGCTACCTCGAAGGCGTCGCCGCCGCCTCCTGCGCCCCCGTACCCACCTGACCCCCGGCCGCCGGCGTGCCCGGTCGCTGGCATCGCCTTGATCGACTCGGGTTCAGGGAGAACGCGCTGTCCGAGACGGTGGGACACCGCGCATTCGCCGAAGACGAGTCGATCAACGGCCGGATGGGCGCGGTGCTCGCCCCCGGTGGGGCGCTAGGGTCGGGGCATGGCGCGGCGAGTGGTGGTGGCGTTGCTCGGGCCGGTCCAGTGGTCGCCGCCCGGCGTCGACCGGGCGGACTGGCGGGCCGCGCTCGCCGAGGACGTCGTCGACCTGATCGCCACCCTCAACGAGGTGGACGTCGCGGTCGCCGTGACCCCTGCCGACCGCGCACTCGCGGACGCGCTGGTCTGGCCGGGAACCGCCGTCTACGAGGTGGCCGAGCCGACGCCGAACGCGGTGTTCGCCGCGTTGGACGGCTACGACCAGGCGGCCGTGCTCGCCGCCGACGTGCCGGACCTTCCCGCGCTGACCATCGGCAAGCTGCTGCGCCCACTCACCACCAGGCCGGTGGCGGTGGCCCCGGTCGAGGGTGGCGGCCCGGGTCTGCTCGGGGTGGCCGTACGGCTGCCCGTGCCGGAATGGCTGCCCCCGCTGGACCTGGACACGGCGACGCCGGCCGACGCGCGCTCGGGTGCGCCCCGACCGGGGGACGTCGCCGTCACGGCCGGCTGGCGACGGATGCGCGGCCCGGCCGACCTTGCCACCCTGGACCCGGCCTTCGAGGGCTGGGAGGCCACCCGCGTCCTGCTCTCCGGCTCGGGCCGTCCCGCCTGACCCGACCCGGGAGCGACCGCGCCCCGTTGATCGACTCCAGATCGCCGAGGTGGCGGTATCGGGCCCACCGGGATCGCGCAACTTCGCCGATGCCGATGTGGAGTCGATCAACAGATGCGAACGGCGGGGCGGGTCGTCAGGGCTTGGCGTCGCCCTCGTCGTCGGTCTCGTCGGGCTGACCGGGAGCCTTCTCCTCGACCCCGCCGGGGGCGGTGAAGTCGAAGTTGTCCAGCTCGCTCAGGTCCATGTCGTTCATCGCGAACGCGACCGGGTCGGCGAAGTCGTCGTCCGACGGGAGCAGGTCGGGGTGCCCCCAGACGGCGTCGCGGCCCTCGATGCCCCGGTGGGTGGTGAGCGCGGCCCAGAGCGCAGCGGCCTCGCGCAGCCGGCGTGGGCGCAGTTCCAGGCCGACAAGCGCGGCGAAGGTCTGCTCGGCGGGACCACCGGCGGCCCGGCGGCGACGGAACGCCTCGCCCAGCCGCACCACGTTGGGCAACCGGTCGCTGGCGGCGCTGTCCACCACGTGGCACACCCAGCCCTCGACCAGGGCCAACGCGGTCTCCAGGCGGGCCAGGGAGGCCTTCTGCGCCGGGGTGTCCTCCGGGGTGAAGATGCCCTCCAGGGCGATGGCCTGCATCGACTCCGGGTCGGTCGGGTCGACCCGGCCCATGGCCTCCTCGATCGCCTCCCGGTTGACCCGGATGCCCGAGGCGTACGTCTCCACCGCGTTGAGCACGTGCCCACGCAGCCACGGGACGTGCTGGAACAGCCGCTGGTGGGCGGCCTCGCGCAGGGCGACGTAGAGGCGTACCTCGTCCTCGGGCAGCTCCAGACCCTCGCCGTACTCCCGGATGTTGGCCGGGATCAGCGCGGCCGTGCCGGCCGGGCCGAGCGGCAGGCCGATGTCGCCGGCGGAGAGCACCTCCGCGGCGAGCGAGCCGAGGGCCTGCCCCAGTTGGCCGCCGAAGAGCGCCCCGCCGAGGGTGGCGACCATCGACTGCATCGGGCCGAGCTGGGCGCGCGCCTCCGGTGGCACCAGGTCACCCATCGCGCCGACCATCCGGCTGGCCACCGGGTCGCAGAGCTTGCGCCACACGTCAAGCGTCTTGTAGATCCACTCGTTGCGGTTCCAGGCGACCGGGGTCTGGATGCCCGACGGCCACGCGGAGGCCGGCTCCAGCCACAGGTCGGCCAGGCGCAGCGCCTCCTCGACCGCGTGGCGCTCGTACGGCGACACCGCCGGGTCGCCGGCGGCCGCGAGTTGGCTGGCCGCCACCTGACGGGCCAGGTCCCAGTTCACCGGCCCGCTGCCCGGCGCGGACAGCAGGTGCTGCAACTGCGACATGAACTGCTGCATCTGCGCGGGATCGTTGGGGTCTGGTGGTTGCCCACCCGGAAGCGCGAAACCGAACGGAATATCAGGCACGACGTCTACGGTACGCGCGCCACGCCCCAGGTCGCCGCCGCTGGCGTTGCGCTGAGGGCGAAGTCGCGTGGCGCATCCGACAGGCGGGCGTCGACCGGTCGGTACGCTCTGGCGCATGAGACGTCGTGGCCTGACGGTCCTGCTCGGTGCCCTGTTCACCGCCCTGCTGAGCATCGGCGTGCTCCGGGTGCCGATCCCGTACGTGGTTCTCGGGCCGGGCCCGACTGTCAACACCCTCGGCACGGCCGACGGCAAGGAGGTCATCAAGGTCTCCGGACGGGACACGTCCACCTCCGCGGGTCAGCTCCGGCTGACCACGGTGGGGGTGCAGCCGACGGTGCGGCTCAGGTCGGCGATCGCCGGCTGGTTCTCCGACGACGAGGCGGTGGTGCCGCGCGAGCTGGTCTACCCGCCCGGTGAGTCGACGGAGCAGGTCGAGCAGCGCAACGCCGAGGACTTCAAGGTGTCGCAGACCAGCGCCGAGACCGCCGCGCTCCGCGAGCTGGGTTTCCCGGTGCAGGTGGTGGTCAAGACCGTCGCCGCGGACGGGCCGTCCGCCGGTGCGCTCAAGGCCGGCGACGTGGTCACCTCGGTCGACGGTCAACCGGTGCCGGTGGCCGCGAAGGTCACCGACCTGATCCGGGCCAAGCCGGCCGGTACGGCGTTGACCATCGGCTACACCCGTGACGGCGTGCCGGCCACCGCGACGGTGACCAGCCGGGAGCAGGACGGCCGGCCGCGGATCGGCGTCGAGATCGACCAGCAGCAGCCGCACCCGTTCACGCTCGACATCGAGTTGGAGGACATCGGCGGTCCGAGCGCCGGCCTGATGTTCGCCCTGGGCATCGTGGACAAGCTGACCCCGGCCGACCTCACCGGAGGGAAGGTCATCGCCGGCACCGGCACCATCGACGACGAGGGCTCGGTCGGCCCGATCGGCGGGATCGCCCAGAAGCTCGTCGGTGCGAAGCGCGCCGGGGCGAAGGTCTTCCTCGTGCCGGCGGACAACTGCGCCGAGGCGGTCCGCAATCCGCAGCCCGATCTGCCGCTGCTGCGGGTGGGCTCGTTGGACGAGGCATTGACGGCTCTGGACACCCTCCGCTCGGGGGGCCAGCCGACCCGCTGCTGACCGGTGTGACCGTGCCCCGACACGTTCAGGAAGACCCCGTACTCTGGGTGCCTGGTCGGAGCCGATCACATCGAGCGTGCGGAGCCAACAGTGGTAATGCGTAGCAGCAGCCCTCTACCGAAGATGAGTCGGCGCGGCCGCGTCACCATCGCTGTCCTGGTCGGGGTGTTCGTGCTCTTCACCCTGCTGGGCTGGGGCGTTCAGGCCTGGACCGACTGGCTCTGGTTCGAGGAGGTCCGCTACACCGAGGTCTTCACCGGTGTGCTGCTCACCCGGCTGCTGCTCTTCCTCGTCATCGGCCTCGGCATGGCGGTGGTCGTCGGTGGCAACCTGTGGTTGGCGTACCGGCTGCGTCCGCGGATGCGGCCGCACTCGGTCGAGCAGGCGACCCTGGAGCGGTACCGGATGGTGCTCACTCCGCGCCTGGGCACCTGGATCTCGCTGGCCGCCGTCGTGATCGGACTTTTCGCCGGCCTCTCCGCGCAGAACCGGTGGAACCAGTGGCTGCTGTTCCGCAACGGCGGCGACTTCGGGGTCAAGGACCCGGAGTTCGGCGTGGACCTCGGCTTCTACGTCTTCCAGCTGCCGTTCTGGCGCTACCTGCTCGGGGTCGCCTTCACCGCCGTGGTGCTGGCCGTGATCGGCGCGCTGGCGGTGCACTACCTGTACGGCGGGGTCCGCCTGCAGGGTGTCGGGGACCGGATGAGCAACGCGGCCCGCGCCCACCTGAGCAGCCTGGTCGCGGTCTTCGTACTGCTCAAGGCCATCGCGTACGTGCTGGACCGGCGGGCGATGCTGCTGGAGTACAACGAGGGCGCCAAGCTGTACGGCGCCGGCTACGCAGACGTCAACGCGCTGCTGCCGGCGAAGGAGATCCTGGCGTACATCTCGATCGTGGTGGCGATCGCGATCATCGTGTTCTCCAACGCCTGGATGCGGAACCTGGTCTGGCCGGGCATCTCGCTCGCCCTGCTCGGCGTCTCCGCGGTGGCCATCGGCGGCATCTACCCCTGGGCGGTGCAGACCTTCGAGGTCAAGCCGAGCGCCAAGGACAAGGAGGCGCCGTACATCCAGCGCAGCATCGACGCGACGCGGGCGGCGTTCGGGCTGGCGGTCACCGAGACCACACCGTACGCGGCGAACAACCTCACGCCACCGGTGAACCTGGCGACCGACACCTCGGTGGTGTCGAACGTGCGGCTGCTCGACCCGCAGCTGGTCAGCGAGACGTACACCCAGCTCCAGCAGGTGCGTGGCTTCTACGACTTCGGCCCCAAGCTGGACATCGACAGGTACGGGGTGAACGGCAAGACCTCCGACTACGTGGTCGGCGTTCGTGAGATCAACTACGGCGAGCTGACCGACCAGCAGAACACCTGGATCAACAGGCACACCGTCTACACCCACGGGTACGGGCTGGTGGCCGCCCCCGCCAACCAGGTGGTCTGCGGCGGGCAGCCGTTCTTCGTCTCCGGCTTCCTCGGCGAGAAGACCCAGGAGGCGTGTTCCTCGCAGACGGAGCAGATCCCGGCCAAGCAGCCCCGCATCTACTACGGCGAGCGGATGGCGGCCGACGACTACGCGATCGTCGGGCAGTCCGACCCGAACAAGAAGGCCGAGTTCGACAGGCCGGTCGGCGAGGGTGGCGGCGAGTCCTACACCTACACCGGTGAGGGCGGCGTGGAGATCGGCTCGTTCACCCGCCGGCTGCTGTACGCCATCAAGGAGCAGGAGTCGAACTTCCTGCTCTCCGAGGCGGTCAACAAGGACTCCAAGCTGCTGTACGTGCGCAACCCACGGGACCGGGTGGAGAAGGTCGCGCCGTTCCTCACCCTGGACGGCGACCCCTACCCGGCGGTGGTCGACGGCCGGGTGCAGTGGATCGTCGACGGCTACACCACGGCGGCCACCTACCCGTACGCCGAGCGGGTCAACCTGCAGACCGAGACCACCGACGAGCTGACCAACCGGGGCACCTTCCAGCTGGCCCGGGAGAACGTCAACTACATGCGTAACTCGGTGAAGGCCACAGTCGACGCGTACGACGGCACGGTGAAGCTCTACGAGTACGACGACACCGACCCGGTGCTCAAGGCGTGGAACAAGGCGTTCGGTGGTGACCTGGTGCTGCCGAAGGCGGAGATCCCGGTCGAGCTGAACGAGCACTTCCGCTACCCCGCGGACATGTTCAAGGTGCAGCGCAACCTGCTCACCAAGTTCCACGTGACCAACCCGGGCGACTTCTACTCCGCGCAGGACTTCTGGCAGGTGCCCAACGTGCCGGACGCTCCGGACAGTGGCCAGAAGCAGCCGCCGTACTACCTGTTCACCCAGTTCCCGGGGCAGGACGGCCCGCGCTTCCAGCTCACCTCCGCGGTCACCCCGAACGGCAGGCAGAACCTCGCCGCGCTGATCTCCGGGTCGTACGTCGACGGCAAGCCCCGGTTGGAGGTGCTGGAGCTGCCGGATCAGACCCGGATCTCGGGCCCGGTGCAGGTGCACCAGCAGATGACCAACAACGCGAACATCCGCCAGCAACTCAACCTGCTCTCCAGCAACCAGGCGCAGGTGCAGTACGGCAACCTGCTCTCGCTGCCCTTCGCCGACGGGATGCTCTACGTCGAGCCGGTCTACGTGAAGAGCAACCAGCAGGACGCGTACCCGCTGTTGCAGAAGGTGCTGCTCTCGTACGGTGACGGCGGTTCGTTCGTGGCGCTCGCCGACAACATCAACGACGGCATCAAGCAACTGGTCGAGCAGGGCAAGAAGGCCGGACAGGGCACGTCGCCGCCCCCGACCACCGGGGGTAACCCGACCACCCCGACGCCGACCGCCACGCCGACGCCCACGCCGACGCCGAGTGGCACCGGCAGCCCGGCGCCGACCGGCGACCTGGCCGCCGCTGCGGACCGGGTGCAGGCCGCCATCACCGAGGTCCGCGCCGCTCAGGCCTCCGGCGACTTCGAGCGGTACGGTCGCGCGCTCAAGGCGCTCGACGAGGCGCTGACCGCGTTCCAGCAGGCGCAGACCGCCAACCCGGCGGGCGCGCCGAGCGGCGGGCCGACGCCGAGCGCCGGCGGCTGACCCGCCAACGGGAGCATCTCGGAGCCCTCGTCGTCTGACCACACCGGTCCGGACGGCGGGGGCTCCGCCGTGTGCGGACGAAACGCCTGCCTGTCGCCTCTCCGACACCGTTTGTCGGGCTGACCCGCAACCCACGGTGACGGTCCGCCGTCCTCCATGCAACGGGGCGTGGACGAGGGGGACAGTCGTGAGGGATGCGCAGAGCTTCGACGAGTTCTATCGCTGCACCGCCCGGCGGATGATGCGGTACGCCTACGCGGTGGCCGGTGACCACACCGAGGCACAGGACCTGGTGCAGGAAGCCTTCACCCGGGCCTGGCGGCAGTGGGGGCGGCTGTCGGAGCATCCGGCGCCGGAGGCGTGGCTGCGCCTCGTGGTGGCCCGGCTGGCGACCGACCGCTGGCGGCGACTGCACCGCTGGCGGTCGGCGCTCAGTCGTACCGGGCCGCCGCCGGACGCGCCGCCGCCCTGCGAGGACGGGGTGCTCCTGGTCCGCGCGCTGCGCCAGTTGCCGGCCACCCACCGGCAGGCGTTGGCCCTGCACTACCTCTTCGACATGTCGGTGGAGGAGATCGCCCGGGAGACCGACGTTCCGGTCGGCACCGTCAAGTCCTGGCTGTCCCGGGGTCGGTCCCGCCTGGCCGCGCTGCTACCCGACCTCGCCGTCGAGAAGTTGGAGGCGAACGATGTCAGCTGAAATCTCCAACCTGTACCGGTCGCTCACCGTCGTCGCCGACGGCATGGAGGTGACCCACCCTGAGCTGGTTCGGCGGCGTGCCGACCGGCTGGCCCGGATCCGGGTCGCCGGCACCGCGGTCGCGGTGGCGGTGCTGCTCGGCGGGGTGGCCGTCGGTGGACGGCTCGCGTTCTCGGCGGACGGTTCGGCGCCGTTGCCCCCGCCCGCGGACACCCCCGGGCCGCCGCCGACCTCCTCGACTCCCGGTCCGTCGCCGTCGGTCTCGCCGACACTGTCGACGTCACAGTCGCCGACACCGGCGAACAGCACGTCGGGTGGCAGGCCGCCGGCCTCGGCAACCGGCGCGGCGGCGCCCCGGCCGCCCACCTCGATCCCGGACCGGGCCTTCTTCAGGCTGGCGGCGGCCAACGAGAGAGGTCTGGAGTCGTGGGCGAAGTCGGCGATGCTGCCGGCGCTCTGCGGGGCCAGCTACCCCAGCGACTCGGCGGTGGTCCAGCGCCGCGGCCGGTTCCTGGCCTACAAGAAGCCGGAGCAGCCGGCGGAGAGCGTGCCGGACGGCAGCTACCGGCACACCATCACCATCTACCGCGCAGGCCGCGCCGACGACGCGCTGCGGGAGTTGCGGCAGGCCGTTCGCGACTGCCCCACCCAGAAACTGTCCGACGACACCAGGACGTGGCGGCAGCGGCTGTTGACCTCGGGGGAGTACGGCGACGAGTCGGTGCTGTTCGAGATGCGGTCTCCGTACCCGGACGGGATGGGCGAGCCGGGAGCGGATGAGGTGCGGCTGGTCCGGGCGGTCCGGATCGGTGACGTGGTGACGGTGCTCTGGGAGCAGGGTTGGGAATCCACCACGGCCGAGCGCGCGCAGGTCGACGCCGACAGCCGGCGGGCGGTGGCGGCGATCGAGAACTGGCTCGACTGACAGTGGAATCGGAGTCGCTTTGCGGTGTCCCGGGTCGGTGCGCTACGGTTAGCGAACCGACGCGGGGTGGAGCAGCTCGGTAGCTCGCTGGGCTCATAACCCAGAGGTCGCAGGTTCAAATCCTGTCCCCGCTACAAGAAGGAAAGCCCGTTTCCGGTTCGCCGGAGGCGGGCTTTCGACATTCCGGTGCTCTGGCGTCCGGCCGGGGCGACCCCCGGCGATCATCGTCGAAAGGGATGGGTTAGGGTTAACCAGTCGACGCGGGGTGGAGCAGCTCGGTAGCTCGCTGGGCTCATAACCCAGAGGTCGCAGGTTCAAATCCTGTCCCCGCTACAAGAAGGAAAGCCCGTTTCCGGTTCGCCGGAGGCGGGCTTTCCGCTTTCCCGCCCGTTCCCGCCGGCATCCCGCCGAGGACCTGGTGCGCGGCGATCATCTTTGCCGGGAGGTTTTGAGATCGTTGCGCCCCGCCGGCCCGGTCCCGTGAATTCGGCATGGACCGACGTGCCGGGGTTGCGCCGTTCGGCGAGGATGGGCACATGTCTTCATTCGGTAGGTGGTGGGGCCGGCTCGGCGCGGTCCTCGGTACGGTCGTGCTGGCGGTCTTCGTGCCCGTGGCGGCCTGGGCGTCAACGGGCACCGGCGAGCTGGTGGTGGAGGCCGCGCGGCGGCGGTCCCGCGGTGGCGGCTTCGGCTTCCTCGGACTGCTCTGCTGCCTGGTGGTGGTGGGGGTGATCGTGTTCCTGGTGCTGCGCCTGACCCGTAACCGTCGGGGCGGCCCGCCGCGCTGACCGGCCGCCGGTGCTCAGCCCGCGAGCGCCGCGATGGCCTGGGACAGGAAGCGCGCGGTGGCCTCACGGGTGCCGTCCCGCTTGACGCGGATGCGCTCGGCGGCGGTGACCAGCAGGGTCCGTACCCTGGCGTGCCCCTTGGGTGGTGGCGCGGGCGCCGGCCCGAGCTGGTCGGCGATGCTGGCGCCGAACGCGGCGGCCCGTCGCTGGACGGGGTCGGTGATGCTGCCCTCGGCGTAGCGGCGGACGGCGAGGCTGGGGTTCAGGCCACGCTCGTGGCCGAGGAGGGTGCCGGCCTCGCCGTTCGTGGTCAGGAAGTTGATGACGTCGGCGACGGTGTCCGGGTGGCGGGTGCCCCGGAACGCCGCCCAGTACATCGACGCCCGCGCCCACTGCGCCCCCGACGGGCCGGGGAAGCCGACCACGCCCAACTCGGACCCGGTGAGTCGTTGCATCTCCGGTAGCTGGTGCGACCAGGCGAAGGACGCGGCGGTCAGTCCGGTCACGACCAGTTGCCGGGCCGGCTCGCCACCGTCGGCCTGCTCGATCAGCGCCGCGCCGGGCGTCGCCCGGTCGGCGCGGGCCCGCTGCCAGAGCTCGAACCAGCTGATCAGCTCGTCCGCGCCGAAGCCCAACTGCCGCCCCCGGTAGAACTCGCCGCCCTGCGAACGCAGCCACAGCCAGAGCGCGCGGTAGTCGCCGGACCCGTCCATGGTGCCGGCCACCCGGCCGTCGCCGGCCTCGGTGACCTGCGTCGCCCAGGAGATGTACTCGGTCCAGCTCATCGCCGCGCGCGGCTCCGGCATCCGCAGCTCCCGCAGCAGGTCCCGGTTGAAGACCACCCCGGCGAGGGTCTGCCCAGCGGCGACGGCCATCGTCCGACCGTCCACCGTGCCGTAGCGGATGAGGCCCTCCGGCAGGCCGCGCAGGTCCACCCGGTGATCGGCGACGCGGTCGGTGAGGTCGAGGATGATCTGGCGTTGGGTGTACTCGGTCAGCACGGAGTCGTCGATCTGGATCAGATCCGGCACGTTGCCGCCGGCCGCCTGGGTGGCCAGCCGCTCGTAGTAGCCGTCGACGCCCTGCCAGGTGACCCGGAAGGTGACCTGGGGGTTGCGCGCCGAGTAGAGCCGCAGCGCCTTCTCGGTGAGTTCCGCCCGCCTCGGGCCACCCCACCAGAAGACCGACAGCTCGACCGGCCCGTCCTGGCTGGACGTGGTGGCGCCGTCGCTGCACCCGGCCAGCCCGCCGGCCGCCAGCAGGGGAGCGCCGGCCAGCGCGGTGAGCAGGCGGCGTCGGCCCGGGTCGGCGCCGATCGGGGGTCGAACAACGGGCACGGGGGTCTCCTGGCACCTGCGTGGGCGGCGGTCGGACCATTCACGCAGGCGGCGCAGGAGGGTGTCAACGTCCGTCCGGTCACCCCGGCGTCCACCCCCGGCGCGGTGGGCGAATCAGGCCCCCCGATGCCGCGTGGTGTACTAGGGCGCGTGGAACTTCTGCACTCGGGCAAGGTTCGGGACGTCTACGCCGACGGCGACGACCTGATCCTGGTCGCCTCGGACCGGATCTCGATCTACGACGTGGCGCTGCCGACGCCGATCCCGGACAAGGGTCGCCTGCTCAGCGCGCTCTCGCTCTGGTGGTTCGAGCAGCTCGCCGACCTGGTACCGAACCACGTCATCTCCGCCACCCACGTGCCCGCCGAGTTCGCCGGGCGGGCCATCCGCTGCCAGCGGCTCGACATGGTCCCGGTCGAGTGCGTCGCCCGGGGCTACCTCACCGGCGGCGGCCTGCGGGAGTACGAGCGCACCGGCGCGGTCTCCGGCGTACCGCTGCCCCGAGGGCTCGGCGAGGCGTCGATCCTGCCCGAGCCGATCTTCACGCCGTCGAGCAAGGCGCCGATGGGCGAGCACGACGAGCCGATCACGTTCGACGACGTGGTGGCGAAGGTGGGTCAGGACACCGCCGAGCGGTTGCGGCAGATCACCATCGACATCTACCGGCGCGGCGCCGAGCTGGCCGCCGACCGGGGCATCCTGATCGCCGACACCAAGATCGAGCTGGGCTGGGCGCCGGACGGCACGCTGGTCCTCGCCGACGAACTGCTCACCTCCGACTCGTCGCGGTTCTGGCCTGCCGAGTCGTACCAGCCGGGCCGGGTGCAGTTCTCCTACGACAAGCAGTACGTGCGGGACTGGGCCACCGGCAGCGGCTGGAACAAGCAGGCCCCCGCCCCGGACGTGCCGGCCGAGGTGGTCGAGGCGACCCGCGCCCGCTACGTCGAGGTCTACGAGAAGCTCACCGGCAACCGCTGGGAGTGACCGCCCGCCCTCACTCCACCCAGTCGAGGGTGCGCTGCACGGCCCTTGTCCCAGATCTCCTCGGCGTCGTGCTCCACCGGGAGCGGCGGCGAGGTGTGACCGGCGTCACGTCGATCAGGCCGTGGCCTACCATGTGCGAACGTGCGCGACATCGCCGTTTTCAGTGGAACCGCCCATCCCGACCTCGCCGCCGAGATCTGCGCTCACCTGGGGGTGCCGCTGCATCCGGTGCGGGTCTCCCGGTTCGCCAACGACTGTCTGGAAGTGCAGTTGCAGGCCAACTGCCGCGAGCGGGACGTGTTCCTGATCCAGCCGCTGGTGCCACCGGTACAGGAGAACCTGGTCGAACTGCTGCTGATGATCGACGCGGCCCGGGGGGCGTCCGCCGGGCGGATCACCGTGGTGCTGCCGCACTACGCGTACGCCCGCTCGGACAAGAAGGACGCCCCACGGATCTCGATCGGCGCCCGGCTCGTCGCCGACCTGCTCACCTCGGCCGGCGCTGACCGGGTTCTCGCGATGACCCTGCACTCGCCGCAGGTGCACGGCTTCTTCAGCGTCCCGGTGGACCACCTGCACGCGCTGCGGGAGCTGGCCACCCACTTCCGGCGCTACGACCTGAGCGACACCGTGGTGGTCTCGCCCGACCTGGGCAACGCCAAGGAGGCCGCCGCCTTCGCCCGGTTGCTCGGCACGCCCGTGGCGGCCGGCGCGAAGCAGCGGTTCAGCGACGACCTCGTCAAGATCAGCGCGGTGATCGGCGAGGTGGCCGACCGGGACGTCATCGTGCTGGACGACGAGATCGCCAAGGGCAGCACGGTGGTCGAGCTGATGGAGCACCTGCGCGGCCTGAAGGTCCGCTCGATCCGGTTGGCCTGTACGCACGGCCTCTTCTCCGGCGACGCCCTGCGCCGGCTCAGCGACCAGGACGGCGTACTGGAGATCGTCTGCACCAACACGGTCCCCATCGCCGCCGAGAAGCGGGTGCCGAAACTCCAGGTGCTCTCGGTGGCGCCCGCCCTGGCCGAGGCCATGCGGCGGATACACAACGGGGAGTCCGTCTCCGCGCTCTTCGCCTGACCGCGCGGGCGGTCAGCGCGCGGTGTGGTCGTGGTTGGTGAGGCCGGCCATGACGCGGACGGTTGTGCCAGTGGTGCCGGTGGCGACCTCCATGGCGTCGGTCAGCTCACGGGCCAGCCAGAGACCCCAGCCGCCGGCGGTGTCCGGCGCCGGTCGACTGCGGTCACCCAACCGTCGCGGGCTGATCCCGTGCCCGTGGTCGGCGACCTCGCAGACCAGTGCCCCCGGCTCCTGCCAGAGCCGCAGCCAACCCCGCCCACCGCCGTGCCGCACCGCGTTCGTGATCAGTTCGTTGATCGCCAGCACGAAGTCGTCCAGCCGTTGGCCGGTCAACCCGCAGGCATGCGCGCAGGAGGTGACCGAGTGTCGAATCTCGGTCACCTGGGCCTGGTCGAAGGCCTCGGCGACAAGGAGGGCTGGTTCGATGGGCACAACCGTACGCGCTGCGTGCGGATCTGCGTTCGTCATGGGCCCGTCCCGACGGCGAAGCTCGAAGTATTTCGCGGCATTTCCACCGTACGTCAGGGTTTCCCGAACCGCACTCGCCGCCTACCGCGCGCCCGGTCCCGCTATGGCATCCTGACCGCCATGTCGTCACCGCCCGGTGGTTTCGAGGTGCCACTCTGGCGCGCCCTCGCGGTGTTCCGGGTGGCGTCCCTGGGGTACGTCTGCGTGCTCTCGGTGCGCGACGCCGACCGGTACGCCCACCCGTACGCCGCCGGCGTCCTGGTCCTGGTCATGATCGCCTGGACCACGGCGACGGCCGTCGGCTACGCCCGCCCGGCCTGGCGGCGCTGGCCGCTGCTGCTGGCCGACCTCGGGGTGGTGGTGGCCATCGTGCTCTCCACCCCCTGGGTGGTCGGCCGGACGGCGCTCGCCCACGGCGTACCCACCCTGGGGGTGGCCTGGATGGCCGGCCCGGTGCTGGCCTGGGCCGTCTCCGGCGGCCGCCGGCGCGGCACGGTGGCGGCGCTGGTGGTCGCCGGCGCGGACCTGGCCACCCGGGAACGGATCGGCCAGTCCTCGTTCACCGGCGTGATCCTGATGCTGCTCGCCGGCGTGGTGGTCGGGCACGTGGCCCGACTCGCGGTGGCCGCCGAGGAGCGGCTGCAACGCGCGGTCGAGCTGGAGGCGGCCACCCGGGAGCGGGAGCGGCTGGCCCGGGACATCCACGACTCGGTGCTCCAGGTGCTGGCGCTTGTGCAGCGGCGCGGCGCGGACCTGCCCGGCGAGGCCGGCGACCTGGCCCGGCTCGCCGGTGAGCAGGAAGCCGCGCTGCGGGCACTGATCGCGGGCACCACCACCCCCGGCGGATCGGACGCCGACGCGGTGGACCTGCGGAGCCTGCTCGGGCGGTACGCCTCGTCGGTGGTGTCGCTCTCGGCCCCCGCCACCCCGGTGTCGCTGCCCCGGCAGGTGGCCGGAGAGCTGGCGGCCGCGACCGGCGCGGCCCTGGACAACGTGGGACGGCATGCCGGTGGACGGGCCTGGGTGCTGATCGAGGACGAGGGGACGACTGTGACCGTGTCGATCCGGGACGAAGGGCCGGGCATTCCGGACGGCCGGCTGACCGAGGCCGCCGAGCAGGGCCGGCTCGGTGTGAGCCAGTCGATCCGGGGACGGGTCACCGACCTGGGCGGGACGGTCCGGATCATCTCGGCGCCGGAGGCCGGCACCGAGATCGAGCTGACCGTGCCGAGGTCGCGGCGATGACGCAGGTGCGGGTGATGGTCGTCGACGACCACCCGATGTGGCGCGAAGGCGTGGCCCGCGACCTCACCGAGGCCGGCTTCCTGGTGGTGGCGACCAGCGGCGAGGGGCGGCAGGCGGTCCGGGTGGCCGCCGCCGCCCGCCCCGACGTGGTCGTCCTCGACCTGCAACTACCGGACATCTCCGGAGTCGAGGTGATCCTCGGGCTGCGCGCGGCGCTGCCCGACGTACGGGTGCTCATGCTCAGCGCCAGCGGCGAACAGCAGAGCGTGCTGGACGCGGTCAAGGCGGGGGCCACCGGCTACCTGGTGAAGTCGACAGCGCCTGCCGAGTTCCTCGACGCCGTGCGCCGCACCGCGGCCAACGATCCGGTCTTCACCCCCGGCCTGGCGGGGCTGGTCCTCGGCGAGTACCGCCGGCTGGCCGCCGGGCCGGTGGCCGAGCCGGGCGACGGTACGGAACCGGGCGCGCCCCGGCTCACCGACCGGGAGACCGAGGTGCTGCGACTGGTGGCGAAGGGGATGTCGTACAAGCAGATCGCCCAGCGGCTCGGGCTGTCGCACCGCACCGTGCAGAACCACGTGCAGAACACGCTGGGCAAGCTGCATCTGCACAACCGGGTAGAGCTGACCCGGTACGCCATCGAACGCGGCCTGGACGACTGACCGGGCTCAGACCGAGCGCGGCGGCTCCGTCTCGTGGATGGCCAGTTCCTCGGCGCTCGCCCCGCCACCGGCCGAGCCGGCGTCGTACGCCACCGAGTCGGTCTCCTGGTCGGTGTGCGCCCCCTCGTCCGGTTCGACCAGCCGGCCCACCGTCGCGTCGGCCACCGTGCCGAGCTGGCCGTGGTCGTAGAGGGAGACCGGCGAGTTCGGGTCGGAGGTGGGCCCCGGGTTCATCACGTCGGCGTCCAGCTGGGCCTCCGCCGCGGCTTCCAGGTTGTCCGCCTCGAAGGCGATCTTCGGGTCGATCGTGCCGGCCAGCGGGTCGTCCGCCGGGCGCTCGTACACCTCCCGGTCGAGCTTGTAGTCCAACGACTCGCCGTCGAGCTGCTCCTCGGCGGTGGTCCCGAACCGGTCCACCGCGACCGGCGTGCGGTCTCCGGGCAGCTGGGCCGGGTCCGGGCCGTCCGCCTCGCGCCCGGTGAGGACGTCGTCGTTGGCGGTCGAGTCGTCATCGGCGGTGTCCGGCAGCCCCTGGGACTCGGTGTCGGACACGGGGGTCGGGTACTCGTTGTCGCGCATGTCTGACCACTACCCGCTGCCCTCCCGCCGTAACCGGGTCCCCGGAGGTACGACGCGGAACCGGGCAGCGGAGGTGAAAGCCCGGTCAGTTGGCCTCGTCGTCGAGGTACAGCACGCACCAGACGACCTTCCCGTCCGGTACGGGGCTGCTGCCCCACCGGCGGGCCACCGTGTCGATCAGCAGCAGCCCTCGGCCGCCCACCCGGTCCGGCGGGGACAGTCCCGCGAACGTCGGCTGTCGCGGGGAGTGGTCCCGGACCGCCAGGTGCAGGGTGCTGTCGTGCGGCGCCAGCCGCACCGTCATCGCCGTCCGGGCGTGCGCCACCACGTTGTTGACCATCTCGGTGACCGCGATGCACGCCGGGTCGACGAGGGTCGGCATGCCCCAGCGCTCGCACCCGGTGGTGACCATCTCGCGGGCCTCCCGGGCGGCTCCCACCGCCGGGGCCAGGTCGGCGGTGAGCACCGCCGCCATCGGTGTCGCCGCGAGCGCCGCCAGCGCGCCGTCCAGGGTGGGCCAGGCCGGGACGCCCAGCGCGGCGTCCGGCTGGTCGGGCCCGGCGACCGTCGGGTCGCAGAGCAGCAGGTCCGCGGCCGGCCAGTCAGCGACCTCCCGGCGCACCTCGGCGAAAACCCCCCGCACGGCCGGGTCGGCGACCCGCAGTCCGGTCAGATCGACCACCACCGGGCCGGGGCGGTCACTGAGCCGGGCGAGCAGCGCGGCGCGGACCGCGTCCGCCGCGCCGGCGTCGAGCACACCAGTCAACCGGACCACAGCCGACGAGTCGTCGATCTCCACGAGGCAACGCGAAGCGGTCGGCATGATCGCCCCATTGTGCGCGCCGGTGACGGATGCCGCATCCGGTCGGTCGACGCCAGACATCAGCGGACCGGCCGGGACCGGCGGTTCATCGCCGCCATCGTGCCGACCGCGGTGCCCGCGGCGGCGAGGCCGAACGCGGCGGTGATCCGTACCAACTGGTGACGTCGGCCGTGCCAGCCGCCGTCCCGGCGCGCCTCGGCCTCGGCGTCGAACACGTTGCCGCTGCTGTCCATCCGCGCGCCCGGGCCGAACTGGGTGCGGTGGGCGTACCAGGCGAGGGTGCGCTCGACGAGGGCGGGCGCGAGCCGCCACTGAAGGCCGATGAGCCGGGCGGCGCCACCCGCGTACGCCTCGCGGCGTGGCCGGCGCAGCAGCCGGACGATCGTCTCGGCGACGACCTCCGGCGGGTAGACCGGCGGGGGTGGCGCGAGTTCGCGGCCGGTGTGGTTGGCCGCGTGCCGGAAGAACGGGGTGTCGATGGTGGCCGGCAGGACCGTGCAGACGGAGATCTGCCCCCGCCCGGTGACCCGTAGCTCCTGCCGGACAGTGTCGGCGAGCCCGCGGATGCCGTGCTTGGTGGCGTTGTACGCCGACTGGTAGGGCATCGCCACCTCGGCCAGCACCGAGGCGTTGTTGACCAGGACACCGCCGCCGGCCGCCTCCAGGTACGGCAGCGCGGCCTTGATGCCGTGCACGGCGCCGAGCAGGTTGACCTCCAGCACCCGGCGGAACTCGGCGACCGGGATCTCGTCGAACAGGCCCACCGCGCTCACCGCGGCGTTGTTCACCCAGGCGTCGATCCGCCCGAACTCGGCCGCCGCCCGGTCCGCCAACTGCCGCACCGACTCCAGGTCGGTCACGTCGGTCGACACGACCAGCGCCTGGCCGCCAAGCTCCCGGCAGCGGTGCGCCACCTCGCGCAGGGCCGTCTCGCTGCGGGCGGCCAGTACGACGGCGACGCCACGGCGGGCCAGCGCGTACGCGGTGGCCGTGCCGATGCCGCTGGACGCACCGGTGACCACCACTGTCGAATCGTCGAGACTGCGGGTGAGCGGCATTCCTCAGCGGTACCCCCGCTCGGGGCTGCTCATACCACCGGCCGGCACCTGATCAGCGGCGCCGGCCGCCATGATTGTCGTGGCGCAAGCGTCGGCGGCACCTGCGGGGACTGTTCCCGATCTGCCAGGTTTCGACTCGGGGTCCCCGGGTTAATGGGACGCTCTGACCGGGAGGACCACCGCCGAGGAATGAACGCAGGGAGGTGACCCATGCGCGTCGGCCTCGTCTGCGCGCACACCAGCTCGTACCGGCACGCCGACGGCCCGCCGGTCGGCACCCAACAGCACATCGCGCGGGTCGCCGCCGAGCTGGCCGGCCGAGGCCACGATGTCCGGATCTACGAGCGTCGGGACGACCCGGGGCTGCCGGTGACCACGGACGTCAACGGCTACCAGGTGCACCGGGTGACCGCGGGCCCACCCATCTCGTTGCCCACCGCCGAGCTGATCCCGCACGTCACGGCGTTCGGCCGCTGGCTGGCCGACGAGTGGGCCGGCGCCTGGCGACCCGAGGTGGTGCACGGGCACTACTGGGTCGGGGGCCTCGCTGCCGCGCACGCCGTGCGGGAGACCGACATCCCGGTGGTACAGACGTTCCACTCACTCGGCGTCGAGCAGCTGCGACACCTGGGCGGCCGGTACGACGGGCCGGGGGAGCGGATCCCGCTGGAGCGCGCGCTGACCCGGGCGGTGGACATCGCGGTCGCCCAGTGCAACGACGAGGTGGACGAGCTGACCCGGATGGGTCTGCAACGCAGCCTGGTGGCGATGGTGCCGGCCGGGGTGGACACCGAACAGTTCCACCCCGACGGTGAGGCCGCGCCGCGCGAGCAGCGCTCGCGGATCCTCTCCGTCGGCGGGCTCTCCCCGGGCCACGGGCAGGAGGACCTGATCCGGGCCATGCGGCTGGTCGGCGACGCGGAACTGGTGATCGCCGGCGGGCCGCCCGCCGAGGCGTTGGTCAACCACGCGGAGGCACGCCGGCTGCGGGAGCTGGCCGAGCAGGTCGGGGTGGCCGACCAGGTACGCCTGGTGGGTGCGGTGCCGCACGACCAGATGGCCACCTGGTACCGGTCAGCGGACGTGGTGGCCTGCACGCCGCACTACTCCTCGGCGGGCCGGGTGTCGCTGGAGGCGATGGCCTGCGGGGTGCCGGTGGTCGGCTACGCGATGGGCGGCCTGGCGGACGCCGTCGTCGACGAGGTCACCGGTCGACTGGTGCCCCCCGGCGACGTGCGGACGCTCGGGGTCTCGCTGCGCCGGCTGCTGTCCGACAACGCCGGTCGTTTCGCGTACGGCCACGCGGCGGTGGACCGGGTCCGCAGCAGCTACACCTGGGACCGGACGGCGGGCGCGCTGGAGCGCCTCTACGAGCGGGTGGTGAGCCGGCGCAAGCCGGTCGAGGCGTGACGCGGGAAGGCGCCGCTCAGACGGGCCGGCCGGCGCCGACCATGGCCGGATTCCGGCGGCGCGGCACCGCGCGGTGCTGCTGGGGTTGCGCGTAGCGGGTCAGCCCGATCACCGCGGTCAGGGTGACCAGGAAGCCCACTGCAGCCAGCCACTCCCGCCCGGGCCAGATCTTGTCGTTGAGCAGCAGCAGGCCGACGATCGCCGCCGGCACCGCCCCGGCCGCGTCCATCGCGGCGACCGCCGCGGTCGTCGAGCCCCGCTGCATGGCCAGGCCCAGCAGCAGCTGCCCGACGATCGAGTGGGCGATCAGCAGGTAGAACAGCGGGTCGGCGAGGAACGCCTCGGCGGACGGCGCGGAGGCCAGCGGGCGGGCCGCCACCGCCGCCGAGGAGAAGGCCAGACCGGCCAGCGAACCGAGCGCCACCGACCCGGGTGCCCCGTGCAGCCGGACGGCGAAGACGCCGAGCACCGCGATGATGCCCAGCGCCACCAGCAGCGCCACCGAACCGGCCGTGCCGAGCTGCTTCGACGGCGCCGGCCGGGCGGACAGCACCAGCGCGGTGATCCCGGCGAACAGCAGCGCCAGCAGCGCCACCTCGGCCACCGGCAACCGCCACTTCAGCACCACCACGCCGAGGATGGCGGTCACCCCGAGCCCGGCGGCCACGCTGGCCTGCACCAGGAACAGGGGCAGGTCCCGCCGGGCCAGGAACGCGAGCACGAAACCGCCGATCTGGCAGCCCAACCCGACCAGGTACGTCCGGTGCCCGGCCAACCGCAGCAGCAGGCCCGGATCGAAGGTGTGGTGCACTGTCGTACGCGCCGCGGCCACCGACTGGAGCAGGTTGGCGAAGCCGTACGCGACAATCATCGCCGCGAGAAAACACCAGCCGGAGGAGACCACCTGGCGAGGATAGAGGTTGCCGGGGGTCAGCGCTCGGCTGGTCGATCCAGCCGGGCGAGGATGTCGGCGTGCAGCGCACCGTTGGTGGCCACCACGCTGCTCTCGGTGCCCGGTTCGCCGGTCGGCGACGGTCGACCGTGCAGATCCGTGACCGTGCCACCCGCCTCCGTGACGATCGGCACCAGCGCCGCCACGTCCCACAGCGACAGTTCCGGCTCGACCATCACGTCCAGTGCACCCTCGGCCAGCAGCATGTAGCCGTAGAAGTCCCCGTACGCGCGGCTGCGCCAACTGGCCCGCATCAGATCGAGCATCGCGTCGAGCCGCCCGGCGCTCTCCCACCCGGTCAGCGACGAGTAGCAGACGCTGGCGTCCTCGATCCGGCGTACCGCCGAGACACCGATCCGCGTGCCGGCGGCAGGCCCCGGACCGGCGTACGCGCCCCCGCCCGCGCTGGCCCACCAGCGTCGGCCCAGCGCCGGCGCGGACACCACACCGACCGCCGGGCGCTCGCCGTCGTACAACGCGATGAGGGTGGCCCAGACCGGCACACCCCGGACGAAGTTCTTGGTCCCGTCGATCGGGTCGACGATCCACCGGCGGTCGTCGGGGCCGCTCGCCGGCTGTGCGCCGTACTCCTCGCCGAGCAGCCCGTCGGCCGGCCGGTGCTCGGCCAGCAGGGCGCGGATCTCCCGCTCCACGGCGGTGTCCGCGTCGGAGACCGGAGTCAGGTCGGGCTTCGCCTCCACCCGCAGGTCGAGCGCCCGGAACCGGGCCGTGGCGATGGCGTCCGCCCGGTCGGCGAGCAGGTGGGCGAGGGCGAGGTCGTCGGCGTACCCGGTCATGCCGGCAACCTAGCCGACGCCGGGCGGGTCACTCGTCGGGCCCGCGCCGGTCACCCTCGCCGGGCCCGCGCTGGTTGCTCTCGCCGCGCGCGTCACCGTCGCCGGCCCGGGAGGCGAGCAACCGGCGGTACGACGCCAGCCGGCGCGGGTCGGCCTTGCCGGCGGCCACCCAGGCGTCCAGTGCGCAGTCGGCCTCGTCGGCGGTGTGCGGACAGTTCGGCGGGCAGTCGACGGTGCCCTCGACCAGGTCGGGGAAGCCGTGCAGCAGGCTGTCCGCCGAGACGTGCGCCAGCCCGAAGCTGCGGATCCCCGGCGTGTCGATGATCCAGCCCGGGTCGGTGTCGACCCCGGGCACCGGTGGCAGCCGCAGCGCCACGGCGCTGGTGGACGTGTGCCGGCCCCGGCCGATCGCGCTCACCACACCGACCGCCCGGGCGGCGTCCGGGACGAGACGGTTGACAAGCGTCGACTTGCCCACCCCGGAGTGCCCCACCAGCACCGACACCTTGCCGCTCAGCAGCGCACGGAGCGCGTCCAGGTCGGAGTCGGGGCGGTTGAGCACGTACGGCAGCTCCAGCTCGGTGTAGTAGCCCAGCACCTCCTCCGGCCCGGCCAGGTCGGCCTTGGTGAGGCAGAGCAGCGGCTCGACGTCCGCGTCGTACGCGGCCACCAGGCAACGGTCGATGAACCCGGTACGCGGCGGCGGGTCGGCCAACGCGCTCACGATCACCAACTGGTCGGCGTTCGCCACGACCACCCGTTCCAGCCGGCCCTCGGCTGTGGTCTCGTCGTCGTCGGCGGTGCGGCGCAGCACCGAGCGCCGCTCGGCGATCCGGACGATGCGGGCGAGAGCGCCCTCGGCGCCGGACGTGTCCCCGACCAGGCTGACCCGGTCACCCACCACCACCGACTTGCGGCCCAACTCGCGGGCCCGCATCGCGGTGACGGTGGGCAGGTCGGCGCCGACCACACCGCGCTCGGCCCCGGACAGCACGCACGTGTAACGCCCCCGGTCGACGGCGATGACGAACCCGTCCACGGCGTCGGCGTGCTGCGGGCGGGTGCGCGTACGCGGGCGCGACGACTTCCCGGGCCGGACCCGTACGTCGTCCTCGTCGTACTCCCGCCGTCTCGTCGCCAGGGCCTGTCCTCTTCTCGCGTCAGCTCTTGCCGGTCACCATCGCTGACCATAGTGCCGGGAACTCGGGCATCGTCTTGGAGGTACACCCCACGTCGTCCACCTCGATGCCGGGCACGGCGAGCCCGGCCACCGCGGCGGCGTGCGCCATCCGGTGGTCGTGGTAGGTGTGGAACACGCCGCCGCGCAGCGGGCGGGGCCGGATCTCCAACCCGTCGGGTGTCTCGGTGATGTCCGCCCCGAGCCCGCCGAACTCCCGCGCGAGCGCGGCGAGCCGGTCGGTCTCGTGGCCCCGGATGTGCCCGACGCCGGTGAAGACCGACGGCGAGTCGGCCAGCATGGCCAGCGCGGTCAGCACGAGGGTCAACTCGCCGACGTCGGACAGGTCGGCGGTCAGGCCGTGCACCACGCCGGTGCCCCGCACGGTCAGCCCGTCGGTGGAGAGGGTGACCTCGCCGCCCATCCGTTGCAGCAGCGAGCGGAGCTGCTCGACCGGCTGCGCGCTGCTGTGCGGCCAGCCCTGGAGAGTCACCTCACCGCCGGTGACCAGGGCGGCGGCGAAGAACGGCACCGCGCCCGAAAGGTCCGGTTCGATCTCCCAGCCCCGCCCGGTGAGCGGGCCCGGCTCGACGGTCCACACGTCGGGGGTGGTGTCGTCGACCGCCGCGCCGGCGGCCCGCAGCATCTGCGCGGTCATCCGCAGGTGCGGCGCGGACGGCACCGGCGGCCCGACGTGACGCACCACGACACCCCGGTCGAAGCGCGGGGCGGCCAGCAGCAACCCGGAGACCAGCTGACTGGAGGCGGACGCGTCGATCACCACCTCGCCGCCGGTGATCCGGCCGGTGCCGAGCACGGTCAGCGGCAGGCTGCCGGAGCCGGTGACGTCGATCCGGACGCCCAGCGAGCGCAGCGCGTCGACAAGCGGACCGAGGGGCCGGGTGCGGACGTACGGGTCGCCGTCGAAGGTGACCTGCCCGTCGGCCAGGCCCGCCACGGGCGGCACGAACCGCATCACCGTGCCCGCCAGGCCCACGTCGACGTGGGCGGGGCCGACCAGCGGGTGCGGTCGGACCAGCCAGCGCTCGTCGTCGCTGATCGAGACGTGCGCGCCCATCGCCCGCAGGCCGGCCGCCATCAACTCGGTGTCGCGGGCGCGCAGTGGCCGGGCCAGCGTCGACGGGCCGGCGGCCAGGGCGCTGAGCACCAGGGCGCGCGCGGTCATCGACTTGGAACCGGGCAGGCGCAGCGTCGCCGCCACCGGGTCGGACGCGGTCGGTGCGGTCCACGGCTGCGGCGGCCGGGTCGCGGTCAGATTCCCCACGGTTACATTCTGCCGTGTCGGCAGGTCGGCGGCGGAGACCGGCGGTCGTACTCCCGGTTGGCGGGACAGCCGACCGGGCATCCGACGCATTAGCGTGTGTGCCATGTGTGGCAGGTACGCGACGACCCGGAGTTCCGGCGAGCTGAGCGCGCTGTTCGAGTCGTCCGACGACACCGACGGCGGGATCAGGCCGGATCACAACGTCGCGCCCACCGACCGGGTGCCGCTGGTCCGGGTGACCCCGGAGGGGCACCGCAGCCTGTGCGTGGGCCGCTGGGGCTTCCTGCCGCACTGGTCCCGGTCGGCGGCCGGGGCGGCCCGCATGATCAACGCGCGGGCGGAGACGGTGACCACCAGCCGGGCGTACGCCCGGGCGTTCGCCCGTCGACGCTGCCTGGTTCCGGCCGACGGCTGGTACGAGTGGGTCCGGCTTCCCGAAGGCGGCCGGCAGGCGTACTACATGACCCCCGCCGACGGATCGGTGCTCGCGCTGGCCGGCATCTGGTCGGTCTGGGAGTCCGGCACGGCCAGCCGGCTGACCTTCAGCGTGCTGACGACGGCGGCGCTCGGCGAGCTGGCCGAGGTGCACGACCGGATGCCGGTGCTGCTGCCTTCGGACCGGTGGTCGTCGTGGCTGGCGCCGACGGACGAGCCGGACCGGCTGCTCGCCCCGCCGGCGTCGGACTGGCTGGCCGGTCTGGAGATCCGTCCGGTGGGTCCGGCGGTGGGCGACGTCCGCAATGACGGTCCGCAGTTGACCGCGCGGGTGCCGGTGGGTCCGGCGCCGCAGGAGCTGACTCTGTTCTGACATTCACGCATCGTCGAGTGCCGATTTGGCAGGATTGTGTGCGATTCGTCTCCCAGCCGTTCAGTCAGGTTCCCGGCAGCCCCTTGTTTCGGTGTGTACAAGTGCGATAGAACACAGCGCCGGTAGTGGGTGTCGATTCGCACGGGGCGGACGACATCCACCGATCTTGCCGGTCCCACGGGGGAGGTGGGTGGATGACACGGGCACGTATGCCCCGCCCGCATGAGGTGGCTGCGGCGCGGCGAGATCCGAGACTGCTGAGGGCCTTGCGGGAGAGGCGACAGGACGACGCGTGGCGCACCAGAGGCACCTGTCAGAGCGTCGATCCGGAGACGTTCTTTCCAGCGCCGAACGAGCCGGCGGACGCCGCCGTCGCACTGTGCCGTACGTGCGACGTGCAGGGGTCCTGCCTGGCCTGGGCGCTGGAGGTCGGTGACTGCCACGGGGTGTGGGGCGCCACGACGCCCCGCGAACGGCGGGCGATGCTCGTCGCGTGGCGCGGCGAGGTCGAACCGGACCCGGCCGCCGTCGACGACGCCGGCCCACCGGTACGCGACCGGCTACTCACCCTGGTCCCGCTGAGCTGACCATCGGCCCGCTCGCCGCCCGGCCGGCATCCGGGGAGCGCAGAATGGGCCGGTGCCGATCAGCGACCAGATAGACACCCCGCGCGGTCCGGCGCGGATCGACACCGACCTGCCGGTCCGGCCGGCCGCCGCGCTGCTGGTGCTCGGGCACGGTGCGGGCGGCAACGTGGATTCGCCCGACCTGCTCGCGGTACGCGACGCGGCGGTCTCGGCCGGCGTGGCGGTGGTCCGGGTGACCCAGCCCTACCGGGTCGCCGGCCGGCGCGCGCCGGCCCCCGCCGGTCACCTCGACGAGGCCTGGACGGCGGTGCTCGCCGCCGTCCGCGACAGGCACCCGGACATTCCGGCACTGGTGGTCGGTGGTCGCTCCAGCGGCGCGCGGGTGGCCTGCCGGACAGCCCACGCGGTGGGGGCGGCCGGTGTCGTCGCGCTGGCGTTTCCGCTGCACCCGCCCGGTCGTCCGGAACGCTCCCGGGCCGCCGAACTGGACACCGGCCTGCCGACGCTCGTGGTCAACGGCGACCGGGACCCGTTCGGGGTGCCGCAGCCGGGGCCGTCCGCGCACGTGGTGACCCGGCCGGGGGAGACGCACGACCTGCGGCGGGATCCGACCGGCACGGCGGACGTGGTGCGGGACTGGCTGCGCGCCCGTGGCTGGACGGCCGACTGAACCGGCCCGGGCGGTCGGGAGAACCGTGTCCGGTGCCGGGCGCGGGTCGTTGCATCCGATGGTGCCGCCAGACCGATTCGGGCGGGAGGCGCCAACCCTCCCAGGCCCTTCCTGGTCCCAGCGCCGGCCGCCCGTCGGGGCCGGGACCAGGAACGGGGAGAGTCGGACGGAATGCCCCACCCGCCGTCACGCGTTACTACCCCCGGACGACTTTTGCGAGGGGGGTGACCGGTGCCGACCGAGACACGGATCCGGGAACGGGACGAACGGGAGGCCCGGCAGCTCAAGCGGCTGCTGGACGCTCCGGAATGGCCCGCGACGGTGGAACCGGGCGGGGTGGGAGCGGTGAGCACGGGCACACCAGCCGGAAGTGAATCTGTGGTCACGTCCGGGCGCGTATCCTCGGCGAGAAAGCATCCGACGCGAGGGGATGTGCGGTTGACCACCGAGAAGACGGACGAGCGCAGGGCCCGTTTCGAGCGGGACGCGATGCCATTCGTCGATCAGCTCTACGCCGCTGGGCTGCGAATGACACGCAACCCGGCGGATGCCGAGGATCTGGTCCAGGAGACCTACCTGAAGGCGTACGCCGCCTTCCACCAGTTCGAGCAGGGCACCAACCTGAAGGCCTGGCTCTACCGGATCCTGACCAACACCTACATCAACTCCTACCGCAAGCGGCAGCGCCAGCCCATCCAGGCGCCCACCGAGGAGATCACCGACTGGCAGCTCGCCGAGGCCGAGTCGCACACCTCCAGCGGTCTGCGCTCGGCGGAGACCGAGGCGCTCGACCGGCTGCCGGACAGCGACGTCAAGGAGGCCCTCCAGCAGTTGCCGGAGGAGTTCCGCCTGGCCGTCTACCTGACCGACGTCGAGGGCTTCTCGTACAAGGAGGTCGCGGACATCATGGGTACGCCGATCGGCACCGTGATGTCGCGTCTGCACCGGGGCCGTCGTAATCTGCGAAAGCTGCTCGAGCGCTACGCCTCGGAGCGGGGTTTCAGTGCTGCCCGCTCGTCGAAGGGCTCGACCGCTGCCGCTGCCGGCCGGGAGGTGTGACGTGAGCTGTGGGGAGCCGCACGAGACGGACTGCCGCGAGGTGCTCGCGGAGGTCTACCTCTACCTGGATCTGGAGTGCGCCGACGAGCGGCGCACGTTGATCCGGCACCACCTCGACGAGTGCGGGCCGTGCCTGCGCGAGTACGGGCTGGAGCAGGAGGTCCGCGCCCTGGTCGCCCGTTGCTGCGGCAACGAGACCGCGCCGGACGAGCTGCGCGAGCGGTTGCGGGTCAAGCTCACCGAGTTGGTGGTCTTCGAGACCAGTGACTCCCGCGAGCTGGCCGACTGAGCGTCGCGCCATCTGACGGACGAAAACCGGTGGCCCGGGTCGATGTCGACCCGGGCCACCGGTGTACCCGGTGTCCGCCGGGTGCGGGCTGATCGGTGACGGACCGTGCGGCCCGCCGCGCCGACTCAGGAGTTGGGACGCTTGCCGTGGTTCGCGGCGCTCTTCTTACGGGCCTTCTTCTTGCGGGACTTCTTCGCCATGCTGACCTCCTCGTGATGGGTCGGATCCCTCGTGCGCACAACCTCGGCGACCGTGCACCCTCCGGCCGCCCGGCGTCGGGTCCGACCCGCTGATGGTAGTGCGGTCGGCGCGCGCCACCTTCCTCAGGGCGGCCGGGCAACCGGCCGCACCGCTCCCGCACCCGCGTCCCACCGCCGCATGATTGGATACGTCGGCAGGCACATCGCGAAAAGGGAGGGCCTGGACATGGCCGAGGAGATCCGCGCCGAGATGGTGGCGAACGTCTGGAAGGTCGTCGCGTCGACCGGTGACACCGTGTCCGAGGGTGACACCCTGGTGATCCTCGAGTCGATGAAGATGGAGATCCCGGTCATCGCCGAGTCCGACGGGGTCGTCCAGCAGCTCGCCGTCAACGAGGGTGACGTCGTGCAGGACGGTGACCTGATCGCGGTGATCGGTTGACCGGCCTGCTGGTCCGGCGCGCCGAGCCGGTCGACTTCCCGGCGGTGGCGCGGCTGACCGTGGCCGCGTACGAGGCTGACGGTCAGCTCAAGGGCGAGAACGGGTACGGCGTGGTGCTGGCCGACGTGTCGACCCGGGCTGCCAGTGGCGAGGTGCTGGTCGCGGTGGACGAGGTGACCGGCGCGGTGCTGGGCTCGGTCACGTTCGTGCTGCCGGGCACCCCGTTCGCCGAGCTGTCCGGGCCGGGCGAGGCGGAGTTCCGGATGCTCGCGGTGGACCCGGCCGCGCAGGGGCGTGGCGTCGGCGGGGCGCTGGTCCGGGCGTGCGTGGCCCGTGCGACCGAGTTGGGCTGCGCGGCCGTGGTGATCTGTGTCCGGGCCGGGATGGCCGCCTCGGCGCACCGGCTCTACGAGCGGCTCGGCTTCGTCCGGTCGCCGGAGAAGGACTGGTCGCCGCTTGAGGGCGTGGATCTGCTCGGCCTGCGGTTGGCGCTTCCCCGCGGGTGACCGGCCGGGCAGGTCAGCTCCGCGTGTCGCCCGAGCTGGCCGTGGCGGCCTTCTCGTCGGGCTTCCCGCCGATCGCGGCCAGCAGCTCGTCGGCCACCTCCAACGCGAGCCGGCGGCGATCCTCGTCGGTCAGGTTCGGTGCGCGTACGGCGAACCAGCTGGTGTGTACGGCGAACAGTGACAGGGCTGCGCGCAGTTGGGCGGCGGGGGAGTCGTCGCCCCGGCAGAGCGCGTTGGCGAGCTGCATCATCCGGCCGCGCATCTGCTGGCCGGAGGAGAGGCTCTTGAGCACGGTCTGGTTCTGCTCGAAGAAGCGCATCACCGAGGGCATCTCGCCGCCGAACATCGTGTCGGCGTAGCGGGAGATCAGTTCACGTCGGGTGGCCAGGGTGGGTGGCTGCGACTCGCCCCACGCGGTCAGGGCGTCCATCTGCTTCAGTCGGTCCTCGACGAAGCTGGCGACGATGTCGTCCTTGCTCTTGAAGTGGTAGTAGAGGGCGGCCTTGGTGACGTTGAGCCGCTCGGCGATCTCCCGGAGCGAGGTCTTCTCGTACCCCTGCTCGGTGAAGAGCTCGAGCGCGACGGCCTTGATGCGCTCTCGCGTCCCGCCTGTGCTCTCGCTCACGCACGCCCTCCAATTGGCTTGACCCGTTCCTGCTACCCAACTTACCGTGCGGCTAGTAAGGTGACTAGCCGGGCGGCAAGTAAGTATGGCAATCCTCGGGGGGAGCTTACCCATGACTCAGGCAACCCAGGCCGGCGCACGACCCAACGTACGGGTCGTGCTGTTCGGGCTGATGATCGCGATGATGCTCGCGATGCTCGACAACATGATCGTCAGCACCGCGCTGCCGCGGATCGTCGGCGAGTTCGGCGGCCTCGACCACTTCACCTGGGTCGTCACCGCGTACGTCCTGGGCACCACCGTCTCCACCCCGATCTGGGGCAAGCTCGGTGACCTCTACGGCCGCAAGTCGGTCTTCCTGACCTCGGTGGTCATCTTCCTCGTCGGCTCCGCCCTCTGCGGCATGGCCGGCTCGGGCATGTTCGGCGGCCCGCAGGACGGCATGGTGCAGCTCATCGCTTTCCGGGCCGTGCAGGGCCTGGGCGCCGGCGGCCTCATGGTCGGCGTGATGGCGATCATCGGCGACCTGGTCCCGCCCCGCGAGCGTGGGCGCTACCAGGGCATGATCGCCGGCATCATGGCCATCGCCATGGTGGCCGGCCCGCTGGTCGGCGGCTTCATCACCGACCACCTCTCCTGGCGCTGGGCGTTCTACGTGAACCTGCCGCTCGGCGGCGTCGCGCTGCTCGTCCTGATCACCACGATGCACCTGCCGAAGTACCGCACCGAGCACCGGATCGACTGGTTCGGCGCCGGGCTGCTCTCGGTCGGCATCACCGCGATCGTGCTGATCACCACCTGGGGTGGCAGCCAGTACGACTGGTCCTCTCCGCAGATCCTCGGCCTGGCCGTGCTGGCCGTGCTCGCACTTGTGGTGTTCGGCCTGGTCGAGCGCCGGGTCCCGGAGCCGATCCTGCCGCTGGGGCTGTTCGCCAACCGCAACTTCGCGCTGATCTCGGTGATCGGCTTCCTGCTCGGCTTCGCGATGTTCGGCGCGATGAACTTCCTGCCGCTCTACCAGCAGACCGTGCAGGGGGCGTCGGCGACCAACAGCGGCCTGCTGCTCCTGCCGCTGATGTTCGGCATGCTCGTCGTCTCGCTGGTCATCGGGCGGGCGATCACGAAGAACGGTAGGTACCGGGCGTACCCGATCATCGGCGGTGTGGTGATGGCCGCGGGCATGGCGCTGCTGTCGATGCTCGACACCGACACCAGCAAGCTGACGTCCTCGCTCTACATGGTCGTGCTCGGCGTCGGCATGGGCTTCCTCATGCAGACCTCCATGCTGATCGCGCAGAACAGCGTGGAGCAGAAGGACCTCGGCGCGGCCAGCGGCGCGGCGACCTTCTTCCGGTCGATCGGCGGTTCGTTCGGCATCTCGCTGTTCGGCGCGATCTTCGCCAACCGACTGGCCGACTCCGCGGCGGGCGGCGCGCTCGGTGGCAAGTCCGGCGCCGAGATGGACCTGGAGATGCTCAAGGATCTGCCCGCCCAGGCGCGGGAGCTGGTGCTCGGTGGGCTCGCCGACGCCATCTCGCACGTCTTCCTCTGGGCGGTGGTGTTCACCGTCGCGATCCCGGTGCTCGCCTGGTTCATCAAGGAGATCCCGCTGCGCACCGCGAACGAGGCCCCACCGCAGGCCTCCCCGGAGGAGGAGGCCGAGATCGCCCTCGGCAAGGCCCCCGTGGCCTGACCCACCCCACCTCACAAAGCGCCGCGCCGACCTCACGGTCGGCGCGGCGCACCCTTTGTGAGGCGGTGCCAGAGGCGGCGCAACGGGTTGCGGGGGCGGGGCAGGGTCTGGTGGGACCGGCGGTCGGCCAACAGTTCGGTGGCCAGGGCCGCTGTGGTGGCGTCCAGTGCCGGGGCGGCCAGCGCCAGGTGGGCCAGCGAGGCGGCGATCGGGACCGGTCTCGCGCGGGCCACGGCGGCCACGTCGGCCAGCCTCTCGGCCACCACGCGTGCCACGTCCGACCGCACCTGCGGGTCCACCCAGGCGGCGGTGACCAGGGCGAACAGCGCCGCCTCCGTGATCCAGTCCTCCACGCCCCAGACCAGGTCCAGCAGCACCCGGCGTCGCGTCGAGGTGTCCCACGGCTCGTCGGTGCGGTGGTGCAGCAGACCGAGACACGCCCACACCTGCACGCCGCGTACCCAGACCGACGGGTCGTGGGCGGCCAGCAGCCGGCCCACCGCGTTGGCCGGCGCCGCCGGCGGGTGCACCAGCAGGCCGAGCAGATCGGCCACGTCGAGGCCGGCCAGGCCGACCGCCGCGTCGTACGCCGCCGGGGGATGCGGCCACGCCGGGTGGGCGACCTGCCCGATCCGCTCGACCGCCGCCGCCGAGGGCTCCGGCAGCGCGGGCGTCGGGACGCTGTCCGCGTAGTCCCACAACCGCTGGGCGGACGCCCGGCGGGGCTCGCGCGGGTCCGGCTCCGGCGTGCCGGTGATCTCGATCCGTAGCCCGGGCGCCGTCGACGTGACCGTCCGTACGGCGCTTGGCGGCGCGGCCGCCGCCAACCGGACGGCGCTGCCCATGCCGTTGTCGTCGTCGGCCACCGCCCGGCGCATCGCGTCGATGAGCGGGCCACCGGCCGGCGTGAGCTGCCCGAGCCAGGGTCGGCCCCGACAGCACTGGGCCAGGTCGCCGTGCTCGTGGCTGTCGTCGGGGTGGTCCCGGACGAAGTCGGCGAGCGCGACGAGATGGGCCAGGTCACCGTCGCGCAGATGCCGCAGGCGGTGGGCGGTGTGCACCGCGCAGTCGAACGACGGGTCCCGGGCCAGTGCCCGCTCGGTCCACTCCAACGCCTCGTCGAGCCGGCCGGTCTCGGCGAGGGTGCCGGCGATGTCCGCGTAGACGGCCAGGTCGTCGGGGTCCAGCGCGACGGCCCGGTTGAGGGCCGCGAGGGCGTCGCGGGTCCGGCCCGCGCTGCGGTACGCGTACCCGAGCCAGACCTCGCCCATCTTCGACGGTTGCGCGCGTACGCCCCGGGCGGCCCACCGGATCGCCAGCGCGACCTCGCCGAGGCGTCGGGCCAGCGCGGACGCCGCTCCCAGCAGCAGACCGTGTTCGGGGCGGACGGTGACGGCGTTGCGGGCCAGCGTGAGGTACGGCGCCAGGGCCGCCCGACCGATCCGGGGCACCGGGTCGGGCAGCGCGGAGCAGACCTGCATGAGGATCCGGGCGGTGCGCTCCGGATCGAGCCGCTCGGCGAGTTCGGGTGTGGTCACCCAGGGAACGGCGGCCCATTCGGTGCCGGGGGCGTACCCGGTCGCGGCGGCCAGCAGCTCGAGCCCTTCGGCGGGACGGCCGGTGGCGGCCAGTAGGTGGGCCCGGGCGACGACCGCGCCGACGTAGGTGTGGTGGTTGATCGGGAAGAGGTCGAGCCCGCCTCCGCTGGCGGCGGCCAGCCGGGCCAGTGTCTCGTGCACCTCCGGCAGGGTGGGTGCGCGGGCCAGCGCGCCGGCGAGGTGACCGGCGGCGTGGTGCAGGTCGCCCTCGTCCAGCGCCAGCCGGGCAAGGGCCAGCTCCTCCGTCGCGGAGAGCGCGGGGTCGTCCCTTCCCTCGGGCACGGTGTCCTCTCGTCGCAGCTACAGCGGATAGAGCGGGCCAACTGTAGTTGATATTGGGATGATCAGGTGATCAACTGCGCACTACTGCTCGTTCGATTGCTCGGTCGCCTTGAAAGATGCAAGACTGAGCAGCAAACGCGCGGCATTCGCGCAGGAGGGGAGAGTCCGTGACACGTGCAGGGGCCGGGATGGCCGCCGACATCGACGAGCAGCCGGCCGGGTACGAGCGTCTGCTGTCCGCCGCCAACGCCGGGGAGATCGCCCGGGTCGCGGCGGCCGTGGCCGAGCGCCGCCCGCGGCACGTGGTCTTCACCGCCCGCGGCACCTCCGACCACGCCGCCCTCTACGGGGCGTACCTCACCGAGATCCGGCTCGGCCTGCCCGCCGGGCTCGCCTCGCCAAGCGTCGTCACCCTCTACGGCGCCCGCCCCGACCTGTCCGACGCGCTTGTCGTCGGCGTCAGCCAGAGTGGCGGCTCACCCGACCTGGCCGAGGTGCTGCGCGCCGCCCGGGCCTCCGGCGCGCTGACCCTCGCGGTGACCAACGCCTCCGACTCGCCGCTGGCTGAGGTGGCCGAACTGAGCATCGACATCGCCGCCGGGCACGAACGGGCGGTGGCCGCCACCAAGACGTACACCGCCGAACTGCTCGCCCTGCTGATGCTGGTGGAGGGCGTCCGGGCCGGCGACGGCGTACTCCCGGCCGCCGAACGGGAGGCGCTCGCCGCGCTACCCGACCTGGCCGCCCGCACCCTGGCCGACGACACCCCGGCCCGCCTCGCGCCGCGCTACCGCTTCGCCCGGCAACTGGTCACCACCGGCCGGGGGTACGCCTACCCGACCGCCCGGGAGGCGGCGCTGAAGCTGATGGAGACCTCGTACCTGCCGGCGCTCGCCTTCTCCGGCGCCGACCTGCTGCACGGGCCGCTGGCCATGACCGACCCGGAGGTGCCGGTGCTCGCCGTGGTCGGCTCCGGCCCCGGTGGCCGGTCGATGGGGGAGGTGCTGCCCCGCCTCGGCGAACGCCGCGCCGACGTGGTGGTGGTGGGCTCCGCGGACGTTCCGGGCGCCACCCGGCTCGCCGTCCCCGAGGTCGACGAGCGGTACGCCCCGCTGCTGGACATCCTGCCGTTGCAGCGCCTCGCGCTGGCGCTGGCACTCACCCGGGGCGAGGATCCGGATGCGCCGCGCGGCCTGAAGAAGGTCACCGCGACGATGTGAGGCGTGGCGTGGCACCCTGGTCACCGTGTCCACGCTGCGCGACCTCGCCGAGGAGCACACCCATCTCCGTCCGGCCGACATCGACCACCTGCACCGGATCGCCGGCGACTGGCAGCTGCTGTCCGACCTGTCCTTCGCCGACCTGCTGCTCTGGGTGCCGGTCGACGCGGACGGCACGTTCCTCTGCGTCGCCCAGGTCCGCCCGACGACCGCCCCCACCGCGTACCAGGACGACCAGGTGGGGCGGATCGTCGGCGGACCGGAGGTGGCGCACCTGGGGGTGGCGTACTCCCAGGGCCGGATCTGGCGCGAGGGCGACCCGGTCTGGTACGGCGACGTGCCGGCCCGGCACGAGGCGATCCCGGTCCGGCTGCGGACCGCCGAGGGTGAGGCCGGCGAGGTGATCGCCGTGGTGGGGCGGGACACCAATCTCTCCACGGCGCGTACGCCCAGCCAGCTGGAGCTGAACTACCTGACCACTGCCGACGACCTGGCCCAGATGATCGCGGACGGCACCTTCCCGCCGCCCCGGCACCCGGGCGAGACCACCTCCGCGCCCCGGGTCGGTGACGGCCTGGTCCGGCTGGACGCCGGCGGCAAGGTCACCTACGCGAGCCCGAACGCGCAGTCCGCGTACCGCCGGTTGGGCTACGCCTCCCACCTGGTGGGGGAGGACCTGGCCGCGCTGCACCGCAGGCTGGCCGGTGACCCGTTGGACGGCACCGAGGCGGCGAACGGCATCCTGGCTGCTCTGCGCGGAGAGGCGCCGCCCCGGCGGGAGATCGACGCGCGTGGCGCCACGATGCTCACCCGGGCGCTGCCGCTGATGCCCGCCGGGGTGCCGATCGGCGCGCTGGTGCTGGTCCGGGACATCACCGAGGTCCGTCGCCGGGACCGGGCGCTGATCACGAAGGACGCCACCATCCGGGAGATCCACCACCGGGTGAAGAACAACCTCCAGACGGTGGCCGCCCTGCTGCGGTTGCAGGCCCGCCGGGTGTCCATGCCGGAGGCCCGCGTCGCGCTGGAGGAGTCGGTCCGGCGGGTCGCCTCGATCGCCCTGGTGCACGAGACGCTCTCCATGTCCAGCGACGAGGCGGTCGAGTTCGACGGCATCGTCGACCGGGTGGCGAGCGCGGCCACCGAGGTCGCGGCTACCGAGGTGAGCGTCGGCATGCGCCGGCGGGGCAGCTTCGGTGTGCTGCCGGCGGAGATCGCCACCTCGCTGGTGATGGTCCTCAACGAGTTGCTGCTCAACGCCGTCGAGCACGGCTTCCCACCCTCGGACGAGGCGGAGGAGCCCTCCGGGCCCGCGGCGTCGGGCATGGTGCCGGCCATCGTCCCCGAGGTCGACCCGTCGGTGCGGCCGGAGGTGGTGGTCTCGGCGCACCGGTTCCGCAAGATGTTGCACGTCTCGGTAGCCGACAACGGGCGTGGACTGCCACCGGACTTCGACGCCGAGCGCGGCAGCCGACTCGGGCTGCAGATCGTCCGGGCCCTGGTCACCGGGGAGCTGCGCGGCACCATCGAGCTGCGCGCGGGCGCCAACGGTGGCACCGAGGCGGTCCTGGTCGTCCCGCTGGCCCGCAACGCCCACCACGACGGGCGCTCACAGGCCTGACCGCCGCGCCGCCCGCGCCGCCGCGCCGTCGGCGAGGCATCGCGTCTGAGCGGTGCTGTCGTTTCGAGCGATATACCTGTGAATAGCTATGACTCACAGGTATATCGCCTACCGGGGTGACGGCGGTCTGACGGCTGGCGGAAGCCACCGGCCGTAGCTTGCGGCGGTCCGGCCGATCGAGCTGAGGCTCGGTGACGGCAGAGGGCAACGATCACGCGGCGCATCTCCCGGCCGGCGCGGAGACGGTCTGAGCGGCGACGGCCTGAGCAGCGGTGGGCCCGGGGTGGCGACAGGGCCGTGTCAGCGGGTCAGCGGTCGGGGCGGCTGGTCAGCAGGGCGACGGTCAGGCCGGGGCGCGGCCAGACCTGCGCGACGGTGAAGTCCGCGCGCAGCGCGTCTCCCTTGGCGCCGGAGACCGTGGCCAGTGGCTCGGCGTGCCGGCCGGCGACGACCAACCACACCCGGGGCGCGCCGGCCAGGCACTGCGCCGGTCGCGGGCACTCGGCGGCCCACAGGTCGCCCCGGCGGACCTCGTCGTCGGTGACCAGCACGTCCCGTGGCGGGTCGCCGAGGTGGTACTCGATGCCGAGGTCGAGGAAGAGCCAGCTGTGCCGGGGCGAGTAGACCACCGCGTCGCCCGGCCGTTGACCGTCGCCGATGACCCGCGCCGCGCCCGCGTAGTCCACCGGCGCGCTGCGCGGCCACTCGTGGGTCCGCCGCAGCGCGGCCTGGTCGGGCAGACCGAGCAGCCCGGCCAGGACCACCACGACGAGCGCGGCCGGCGTGGCCACCGCGGCCAGCGCGGCGCCCGCCAGCAGGCACGCGAAGGGCACCACGAAGACCAGGTACCGGGGCACCCACAGGGGTACGACCGTGCCGGCCGCGAAGAGCAGCAGCACAGGCAGCAGCACCGCGCTCACCGGCAGCAGGGCGCGTCGCCCGAGCCGGGCCGCGCCCAGCGCGGCGACCCCGACCAGCAGGCCGCCCACCACACTGCTCTGGGCCACGCCCCCGGGCAGCGCCGTGAGGTCGTCCCATCGTGCGAGGCTGACCCAGTTCAACTGCCGGGACTGCTGGGTCCGGGCCTTGAGCAGCAGCGGACCGGCCAGCAGTGCGACCGGAAGCACGCCGACCACCCACCGCCACACCCGCCGGTCCCGCTCGGCGACGGGACGGTCCCGGCTGACGGCGGGACGGTCCCCGTTGGCGGTGGGCTGTTCCGGGCTGGCGACGCCGGCCTCGGCGGGGCCGCGCCACCAGTAGAGCAGGACGACCAGCGCGTGCCCGGCGAGCAGCGTGAGCGCGATCAGGTGGATGAGCCCGAGAGCGGCCACAGCGACCGCGTAGCCGGCCCACTGGGCCCAGCCCGGCCGGCGCAGCGCGATCACCAGCAGCAGGGTGGCGAGCACCGCGAGCATGGTGGCCAGCGCGTACGGGCGGGCCTCCTGGCCGTAGCGGGAGGTGCCGGGGAGCACCGCGAACAGCAGCCCCGCGAAGAGGCCGGCACGCTTGTCGACGAGCCGCGCGCCGAGCACGGCGAGCAACCCGGCGGCCACGGTCATCGCCAGCACGGCCGGCGCGCGCAGGGCGATCGTGGAGTCGCCGAAGACTCTGGTCCAGCAGTGCATCAGCAGGTAGTACGGCCCGGTGGCGGCGTCGATGGTGCCGGCGAGCCGGGCCAGGTCGGCGGGAGACCGGGTGGCCGCGCTCCAGGTCGCCAGCTCGTCGCGCCAGAGCTGGGCGGAGCCCAGCCCGGTCAGGGCCACCGCCAGGGTCAGCAGCGCCGGGGGGAGCCACACCGGCAGGCGGCGCAGGTGCTCCCACGCCGCCCCGGTCGACTCGGACAATCCGCCCACGGTCCGAGCCTGCCACGGCCACGCGGTCCGTGGTGTCAGCCCGCTTCCGTCGAACGCCCGGCCCGTGATGTGGGATCCAGCACGCGGACATTGGCCGGCCCCCATGGGGTGTGGCAGCATGACCACATGACCGCCGCTGTCGTCCGCCGCTTCGTGGCACGTCGCCACGTCGATTACGGCCGCGTGCGCAGCGCGATCTGTCCGGCCTACTGACGACGCCCGACCAATCCGTCTCGGGCGCGCTCCGCGCCGGCTGTCTGAAGACACCGTTGTCCCGCCCGCTTCGCCGGGCCGGCCGCCGCGCCCCGCGTACCCCGAGGCACAGCAGACAACGGAGGACGCCGCGATGGCGGTCAGCAGCATCCCGGCCCGTTCCGAGGACCCGGCGGCCCGTCCGGCCCGGGCGCCGCGCCGGCCACGGGGTGAGGGTCAGTGGGCGCTCGGGCACCGCGAGCCGCTCAACGCCAACGAGCGGATCAAGAAGGACGACGACCCGCTCAACGTCCGGGCGCGGATCGAGACCATCTACGCGCACCGCGGTTTCGCCTCCATCGACCCGCAGGACCTGCGCGGTCGGTTCCGTTGGTGGGGCCTCTACACCCAGCGCAAGGCGGGCATCGACGGCGGGCGCACGGCCGTGCTGGAGCCGCACGAGCTGGAGGACGAGTTCTTCATGCTCCGCGTCCGCATCGACGGCGGGCAGCTCAGCCTGGCCCAGCTGCGGGTGATCGCGGACATCTCCCGGGAGTTCGCCCGGGACACCGCCGACATCACCGATCGGCAGAACATCCAGTACCACTGGATCCGGGTCGAGGACATGCCGGAGATCTGGCGTCGACTGGAATCGGTGGGCCTCCAGACGACCGAGGCGTGTGGCGACTGCCCGCGGATCGTGCTGGGCAGCCCGGTCGCCGGGGTGGCCCGCGACGAGGTGCTCGACCCGACCCCGGCGATCGACGAGATCGTCGCCCGGTACGTCGGCGACAAGCAGTTCTCCAACCTGCCCCGCAAGTTCAAGACGTCGATCTCCTGGCTGGTGGACACCCCGTACGAGTCGAACGACATCGCCCTGCTCGGTGTCGAGCACCCCGAGCACGGCCCCGGCTTCGACGTCTGGGTCGGCGGTGGCCTGTCCACCAACCCGATGCTCGCCCAGCGGCTCGGTGTCTGGGTGCCGCTGGCCGAGGTGCCGGACGTGTGGGCCGGGGTGGTCGGGATCTTCCGTGACTACGGCTACCGCCGGCTGCGCAACCGGGCCCGGTTGAAGTTCCTGGTGGCCGACTGGGGCGTGGAGCGCTTCCGCGAGGTCCTGGAGAAGGAGTACCTGGGCCGGACGTTGCTCGACGGCCCGCCGGCGGAGCTGCCGGCGAAGCCGATCGACCACGTCGGCGTGCACGAGCAGGCCGACGGGCGGTACTACGTGGGCGCCGCGCCGGTGGTCGGGCGGGTCTCCGGCGGGCAGCTCGCCCAGCTGGCCGACGTGGTGGAGGCGCACGGCAGTGACCGGGTACGGCTGACCCCGTACCAGAAGCTGCTGGTGCTCGACGTGCCGTCGGAGCGGACGGAGTCGCTTGTCGACGCGCTGCGTGGGATCGGTCTGGAGGCCCGTCCGTCGGCCTGGCGACGCGGCACCATGGCGTGCACCGGCATCGAGTACTGCAAGCTCGCCATCGTCGAGACGAAGGCCCGCGGCGAGGAGTTGGTGGCCCGGCTGGAGCAGCGGCTGCGTGACTTCGACGTGGACATCTCGATCCACATCAACGGCTGCCCGAACGCCTGCGCGCGCACGCAGGTCGCCGACATCGGGCTCAAGGGCCAGCTGGTGGTCGGCCCGGACGGCCGCCAGGTGGAGGGCTTCCAGGTGCACCTCGGTGGCGGCCTGGGCATGGCGCAGGGGCAGACGGCCGGGTTCGGCCGCAAGCTGCGCGGCCTGAAGACCACAGCCGACGAGCTTCCGGAGTACGTGGAACGACTGGCCCGCCGCTACCTGGCCGGGCGCGGCGAGGGCGAGACGTTCGCCAACTGGGTGATCAGAGTCGACGAGGAGGAACTGCGGTGAGCAGCGAGAACCGAGCGGCACCTCTGTACTGCCCCTACTGCGGCGAGGAGGACCTGCGGCCGCACGAGGCGGGGCACGGCGCCTGGGAGTGCCACGCCTGCGCCAGGGTCTTCTCGGTGAAGTTCACCGGGCTGCTGTCGCGGGCGGTGACCCGATGAGCCTGGTCTCCGCCGCAGGCCTGGGCCTGGTCGGCCCGGGTGGCCCGACGCCTGTCGACCCGTCCCGGCGCGGCCCGGACGAGCTGCGCACGCTCGCCGAGGAGGCCGCCCGGGACCTGGAGGGCGCTCCGGCGCTGGAGATCGCCCGGTGGGCGGCACAGACCTTCGGCGACCGGTTCTGCGTCACCAGCTCGATGGCCGACGCGGTGCTGGCGCACCTGGTGTCCCGGGTGGCCCCGGGGGTCGACGTGGTCTTCCTCGACACCGGCCTGCACTTCCCCGAGACGCTGCGGGTACGCGACGAGGTGGCGCGGACGCTCCCGGTGAACGTCAGGTCGATCCGGCCGCGGCTCACCGTGGGACAGCAGGACGGCCAGTACGGTCCGCGGCTGTTCAACAAGTCGCCTGACGACTGCTGCCAGTTGCGCAAGGTGGAGCCGCTGGAGCGGGCGCTGTCCGGGTACGACGCCTGGGCCGCCGGCCTGCGTCGGGACGAGTCGCCGACCCGCGCCAACACGCCTGTGGTGACCTTCGACGCGCGGCGCGGCAAGGTGAAGGTCAACCCGATCGCGGCGTGGTCGCAGGGGGACGTGGACGCGTACATCGCCCGGTGGAACGTGCCGGTCAACGAGCTGTTCAAGCAGGGGTACGGCTCGATCGGCTGCTGGCCGTGCACCCGGCGGACGAAGGCCGGCGAGGACCCGCGGGCGGGCCGGTGGGCCATGTTCGAGAAGACCGAGTGCGGACTGCACGTCTGACCTCCCCGGTGTCGCCCTCGACCGGCCCCGACGTGGCAGGCGGGGCGGACCCGGTGGTGCTGGTGGCGCACGGCAGCCGTGATCCGCGAGCCGCCGAGGCCACCAGGGCGTTGGCGCGGGCGGTGTCGGCGGCCCGTCCTGGCGTCGACGTGTGGCCGAGTTGGCTGGACCACACCGAGCCGGGGCCGACCGAGGTGCTGCGTGCCCTGGCGGTGGCCGGTCACCGGCGGGCGGTGCTGGTGCCGCTGCTGCTGACCGCCGCGTACCACCGTCGGGTGGACATCCCGGCGGCCGTCGCCGCGGCGACCCGGTCCGGGCCACCGCTGGCGGTACGGGTCACCGACGTGCTCGGCCCGGCGGACGGGTCGGTGGACGCGGCGCTGCTGGCCGGGCTGCGGCGCCGGCTCGGTGAGGTGTGCCCGGGTCGCTTCGACGCGCTGGTGCTGGCGGCCGCGGGCACCCGGGACGCGCGGGCGCGTGGCTCGGTGGGCCGGGTGGCGGACGCGCTCGGCGTCGAGTTCGGGGTGCCCTGCCGCGTGTCGTACGCCTCGGCGGCTCCGCCGGGGGCCGGGGTGGCGGTGTCCCGGTTGCGGGCGGCCGGCGCCCGACGGGTGGCGGTGGCCGGGTATTTCCTGGCGCCGGGCCTGTTCCACGACGCGGTGGCCGAGTCTGCTCGGGCGGCTGGCGCGGTGGCGGTGTCAGCCCCGTTGACCGACGCGCCGGAGGTGGCCGATCTGGTGCTGCGCCGGGTCGACGACCGGTCGGGGCGTGTCGTGGCACCGGCTGGGTGATTCCGGGCCGTCATGGTCGGGCTGAACCCGTTTCCGGACAGCGGAACGCCCCGGCGGGCGGACCCACCGGGGCGTGCAGCTGTGTCGTTGGGAATCAGGCGGAGTGAGCGCGCAGCACCCGGAGGCCGCCGCGCCGCTTGACAGCGCGCCGCTCCTCCTCGCTCATCCCGCCCCAGACGCCGGCGTCCTGACCCGACTCGAGCGCCCACTGCAGGCACTGGTCGGTCACGGAGCAGCGCCTGCAGACGGCCTTGGCCTGCTCGACCTGCAGGAGAGCCGGTCCGGACGTCCCGATTGGGAAGAACAGCTCCGGGTCCTCGTCGCGGCAGACAGCATGGTGACGCCAGTCCATGGCGGCAACACTCCTCATTCTGGATGGGTGGCAATTATTGCTTGTCGTGCTTTTCCTATATGCATCAGCAATGCCGACGGTGACAGTTCGCGTCCGTCCATTCGGCAGTGCGTGAGCAGGCAGTTAGCTCCGGGGACCTGCTGGAACAGCTCAACCTGACGAGCATATCCAGGCAATGTCCCGGTAACTCAAGTTCGCTTGTGAATACTTTCACGAACATTGCCGATGTCAAGGGTGACGCTCGGAAAAACTCCGGGCGGTGAGCAAGCCCACAACCCATTTGTCCGGGTTCCGGTGCGTTCCCGGTTACCCGCCGTGCCACAGCCGAGGATCAATATAGTACAGTCCGCGTGACATTGCTGACATTTCCGGCACCTGCCCCTCGGTGTGGCGGCGTCGGCGCCGATGCGGTGTGGCGCCGCGTCGACCTAGGGCAGTACCCGAGACCTAGCAGATTACTCTCAGTGCGGCGGGAACGGATGTGAATCTGACTTTCTCCCGCTCGCCGAGATAGTCGCCGTCCAGCTGGAACGCCTGCGGACGCGCGGAGAGCAGGGTGAACTCCGCTGTGTCGTGGAGCCGTAACACCTGACGACCCCGGGGGTCGGGGTGCCGGGACAGGAACTGCGTCACTGTCCGTGTTGTGCTAGCCACCCGCAGCTGACGCATCGCCAGCACATCGAGCCCGAGGTCGAACGACGCCTCCGGGTTCGGGTTCACCTCCCGGTCGCCCAGGTAGGTCCACGGCGCCGTGTTCTGGATGATGACGGTGCCCAGCCCGTCCTCCACCGGCTCGCCCGGACGCTCCAGGCTGATTGCCGGATGCCGCCGATCGGAGGCGAGGAAGTACTGATTCATGATCGAGCGGAAGTAGAGCGACGGCGTGGAGACCCGCCCCTTGCGCCGGGCCTGCTCCACCCGGTGGATGACCGCAGCGTCCAGGCCGAACCCGGCGCAGAAGGTGAAGTAGCGGTCGTCCGCCCGGCCCAGCCCGACCGTCCGGTGCCGGCCCAGGCGCAGCCCTTCGAGGATCATGCTGGTCGCCTCCGGCCAGTCCCGGGGCAGGCCCACGGCGCGCGCGAAGACGTTCGTCGAGCCGCCCGGAACGGTAGCCAGCGCGGGGAGGCGATCCGCCATCGTGGCGCCCCCGGCACCGGCCGGCGGCTCGGCCGCCATCAGGCCGTTCACCACCTCGTTCACCGTGCCGTCGCCACCCAGGGTGACAACGAGGTCGACCCCCTCCACGGCGGCCTCCCGGGCCAGCGCCATGGCGTGCCCGCGCCGACGGGTGTAGCGCACGCTCAGATCGACTTCACTGCGCAGCGCCCGGACAAGCACGTCCCGGCTGCGTTCGCTGGTGGTGGTGGCCTTCGGATTGACCACCAGGACGGCCCGCATGGGCGGCACTGTACCTCCCGGTAGCCCAGGTATCGTGGCGCGCGTGACCATCGACTCGGCCCCGATTCCCGTCACGCTCCGCTGGGCGGTCCGGCTCCTGTGGGCGGAGGCGGTCGTCGTCGGGCTGATCGCCGTCTGGCTGATCTGGGCCGACCTCACGGCCACCACCACCGACCTGCTGTCGGCACTGCTGGTGACGGTGTTCGCCCTCGGGGCGGCGGTCGTGCTCTGGGCCCTGGGCCGTGCGTTGCTGCGCCGCCGGGCCGGTGCGCGCGCCCCCGCCATCGTGCTTCAGCTGATGCTGCTGCCGATCGGCTGGTTCATGATCCAGGGCGGGCTGGGGTGGCTGGGCGTGCCGCTGATGGCACTCGGCCTGGGCGTGGCGTGGCTGCTGGTGAGCCCCCCGACGACCCGGGCTCTCGGCTTCGAGTGACCGGACCGGCCGGTCAGTAGCCGCCCGAGCGGCGGGTCAGCAGCGAGATCGTGGCCCGGCCGTCGGCGGCTGTGGCGGACGCCGACGTGGTCAGCGCGGTGAGCACCTTCCAGGCGAAGGACGACTCGGCTGGCAGGGTGGCGCCCCGCACGGTCGGCACCGTCACCTCGACGGTCAGCGCGTCCTCGGTGACGGCGAAGCGGCACTCCAGCTCGGCGTCGCGGGTGGCGATGGCGAGCAGCATCGCGCACGCCTCGTCGACCGCGATCCGCAGATCCTCGATCTCGTCGAGTGCGAACTGCAACCGGGCCGCGAGACCGGCGGTAGCGGTACGGAGCACGCCCAGGTAACCGCCGTCGGCGGGCACCGTGAGGTGCACCACATCGTCGTCGGTCGCTGGCTGGCCGGTCAGTTGAGTCACGCCTCATCCCCCCGGTCGGGGACTCTACCCGGTCGGTCGCCGGAACGCGTGTCGGCGGCGGTGGCCTGACTGGCCAACTCGCGTAGCGCGTCACCGCTGAGCCGGTAGGGCACCCACTCGCTCATCTGCCGCGCCCCGATGGAGGCGTAGAAGCCGGCTGCCGGATTCCAGTCGATCATCCACCACTCCAGTCGCCGGTAGCCGCGTCGTACGCAGATGTCGGCCAGGGTGGCGAGCAGCAGCCGGCCCGCGCCGGTGCCCCGGGCGGCCGGTCGGACGTACAGGTCCTCCAGGTAGATGCCGTGCACGCCGGCCCAGGTGGAGAAGTTGAGGAACCACAGCGCGAACCCGATCGGCTCGTCGCGCTCGTCGGCCGCGACGTGCCCGAAGAGCGCCGGAGCGGTCGAGAACAGCGCCGCTGTCAGCTGGTCGGTGGTGAGGTGGCACTCGTCGGGGGCGCGTTCGTACTCCGCCAGCTCGTGCACCATGGCGACGACGGCCGGCACGTCCTCGGGACGTACCGGCCGGATCGTCGGGATGACCGGAGTGGTCACGCCTTCTTGGTCTCCCAGAAGATCTTCGCGATCTCGTCGATCTTCGCGAGCAGCTTGTCGGCGGTGGCCGGGTCGAGGCTGCCCTTGACGCCACCGGCGCCGGCGAGCTTGGTGGCCTCGTTGAACAGGGTGTGCAGGTTCGGGTACTTCTCGAAGTGGGGCGCCTTGAAGTAGTCGGTCCAGAGCACCCACAGGTGGTGCTTGACCAGCTCGGCGCGCTGCTCCTTGATGATGACCGCGCGAGTGCGGAACTCCGGATCGGTGTTCGCCTGGTACTTCTCGCAGATCATTTTGACCGACTCGGCCTCGATCCGGGCCTGAGCCGGGTCGTAGACGCCGCACGGCAGGTCGCAGTGAGCGCTCGCGGTGACGCGGGGCGCAAGGATGCGGGGAAGTCGCATCGGGATCCTCCATGGGAAGTTTGCGATGATCAAAGGCGACATTACTCCTGAGAATGCTCCCCGGACGGGGTGGAGGTGAAACCAGTGCACGCCGACCACCCGACGGAGGCGCCGCGCCTGCGCGGGCCGCTGACGGCCGTGTCGGTGACCGGCCCGTCCATGGCGCCGACGCTGCGGCACGGCGACGCGCTGCTGGTCCGCACGGGTGGACGCCCGATCCGACCCGGTGACGTGGTGGTCGCCGTGTTCCGGACGCGTCCGGAGTTGCTGGTGGTGAAGCGGGCGGTCCGGCCACAGGACGGCGGCTGGTGGCTCCGCGGGGACAACGACCTGGTCACCGACGACTCCCGGGCGTACGGGGTGGCCGACGTGCGGGGCAGGGTGGTGGCGCGCTACTGGCCGCGCCCCGGACGGGTGCCCCGCCTCCGGTTATGACCCTGCTCACATCCGAGCGGGGGCGACGACACTATGCTCGGAAAGTGCCCGGGTGACCCCCCGCACCGCGTGCCACCGCTCGCCGCCCACCTCGCGGCGAGCCCGGCCGCCCCGTCTGCTCGACAGATCCTGGAGTCACCACCATGTCTTCGTCCATCGTGGACCCCGCTGATCCCGTCTTCCAGCTGCACGTCGGCGGCAAGATGGCCGTCGCCTCGACGGTGCCGCTGACCAGCCGGGAGGACCTCTCCCTGGCGTACACCCCGGGGGTTGCCCGGGTGTGTGAGGCGATCGCCGCCGACCCTGACCTGGCCGACGACTACACCTGGGCGGCGCACGCCGTGGCGGTGGTCACCGACGGCTCGGCGGTGCTCGGGCTCGGCAACATCGGCCCGCGGGCAGCGCTGCCGGTGATGGAGGGCAAGGCGGTGCTGTTCAAGCAGTTCGGCGGCGTGGACGCGGTGCCGGTCTGCCTGGACACCCAGGACGTGGACGAGATCGTCGCGGTGGTGCGGGCGCTGGCCCCCTCGTTCGGGGGGATCAACCTGGAGGACATCAGCGCGCCGCGCTGCTTCGAGGTGGAGCGTCGGCTCGACGAGGCGCTGGACATCCCGGTCTTCCACGACGACCAGCACGGCACCGCCATCGTGGTGCTGGCCGCGCTGCGCAACGCCGCCGCCCTGCTCAACCGCAAGCTTGGTGACCTGCGGGTCACGGTGAGCGGCGCGGGCGCGGCCGGGGTGGCCGTGACGAAGATGCTGGTCGCCGGGGGCGTCAACCCCGACCAGGTGGTGGTCTGCGACTCCCGGGGGATCATCGGGCGGCACCGCACCGAGCTGACCGGCACCAAGGCGGAGTTGGCGGCCACCACCAACGCCGACGGCCGCCAGGGCGACATCACCGAGGCGCTGCGCGGCGCGGACGTGCTGATCGGCGTCTCCGGCGGGCAGATCCCGGAGACCGCCGTGGCCGGGATGGCGCCCGGCGGGATCGTGTTCGCGCTGGCCAACCCGACCCCGGAGGTGCACCCCGAGGTGGCCGCCCGGCACGTCGCGGTCGTCGCCACCGGGCGCAGCGACTACCCCAACCAGATCAACAACGTGCTGGCGTTTCCCGGCGTGTTCCGGGGTGCGTTGGACGCCCGCGCCACCCGGATCACCGAGGGGATGAAGGTCGCCGCGGCGGACGCCATCGCCGGTGTGGTGGCCGAGTCGCTGACCGCCGAGGCGATCGTCCCGTCCCCGCTCGACCCGCGTGTCGCCCCGGCCGTCGCCGAGGCGGTCGCCGAGGCCGCCCGCCGCGACGGAGTCGCCCGCCGGTAGGCCGCATGGGCCGGGGGCGCTCGGGCGCAGCATCCGCCGCCGGCCTGTGCGTACGGGCCCTTCTTAACGAGCGCTCAGCTTGTTACCGTGCCGACCATGCGTGCTGCCTTCGCCTCCCGCCTCGACAAATCCGATCCACTCGCCGCGCTGACGGTGGGTGAGCGGCCCGAACCGACCCACCCGGAAGACGACTGGGTGACGGTGCAGGTCCGGGCCAGCTCGCTCAACCACCACGACCTGTGGTCACTGCGCGGGGTGGGGCTGACCGAGGCGCAGCTGCCGATGATCCTCGGCTGCGACGCGGTCGCCGTGGATCCGGAGGGCAACGAGGTGGTCGTGTACCCGGTGGTGGTCACCCCCGGTGACCCGCGCGGGGTGTCCATCCTCTCCGAGCACTTCGCCGGGACGCTCGCCGAGCGGGTGGCCGTACCCCGGTCGAACCTGGTCCCGCTGCCCGACGGCCTGGCGGCGACCGACGCGGCGTGCCTGCCCACGGCCTGGCTCACCGCGTGGCGGATGCTGACCACCAAGGGCCGCGTCGAGGACGCCGACAGCGTGCTCGTGCAGGGCGCGGGCGGTGGCGTCGCCACCGCGGCCGTCGCGCTCGCCGTCGCCATGGGCAAGCGGGTGTACGCGACCAGCCGCGACGCCGCCAAGCGGGAACGGATCGCCGCGCTCGGCGCCACCGCCGTGGAACCCGGCGCCCGGCTGCCGGAACGGGTTGACGTGGTGATCGAGACGGTCGGCGCGGCGACCTTCGACCACTCGCTGAAGTCGGCCGCGCCGATGGCCCGGATCGTGGTCTCCGGCGCGACCGCCGGGCACGAGCCGACCGTCAACCTGCGTCGGGTCTTCGCGATGCAGCTGGAGATCCTGGGCACCTCGATGGGCACCCCGGGCGAGCTGTACGAGCTGCTGGCGTTCTGCGCCGACAACGCGGTACGCCCCGTGGTCGACAGCGTGGTCCCGTTCAGCCAGGTCGAGAAGGCCTTCGCCCGCCTGCACTCCGGCGACACCTTCGGCAAGATCGTCGTCGACCACACCGCCTGACGGCGCGCGAGCCGCGCCGCCGCAAGATCCGCACAACATCATGGAAGTAGTGGCCTCGGGGGCGTGGGAGGCCACTACTTCCTGATTCCTGTGCGATCTTGAGCGGTCAGAAGCGGCCGCCCCGGCCTACAGGTGGTCGTCGAAGGTGGCGATGTCGCCGCGCGTCGCGTCGGTGGAGATGCGCTTCTTCGCCGCCGCATCGCCGTACAGCGACCAGCGGAGGAACTCCACCGACGTGTCCGAGACGACCCGCAGCGTCGCGCCGTCACTGAGCAACGCCCGCCCGTGGTCGCCCTTGGGCAGGCTCAGCATCGCCTTCGGCCAGGGCACCTTGTCGTACGCGGCCTTGCCCGCCGCGTAGTCGACCACCTCGTCCAGCTCACCGTGCACGAACAGTTGCGGCGCGGCTGCACCGGCGAACGCGGTGCCCACGCCGAGGGCCGTACCGGCGAACACCACGCCCGCGTCCAGCCGTTCGTCCCGACCGGTGGTGAACAGACCGATGGTGGTCACCCCGCCCGCCGAGTGCCCGGCCGCGGCCACCCGCTCGCCGTCCAACCGGCCGCGCAACGCGTCGCCGGCTTTACCGTCGAGCGCCAACACCTGATCCAACGCGTACGACACGTCGGCCGGCTGGTTGAGCACGTCGAGGACGTTGTTGTCGGCACCCCGGGAGGTGTGCGGGAACGTCGGCGCGGCCACCACGAAACCCGCCGCCGCCCACCGGGACAGCAGTGTGGCGTAGTCGTCCGGCCGCCCGCCCAGGCCGTGGCTGAACATGACAACCGGAAACCGCCCCTCGGCTGCCGTCGCCGACCGCTTGGCCGCCCCGCCGGATTCCCCGGCCGCCGGATACCAGACCGTCGTCGGCAGCGCACGGCCGTCCCGGTCCAGCTTGAGTTGGCGTACGCCGACCGCGAAGGCGCGCTGCGGGGCCTTTCCGGCCGGTACCTGCGGCGTCGGCGTGGCGGCGGGCGTCGGCTCGACGGCCGGCGCCTGCCAACTCTCGCTCGGGCGGGTGTCGGTGGAGCAGCCGGCCAGACCGGCCATGAGCACGGCGCTGGCCATCAGGGCAGGGGTGACGCGAGGCGGCATGAATCCGATTGTGCCTCGTCCGGTTGGCCCGCCCGGCGCGGTTCGGCGTCCTGTGCCCGCCCGGTCACCCATGCGTCATCGCCGGTCTCAGGCCGCGGCGCGGTCGGCGAGTGGGCGCCGTCGTCGTGCGCTGTCGGTCAGGGAGCGCGGAGGGAAGGCGGCGTTGGGGTTGTACCGGTTCGTCCCGGGCGGCACGATCTCGTCGATCCGGTCGAGGGTCGCGTCGTCCAGGGTGAGCGTGGCGCCCTTGAGCAGATCCTCCAGTTGCGGCATGGTCCGTGGCCCGATGATCGCCGAGGTGACCGCCGGATGGGCCACGGTGAAGGCGATGGCGAGCTGCGGAAGCGTGCAGCCGACCTCCGCGGCGAGGTCGACGAGCTGTTCGACGGCGTCGAGCTTGGCGGCGTTCTCGGCGATCGTGGGGTCGAACTGTGCCGGCCGCAGGGCGGCACGCCCGATCGACAGGTCGACGGGTTCGTCCCTGCGGTACCTGCCGGTGAGGAACCCGAAGGCGAGCGGGCTCCAGACCAGCACTCCCATGCCGTAGCGCTGGCAGACCGGGAGGGTCGACGATTCGACCCCACGGGCCAGGATCGAGTACGGCGGCTGCTCGGTGCGCAGGCGGCCGAGGCCGCGACGCTCGGAGACCTGGTGCGCCTCGACGATCTCCTCGGCGGGGAACGTCGAGCAGCCGAAGGCGCGGATCTTTCCCTCGCGTACGAGGTCGGTGAGCACCGAGAGGGTTTCCTCGATGTCGGTCGACGGGTCCGGACGGTGGATCTGGTAGAGGTCGATCCAGTCGGTGCCCAGACGCCGCAGGCTACCCTCGACCGCCTTCAGGATCCACCGCCGCGAGTTGCCACCCTGGTTGGGACCGTCACCCATCGGGAAGTGCACCTTGGTGGCGAGCACGACGTCGTCCCGGCGCCCCCGCAGCGCCTTGCCCACGATCTGCTCGGACTCGCCCCGGCCGTACATGTCGGCGGTGTCGACGACATTGATGCCCTGGTCGAGGGCGGTGTGGATGATGCGGACGCAGTCGTCGTGGTCGGGGTTGCCGACGGCACCGAACATCATGGTCCCGAGGCAGTGGGCGCTCACCTCGATGCCGGTGCCGCCGAGGGTGCGGTAGCGCATGGATGCTCCTCGGCTGATTCAGTAGCGATCACCGCGCACCCTAGGAGCTAGAGTCAGCTCTAGATCAACCCCTCGTTATCCTGCACGGCATGGCTGAGGTCACCGCGACTTTGAGCATCGGACAGGTCGCCGAACGCACCGGCTTGAGCGTGCACGCGCTCCGCTTCTACGAGCAGCAGGGCGTCTTCGTCAGCCCCGTACGCCGCGGACCTGGTGGGCGTCGCGTCTACAGCCAGGACGACGTGGACTGGCTGACCGTCTGCATCATCCTCCGCGCCTCGGGCATGCCACTGCCCGCGCTGCGCCGGTACGCCGACCTGGTCCGCGAGGGCGCCGGCAACGAGGAGGAACGACTCACGCTGATGCGCGAGCACCACGAGCGCGTCACCACTCAGCTCGGCCAGCTCACCCAGTGCCTGGACCTGATCACCTTCAAGGTCGGGGTGTACGAGGACCTGCTCGACCAGGAGCGGCGCGAAGCCGGGCCAGATCAGCGGCGTCCTTCGGTCGACGGGGACGTTCCGGCATTCAGACCGGGTACATCTGCTTGAACTCGATCTGGGCAGCCACCGAGATCGTCGGCACGGTGAGGGTGCCGATCCGGCCGGACGGCGCGTCCAGCATCCCGGCCGGCAACGGCGCACCGGCCCAGGACCCGCCACCCACCGTCGGTCGGCCGGCCCGATCCCGACCCAGGTACGCGAAGCTGACCTCCACGTCACCGACGACAAGGTCGAGTTGCGTCTCCACCGGCATCCGCGGGTCGGGAAGCCAGCCCCGGGCCAGCAGCAGGGCGGCCAGCCGGTCCGCGTCGTCGCGCCAGCAGTACCAGTCGACGTCGAGGTGCGGTCGGGTCACCGCGCCGAGCTGGAAGTCCATCGCCCAGCCACCGCGCAGCCACACCGGCATGCCGGCCGTCCCGGTCACCTCGACCACCTCGGCGATGCTCGCCACCTGGCGTCGCGCGAGCTCGTCCACCGGGCCACCGTACCGGTCTCAGTGAGCCTGCTGGGACTCGTAACGGGTCATCGGGGTGCGGGCGTCGGCGGGCAGACGGGCGCCGGCCGCGTGATCGCCGTAGAGGGTCCAGCGCAGGAAGTCGGTGGTGGTGGCGAGGACCGGCGCGAAGCCCGGGTGGCCCGGTGTCAGGTACGCGCCGTGGTCCTGGCCGAGCAGGCTGAGGAACGCGGCCGGCCCCCTGGCGCGCGCGTACGCGGCTCGGCCGACCGTCACCGGCACCACGGGGTCGGCCGTGCCGTGCACGAAGAGCACCGGCGCGGCCGGTCCGGCGAAGCTGCCGGGCAGCCCACCCCCGGCGATGACGATTCCGGACCGCAACCGCGCCGGGTGCCCCTCGGAGAACATGCCGGAGCTGGTGAAGCCACCGGCCGAGTGCCCGGCGGCGGCGATCGACGTGAGGTCGAGATGCCCGGCGAGCGGGTCGCCACGCTCGGTGTCGAGGCGGCCCAGACGCCTGATCAGCCGCCAGGCGTCGGCGGGCTGGTTGCGGACGTCGGCCCGGGTGAAGTGCGCGGCGCCCTGGCGGGTGTGCGGGTACGCGGGTGCGGCCACCACGAAACCGGCAGCCGCCCAGCGGGTGGTCAGCCCGGCGTGCAGGTCGGGTCGACTGCCCAGCCCGTGGCTGTAGACCACCACCGGGAACCGCCCGGCCGCGACCCCGTCGGGCGAGGCCGGATACCAGATCGTCACCGGCAGGGGGCGCGCCGAGCGTGGATCGAGGGTGAGCGTACGCACGCCGACGGCGTACGACCCCTCGGGCGCCCGGCGTGCCGACACCGGTCCGGTGGCCCCGCCGGCCACGGCGGTGGCCGGTGCGCAACCGGTCAGCAGCGCTGTCACCAGTACGGCCATCAGCCGCCCCGCCCCCATCGTTCCACGGTAGGTGCCCGGGCGGGCTCGGCGACCCCGCCGTCCGGACCGGCTGTGCCCGCCACCCGGCCGGGTCGCCTCCGCCGGCCGGGTCGACCCGCCGGGGTGACGTGGGCGGGGGCGGTACGGCGCCGCCGGCTTCGCTAGGGTCACCGACATGCCTGAGAACTACACCGACCCCAGCGGCAACACCGAGGCGTTCCGCGCCTTCTCCCAGACGCCGGAAGCGGCCGGCCCGGCGGACGCGCCGTCCCGCCTGCCGCTCATCGTCGGTGCGGCGGTGGTCGTCGTGCTGCTGGTGGCCCTCGTCACCTGGTTGGCGATGGGCTGAGTCAGCCCGCCCCGACCACGTCCCGGGTCTGCCGGGCGATCTCCCATTCCTCGTCGGTGCGGATGACGCACACACTCACCTCGGCGCCGTCGGGTGAGATCAGCCGGTCGCCCTCGCCGTCGTTGCGGGCCTCGTCGACGGCGATGCCGAGCCGGTGCAGGCCGGCCAGCGCGGCGACCCGCACCGGCGCCGCGTGCTCGCCGACCCCGGCCGTGAAGACGATCGCGTCGACCCGGCCGAGCAGCGCGTAGTACGCCCCGACGTACTCGGTGATCCGCCGGCAGTACACGTCGAAGGCCAACGCCGCCGCGCGGCCCCCGGACGCCCGGCGCTGGAGCACCTCGCGCATGTCGTTGACGCCGGTCAGGCCGAGCAGGCCACTGCGGTGGTTGAGCAGGTCGTCGATGTCGTCGACCGACAGCCCACCCTCCCGGCGCAGGTGGAAGATCACCGTGGGATCGATGTCGCCGCTGCGGGTGCCCATCACCAGCCCTTCGAGGGGGGACATGCCCATCGAGGTGGCGACGCTGCGTCCGTTCCGTACCGCGCAGGCGCTGGCCCCGTTGCCCAGGTGCAGGGTGATGGTGTTGAGCTGGTCGTACGGGCGGCCCAGCAGGTCGGCGGCCCGGCGGGACACGTACGCGTGCGAGGTGCCGTGGAAGCCGTACCGGCGGATGCCGTACCGCTCGGCGGTGTCCCGGTCGATCGCGTAGGTAGCGGCGGCGTCCGGCAGGGTGTGGTGGAACGCGGTGTCGAAGACGGCGACCTGCGGAACGTCCGGCAGGGCGGCGCGGGCCACCTCGATGCCCGCCAGGTTGACGGGGTTGTGCAGCGGGGCGAGCGGGATCAGATCCCGGATCGCGGCCAGCACCGCGTCGTCGACCAGCACCGGTTCGGTGAATTTCCGGCCGCCGTGCACCACCCGGTGCCCGACCGCCGTCAGCCCGGTCAGGTCCAGCCCGTCCAGGATCCGCCGCACGGCCTCGGAGTGGTCCGTCGGGCCGCCGTCGGGTTCACCGATGCGTTCGACGGTGCCCTGGTCGAGCACCCGGTCACCGTCGTAGTGGCGCCACTTCACCGACGACGACCCGCAGTTGAGCACCAGCACCCGACTCACGAGGCCTCCTCGGTGGCCGCCTGGATGGCGGTGATCGCCACCGTGTTGACGATGTCCGGCACCGTGGCGCCCCGCGACAGGTCGTTCACCGGCCGCCGCAGGCCCTGCATGACCGGGCCGACGGCGACCGCCCCGGCCGAGCGCTGCACCGCCTTGTACGTGTTGTTGCCCGTGTTCAGGTCCGGGAAGATGAAGACCGTGGCGTGCCCGGCGACGGGGCTGTCGGGCAGCTTCGTGGCAGCCACCGCCGGGTCGATCGCCGCGTCGTACTGGATGGGCCCCTCGACGAGCAGGTCGGGCCGGCGTTCCCGGACCAGCGCGGTGGCCGTGGCGACCTTCTCCACGTCGGCGCCCGCGCCGGAGCTGCCTGTCGAGTACGACAGCATGGCCACCCGGGGTTCGATGCCGAACCGGGCCGCGGTGTCGGCCGACGAGATCGCGATGTCGGCGAGCTGGGCGGCGTCCGGGTCGCGGTTGACCGCGCAGTCGCCGTAGACCAGCACCCGGTCGGCGAGCAGCATGAAGAAGACGCTGGACGCCACCGAGACGTCCGGCACGGTACGGATGATCTCGAACGCGGGGCGGATCGTCGCGGCGGTGGTGTGCGTCGCGCCGGAGACCATGCCGTCGGCCCGCCCGGTGGCCACCATGAGCGTGCCGAAGTAGTTGGGCTGGGCCACGATGTCGTGCGCCAACTCGGCGGTGACGCCCCGGTGGGCGCGCAGCCGCGCGTACTCGGCGGCGAAGTCGTCCCGCCACCCGCTGGTGACCGGGTCGACGATGCTGGCGTCGCCGAGGTCGATGCCCAGCTCGCGGGTACGCCTGGCGATGTCGTCGGGCCGGCCGAGCAGGGTCAGGTCGGCGACGCCCCGGCGCAGCAGGATCTCCGCTGCCCGCAGGATCCGTTCGTCGGATCCCTCCGGTAGCACCAGGTGCCGGGGCTGCGAGCGGGCCCGGTCGATCAGCTCGTTCTCGAACATCAGCGGGGTGACCCGGGTGGACCGGCTGACCCGCAGCCGGCGGGCCAGGTCGTCGGTGTCCACGCAGCGTTCGAAGGCACCAAGCGCCGCCTCCACCTTGCGGGGGTTCGCGGCGCTGGGCCGGCCCTCGATACGACTGGACGCGGCCACCGTGTCGTAGCTGTCGCTGCGCACGGACAGCACCGCCAGCCCGGTGTTCAACCCCTCCACCAGCCGCATCACACGGGGGTCGGGCTGCTCGCCGAGGGTGAGCACCAGCCCGGCCACCGACACCTGCCCGGCCACGTGCGCGGCGCTCGCGGCGACGAGCAGGTCGGCCCGGTCCCCGGGGGTGATCACCAGCGCGCCCTCGGTGAGGTGGCTCAGCAGGGTCGGCACGTGCGCGGCGCCGACCACGAAGTCCAGCACGTCCCGGCCCAGCGCGGCGTCGTCCCCGGCCAGCAGGGTGGCGCCGAGCGCCGCCGCCACCTCGGCCACCGTCGGCGCGGACACGCTCGGCACCTCCGGGATGGCATACGCGGGGACCGGCAGCTCGGGCAGCGTCATCGGCTCGGTCACCCGGTTGGCGATCACCGCGAGCACCGTCGCGCCGAGGTCGGCCAGATCGTGGTACGCCCCGCGCATCGCCGACGCGACGGCCGCCGGCTCCTGTCCGAAGCCGTCCACCACCGGCACCACCACGCTGCCGAACTCGGTGGCCAGCCGGGCGTTGAAGGCCAGCTCCCGGGGGTGGGCCGGGTCGCCCGGCTCGTCGAAGTCACTGCCCACCACGACCACCGCCGGGCACTGGCGCTCCACCGCCCGGTAGCGCTCCACGACAGCGGAGATCAGCTCTTCCCGTCGGCCGTCGGCGACCAGCCTGGCCGCCTCGGCGTAGGTGGATCCGGCCAGCTCGGCGAGCGGCAGCTCGACCCGGTAGCGCTCGCTCAGCAGGGCGAGGATCGGGTCGGGGCCGGTGCCGGCCACCAGCGGCCGGAACACGCCGATCCGCCCGACCTGGCGGGACAGCAACTCGGCCAGCCCGAGGGCGATTGTCGACTTGCCCCCGCCCGAACCGACGCTGGTCAGATACACGCTGCGAGCCACAGCCCCACCCTAGAAGATCGCGAGTCTCCCCACCCGGGCCCTACGCCCCCCAGCACCGGCCCCGGCGGGCGCGTGTTCCGGCAGGTGGTCACGCCGAGCGCAGGGCTGCGATGCCGGTCCGGAAGATGTCGACGCCGGCCAGGAGGCGGCCTGTGACCTAGGCGTCCTCGTCGTCGGGGTCGTCCAGGCGGGCCAGGTAGGTGGCCAGGCGCTCGATCGGGGTCTCGAACTCGGGGTTGAGGTCGACGAAGTCGCGCAGGCGCTCGCCCAGCCACTCCAGGGTCACCTGCTCGTCGCCCCGGCGCTCGACCAGCTCCTCTATGCCACGGTCGGTGAAGTACACGGCGTACGTCCTCGTGCTCGGCCCGGCGTGTGTGGCCGGGCGGATGGACCGACGCGAGCCGGGGCAGGACCGTGGGAAACGGCCCTGCCCCGGCTCGCGCGGTGCGGGTCAGGTCACGGGCGGGGAAGTGCCGCCTCGATCAGCGCGGTCTGCTCGACCTCGTGGGTCTTGGCCGAGCCGACCGCCGGGGCCGCCGCGGCCGGGCGGGAGATCCGCCGCAGCCGGACGTCCGTGAGGTGCTCCAGCAGGTTGAGCGCGACGAACGACCAGGCGCCCTGGTTGGCCGGCTCCTCCTGCACCCAGGCGAAGTCCTCCGCGTTCGGGAACTGCGCCAGGGCGGCCCGGATCTCCTCCACCGGCAGCGGGTACAGCTGCTCGATCCGGATGATCGCGGTGTCGGTGACGCCACGCTCCTGCCGGGCCTGGAACAGGTCGTAGTAGACCTTGCCCGAGCAGAGCAGCACCCGCTTCACCGCCTCCGGCGCCGGGGCGGCCGTGTCGCGCAGCACCGGCTGGAACGTACCGGTGGTGAAGTCCTCCACCGAGGAGACGCAGAGCTTGTGCCGCAGCAGCGACTTCGGCGTGAACACCACAAGCGGCTTGCGCTTGGGCGACAGGGCCTGACGGCGCAGCAGGTGGAAGTAGTTCGCCGGGGTCGTCGGGATGGAGACCCGCATGTTGTCCTCGGCGCACATCTGCAGGAACCGCTCCGGCCGGCCGGACGTGTGGTCCGGGCCCTGGCCCTCGTGGCCGTGCGGCAGCAGCAGGGTGACCGCGGAACGCTGGCCCCACTTCACCTCGCCGGACGAGATGAACTCGTCGATCACCGACTGGGCGCCGTTGACGAAGTCACCGAACTGGGCCTCCCAGGCGACCAGCGCGTTGATGTTCTCCACCGAGTAGCCGTACTCGAAGCCCATCGCGGCGTACTCGCTGAGCAGCGAGTCGTGCACGAAGAACCGCGAGCGTTCGCCGTCGCCGGTGAGCGACTTCAGCGGCAGGTAGTCGTCGCCGGTGCGGGCGTCCACCACCGAGGCGTGCCGCTGGACGAATGTGCCGCGGCGCGAGTCCTGACCGGCGAGCCGGACGGTGATCCCGTCGTGCAGCAGTGCCCCGAGCGCGATGATCTCGCCGAAGCCCCAGTCGATGTTGCCCTCCACGGACATCTTGGCCCGCCGGTCGAGCAACTGCTGGATCCGCTTGTGCGGGGTGAAGCCCTCCGGCAGGTTGATGTGCGCCTCGCCGATCGCCTTCACCACGGCGGCGTCGGTGGCGGTGTCGACCTGCGGCTCCGGCTCCTCCTCGCGGCGCGGCCGGTTGAGCTGGCGCGGCGCCGAGGCGGCGTCCCGGGTGGCCTTGAAGACCCGCTCCAGCTGCGACTGGTAGTCGCGCAGCAGCTCCTCCGCGTCCTCCACGGTGATGTCGCCGCGGCCGATCAGCTCCTCGGTGTAGAGCTTGCGGACCGAGCGCTTCGAATCAATGATCTTGTACATCTGCGGGTTGGACATCGACGGGTCGTCGCCCTCGTTGTGCCCGCGCCGGCGGTAGCAGACCATGTCGATCACGACGTCCTTGTTGAACGCCTGCCGGTACTCGAAGGCCAGCCGGGCCACCCGGACCACGGCCTCCGGGTCGTCGCCGTTGACGTGGAAGATCGGGGCCTGGATCATCCGGGCCACGTCGGTGCTGTAGAGGCTGGACCGGCTGTACTCCGGGGCGGTGGTGAAGCCGACCTGGTTGTTGACCACCACGTGCACGGTGCCGCCGGTGCGGTAACCGCGCAGCTGCGAGAGGTTGAGCGTCTCGGCGACCACGCCCTGCCCGGCGAACGCGGCGTCACCGTGCACCGCCAGCGGCAGCACGGTGTAGCCCTCCAGCTTGAGATCGATCCGGTCCTGCTTGGCCCGGACGATGCCCTCCAGCACCGGGTCGACGGCCTCCAGGTGCGACGGGTTGGCCACCACCGACACCTTGACCGCGTGCTCGCCGTCGGGGGTGGTGAACTTGCCGTTCTGGCCCAGGTGGTACTTCACGTCGCCGGAGCCCTGCGTCGAGCGCGGGTCCAGGTGCCCCTCGAACTCGGAGAAGATCTTCTCGTACGGCTTGCCGACGATGTTGGCCAGCACGTTGAGCCGACCCCGGTGCGCCATGCCGATGACGACCTCGTCCAGCCCGCTCTCGGCGGACGACTCCAGCACCTCACCGAGCAGCGGGATCAGCGACTCGCCGCCCTCCAGCGAGAAGCGCTTCTGGCCGACGTACTTGGTCTGCAGGAAGGTCTCGAACGCCTCGGCGGCGTTGAGCCGGTTGAGCACGTGCTTCTGCTCGTCCGGGGAGGGCTTCTCGTACTTGCGCTCGATCCGCTCCTGGATCCAGCGCCGCTCCTCCGGGTCCTGGATGTGCATGTACTCGATGCCGACCCGGCGGCAGTACGAGTCGCGCAGCACGCCGAGGATCTCGCGCAGCTTCATCCGCTGCCGGCCGGCGAAGCCGTTCACCGGGAACTCGCGGTCGAGGTCCCACAGGGTCAGCCCGTGCTGGAGTACGTCCAGATCCGGGTGCTTGCGGATCTTGAACTCGAGCGGGTCGGTGTCGGCCATCAGGTGGCCGCGCACCCGGTAGGCGTGGATCAGCTCGTGCACCCGGGCGGTCTTGTTGATCTGACCCTCGGAGTTGACCGCCACGTCGCGCACCCAGCGCACCGGCTCGTACGGGATGCGCAGCGAGGTGAAGATCTGGTCGTAGAAGCCGTGCTCGCCCAGGATCAGCTCGTGCATCACCTTGAGGAACTCGCCGGACTGCGCGCCCTGGATGATCCGGTGGTCGTACGTGCTGGTCAGCGTGATGACCTTGCTGACCGCCAGCTCGGCGAGGGTGGCCTCGGACATGCCCTGGTAGGGGGCCGGGTACTCCATCGCGCCGACGCCGATGATCGCGCTCTGCCCCTGCATGAGCCGCGGCATCGAGTGCACGGTGCCGATGCCGCCCGGGTTGGTCAGCGAGATGGTGGTGCCGGAGTAGTCCTCCATGGTCAGCTCGTTGCGCCGCGCCCGCCGGACCACGTCCTCGTACGCCTGCCAGAACTGCCGGAAGTCCATCTGCTCGCAGCCCTTGATGGAGGGGACCACCAGGTTGCGGGTGCCGTCCGGCTTGGCCAGGTCGATCGCGATGCCGAGGTTGACGTGCGCCGGGCGGACCACCGCCGGCTTGCCGTTGGCCTCCGCGAAGGAGTTGTTCATCTCCGGGTGCTGCACGAGCGCCCGGACCATCGCGTACCCGACCAGGTGGGTGAAGCTGACCTTGCCACCGCGCCCCCGGGCGAGGTGATTGTTGATCACGATGCGGTTGTCGACAAGCAGCTTGGCCGGGACCGCGCGGACGCTTGTCGCGGTGGGCACGCTCAGCGAGGCGTCCATGTTCTGGACGATCTTCGCGGCGACACCACGCAGCGGCGTCGTCTGCGGACCGTCGGCGGTCGGGGCGGCGGCCTTCGCGGCCGGCTTGGCCGGGGCCGCCTTCTCCGGGGCCTTCTCGGCGGCCTTGGCCGGCGCGGTGGCCGGCTTGGCCGGCGCCGACTGCGCGGCGGCGGGCTTGCTGGCCGGCGGCGTGGCGGCGCTCGGCTGGCTGACCGAGGCGGGCGCCTCCGGCTGCCCGTCCGGCTCCGGAGCGGCGGCCGGCTTGCCCGACGCCTCAGCCCCGCGCGGTGTGGCGGCGCCCGGAGCCGGTCGATAGTCGGCGAAGAAGTCGTGCCAGGCCGAATCGACGCTGGTTGGGTCGGCGAGGTAGCGCTGGTACATCTCCTCGACGATCCACTCGTTCGGGCCGAAACCCGCCAGTGGGTTCTCCTGCGAAGTCTGCTGGGTCGACACGGCCGGTAATCGCCTCTTTCACGCGGGTTGTGTGTCACGCGGTGTCCGTCGCGCCCCCGACTGGGGACTACGGACAGGACGACTCCCAGGCTACGCCGTACGGATCCCGCAGGCATTTCCGCCTCGGTCGGGTGGCCGGTTTCACAGAAGATGCCAGAAGTTCGGCAACCCCTGCGTCCACCGGCGACGACTGTTATGGCCCACCTGAGTACGGGTACCGATGTCCGGAGTGCGGCGGCCCGCGAGGATCGGGCGCATGGATCACAACGGGGTACGGGGGCGCTACGGCCGGAGCATGGCGGTGGCGTCCGGTTGGTACGTGACGGTCGGCGCGGCCGTGGCGGTGGGTCTGGCGAGCGTGCCGAGCCCGCCGTCGACGGACTGTTCGGCCTGGTTCAGTTGCCTGTCGCCGGGGGAGTCCCTGGTGCTGATCATGCTGGTGTGGGGCGGGCCGGTGCTCGTCGGGTTGCTCGTCGTGACGGCGCTGGTGACGGCGCTGCTCGTGCGCCCGCTCCCCTCGGCGGTGCTCGCCGGCACCCTGTCCGCCCTGGTCACCGTCACGATCTGCGCCGCCGTGTACGCGGGGCGCTCGTGAAGCGGCTCGGCCTTTCAGGGCTCTTCTTCGTCTGGTTGTACGGGGTGCCGTTCCTGCTCCTGGTGGGCCTGATCCGGCGAACCTCTACGCCGTACGCGCCCACCCGGGAGGCGGCGGAGGCGTTCGGCGCGACCACCGACACTCTGCTGATCGTCGGTCTCCTGCTCAACGCGCTTCCGTTGATCGGCCTGCACTTCGCCGGGCTGGCCGGGGACGAGGGATGGCAGCGGCACTTCCGCTGGGCGATCGGCGGGATGGTGCTGCTCTACCTGCTTGTCGTTCTCGTCAGCCGGATGGCCACCGGCCTCCTGATCGGCCACACTCCCGCCGACGACGAACCCGCACCGGCGGTCACCCAGTGCATTCCGCGCAGCGGTGGCCGGGGCTGCCCGGGCGGCTGACCGACGGGCCTCCCCGGGGTGGCGGCCGTGCCGCCGCCACCCCGGGGACCGGTCAGGAGATGTCGCGTCGGCGCATCAGCAGGGTGCCGACCACACCGGTGACCACCGCGTACCCGATGAGCACGGCGGCGCCGGCCCAGCGCGGCGGGTTGCCGGGGATGTCCGCCCCGGTGACCATCAGCGACGAGGCAAGCGACGGCACCAGCAGTTGCAGGTTGTTGATCCAGTCGCCCCACCGGTCGGCCAGGATCGCGATGACGAAGATGGCGCCGATCGAGCCGCCGAGGTAGAGCAGGATGCCGGTCACGGTGGCGCCGATCTGGCTGCGGATCAGCACGCCGATGCCGACGCCGAACACCGCCCAGAGCAGGTACGCGAGCAGGTTCAGCCCGATCGCCCGCCAGGCCGCGTCGTTGCCCAGTTGCGAGTCCACTCCGACCGCGTTCAGCACCGCCGATCCGGCGACCAGGTTGAGCGCGGTGGTGACCAGCCAGAACAGCAGCGCCAGCACGCCGGCCGCGACCAGCTTGGCGACCATCACCGCGGTGCGGTGCGGGCTGGTGAGGAAGGTCGTGGTGACCGTCTGGTGGAAGAACTCGCTGGTCACCACGATGATGCCGAGCAGCATCACGATCAGCAGGCCGAAGAACTGCCCGGTGGTGAACAGGTTCGACGACAGCGCGTCCGGGCTCGCCGCCGCCTCGAACTGGGCGGCCTGCTCGGCCGACAACTCGCCCATGTTGTTGCTGGTGAGGGCGTCGGCCTGCAACCAGTTGATGAGCAGGGTGAGCGCCCACAGCGGCAACGTGATGAGCGCGAAGATCCACCAGGTGTTGGTCGTACGGATCTTGAGCAGCTCGGATCGGACCAGGTTCATCGGATGCCCGCCTTTCCGGCCGTCAGCTCCAGGAAGACCCGTTCCAGGTCGGGCCGTTCGGTGGTCAGTTCGTGCAGCTCCACACCGGCGGCCAGGGCGGCCCGGCCGATCGCCGGGGCATCCACCCCGCTGACCAGCAGGACGCCGTGCTCGTCGGTGTCGACAGTTGCCGACTGCGCCTTCAGCGCGGTCGTCAGCGCCTCGGCCTGCGGGGTGCGGACCCGGACCCGGGCGCCCTGCGCCATCGACCCGAGCACCTGCTCGACCGGGCCCTGCCGGACCAGCTGCCCGGCCGCGATGATCACCACGTCGTCGGCGAGCAGCTGCATCTCCGACAGCAGGTGGCTGGAGACCAGCACGGTGCGGCCCTCGTGGGCGAGGTTCTTGAGGAACCCACGCATCCACCGGATGCCCTCCGGGTCCAACCCGTTGGCCGGCTCGTCGAGGATCAGCACGCGGGGGTCACCGAGCATCGCGGCGGCGATACCGAGCCGCTGCTTCATGCCCAGCGAGTAGCCCTTGAACTTGCGCTTCGCCGCCGGGGTCAACCCGACCAGCTCCAGCGCCGCGTCGGCCCGCTCCCTGGGCAGCCCGGCCGCCGCGCAGATCACCCGCAGGTGGTTGATGCCAGTACGGCCCTTGTGCGCGCTGGACGCCTCCAGGATCGCGCCGACGTGCCGCAGCGGGTCGGCGAGGTCGGCGTACCGGTGGCCGCTGATGGTGGCCGTACCGGCGGTGGGCGTGACCAGGTTCAGCAGCATCCGCAGCGTGGTGGTCTTGCCGGCGCCGTTCGGGCCGAGGAAGCCGGTCACCCGCCCCGGCTCGACGGTGAAGGACAGGTCGTTCACCGCCCGCACGTTCTTGTACTGCTTCGTCAGACCGGACACCACGATCTGACCGTCGCTGGTGGGGCTTCGCTGCCCGTCAGTCATCGTTCTCCTCCCGTGCGTGGCGTCGAGGTAACGCCGTGGCACAGCGTGACGGTCCCGAGCAACAAGGTCAATCAGGCTCGGTCCGTACGGCGTGGTCCACCTCGGGGTGGAGGCACCTCATCCCCGCGGACGACGGCGAGGGGTCAGCGGGCGATCCAGGTGGCCCGGGCCGCGCCGAGCAGCGTGCCGTCCGGTCCGTACAGGCTGGTGTGCACCGACGCCTTGCGGCCGTCGACGCCGATCAACGCGCCGGTCACCACGCACTCGTCGCCCGGCCCGGGCCGCGCCGTGACCACGGCGGCGATCCGGCCGAGCAGGTACGGGCGGCCCGGCGCGAGCACCGTCCAGCCGCCGGGGCAGTCCAGGGCCGCCCAGACCGTGGCGTCGCCGACCTGGTCGGGTGCGCGGAACGGCGCGGCGGTCCGGCCGTCCGGGAGCCGGCCCGGGAAGATCCGCAGCCCGTCGGCCCGGTCCGGTCCGCAGACGTAGCAGCCGGGAAACGGATGTTCGACCAGGCCGGGGTAGCCGGTCGCGGCGGCGCGGGCGGTGTCCAGGTCGACCGGGGGTACGACGGCGTCGACAGCCGCCACCGGTCGTACCTCGGCCACCAGTTCGCCGCCCGGGTCGCGGATCTCGCCGCCGGTGAGGGTCAGCTCGGTGTCCAGCGGCGGTGGCCGGCGCAACGTCACCTCGACCGGCCCGGTGCCGTCGGCCTCGGCGGCGAAGACTCCCGCGCTCCAGCCGCCGTTGCCGGAGCCGGGAGGCCCGTTGTAGCGGGACCCGATGAGCATCGTCCACCTCCGGTGGGGTGTTCCGGCGCCGTCGCCGGTTCGTCCCGCAGCCTCGCACGACCACCTGTGGGACGCATCTGCCGGCCGGCGTTCACCCTGCCGACACCAGTGGTGCCCGTGGATGGCAACCCGGGGCACCTACACAGATCCCATGGCCGTTCTGCATGCCGCTGGCGCACCCCTGACGACCAGCGGATACACCCTGCTGATCGCCGACGACCCCACCCAGGTCGCGGCCGCGCAACGCCTGCGCCACGAGGTGTTCGCCACCGAGTTGGGCGCCACCCTCCGGCCCGGCGGAGCCGGGTTGGACGTGGACCCCTTCGACGCACACTGCGACCACCTCATCGTCCGCGAGGACAGCACCGGTGCGGTGGTCGGCACGTACCGGCTGCTGCCGCCCGGGCGCACCGACCGGCGGTACGCCGAGGACGAGTTCGACCTCGCCGCGCTCGACCCGCTCCGCGACGACCTGGTCGAGGCGGGACGGTCCTGCGTACACCCGGACCACCGTTCGGGCGCGGTCATCAACCTGATGTGGGCCGGCATCACCCGGTACCTGCACCTGCGCGGCTCCCGCTGGCTTGGTGGCTGCGCCTCGGTGCCGGTGGCCGACGGCGGTCGGACGGTCGCCGGGGTGTGGGCGCAGGCGCAGGCCCGGCACCTGTCGCCACCGCCGCTGCGGGTCCGCCCGCTGCGCCCCTGGTTCGCCGAGCCGGCCGCCGTCGCCGCCGAGCCCGTCGACCCGGCCGGACGGGTCGTGGTGCCGCCGCTGCTGCGCGGCTACCTGCGGCTGGGCGCGTGGATCTGCGGTGAACCGTCGTACGACCCGGACTTCGGGTGCGCGGACTTCTACGTGCTCTTCTCGCTGGACCGGATGAACCCGCGCTACCTGCGGCACTTCCTCGGCGGGGTGCAGCGGTGACCGCCGTGCCGCACGACCTGTGGCGGCCCTCCTCCGGGTGTGACGAGGGGTGCCTGCCGACCGCCGGCGAGGTGCCCACCGTGCCGGTGGTCCGCCGGGTTCTCCGGCTGGTCGCGGCGACCGGCATGCTGCTGACCGGTGTGGGCCTGGCGGTGCTGCTGCCCGTCCTCCCGTCCCGGGAGCGGCAGGCGGCGGTGCGGGGCTGGGCCCGGGGCACCGCGCGGGCGTTCGGCGTCCGCCTGGTGGTCCGGGGACGGTTGCCCCGGCGGCGTGCGCTGCTGGTCGCCAACCACGTGTCGTGGCTGGACATCCTCGCCGTGCTGGCGGTGGCGCCGACCCGGATGGTGGCGAAGCGGGAGGTCCGTTCCTGGCCGGTGGTCGGCGTGCTGGCCGCCGCGGCGGGCACGGTCTTCGTGGACCGGTCCCGGCCGCGGGAACTGCCGGCCACCGTGCGCCGGCTCGCCGACGCGCTGCGGGCCGGTCGGTCGGTGGCGGTCTTTCCGGAGGGTACGACCTGGTGTGCGGGGGAGGGCGCGGACGACTGCCGCCCCGGCGGGGGGTTCCGTCCCGCGATGTTCCAGGCGGCGATCGACTCGGGCAGCCCGGTGGTGCCGTTGCGGTTGGGCTACCGGTGCGAGGCCACCGGCTCGTCGACCACGGCCGCGGCCTTCCTGGGCGCGGACACCCTGCTGCGCTCGGTGGCCCGGGTGGTCGCGGCACGGGACCTGGTGGTCTCGGTGACGATCGCCGCCGCCCTGCACCCGGCCCGCGACGCCGACCGGCGGTTGCTGGCCCGGGCCGCCGAGTCGGCCGTACACCTGGTGCCGTCGGTGGCCGACGTGACGCGGACCCGGCCGCGTCCGGTGCCCACCCTGACCCTGGCCGCTCCGGCGCCACAGGTGTCCGCCGGGCGGGATCTGGACCTGGCAGCCTGAGGAAGGTCGACAACTCACGACAGTCTTGTGGTATCGCGATGTATCGCGTTAGTGTCTTCCTCGTCGGGCGCGCGTCGGCGCGCCGTCGAGGGAGGACGCCATGGCCGGATGGACGGTCGAGAGCCCGCAGCGGCTCACCATGGAGGGGCCGGTCACCCGACTGGACGTCCGCCTGCTGAGCGGACGCCTCAACGTGGTCGCCGCCGACGGCCCGACCCGGGTCGACATCACCCACGTCGCCCGCCGGCCGGTGCTGGTCGACCACTCCGACGGCCGGCTCACCATCCGGCAGGAACGCGGCCGGAGCTGGTCGGACGCCCTGCGCTGGCTCCGGTCGCTGCACCGCTACCCACGGGTGGACGTCTCCGTCGCCGTGCCCGCCGACGTCCTCGCCGACCTCGGCCTGGGCGCCGGCGCGGTGGTCGTCTCCGGCCTGCGCCGGCAGACCACCGTCGACATCGCCGCCGGTCAGATCACCCTCATGGGCCTGCGGGGCACCACCTCCGCGAAGATCACCTCAGGGCCGGTGGAGGCACTCGGCGTGCGCGGCGACCTCACCCTGGAAACCGTCTCCGGAGAGGTGATCATCGCCGACAGCGCCGCCGACCGGGTACGGGCGCAGACCGTCTCCGGTGCCATCACCTGCGACCTCGACAACCCCCGACGCAGCGAGATCCGACTCACCACCATCTCCGGCAGCATCACCGTCCGGGTCCGCGAGGACAGCGACCTCGCCGTCCGGCTGAACACCGCCTCCGGCCGGATCACCAGCGGATTCCCGCAGGTGCGGGGCTCGACGTTCCCGCTGCCGAACAGCGAGGGGGTGCTCGGCGACGGCGAAGGTAAACTCTGGGCCTCCGCGACCTCGGGCAGCATCGCCCTGCTCGCCAGAGCGGTCGACGACGAATCCGAGGAGCTGCCGTGACCGCCGTGTTCAGCCACGGACGGCTCCGGCTCTACCTGCTCAAGCTCCTCGACGACGGCCCCAAGCACGGCTACGAGCTGATCCGCCTGCTGGAGGACCGGTTCCTCGGGCTCTACGCGCCCAGCGCCGGCACCATCTACCCCCGCCTGCAACGGCTGGAGGCCGAGGGCCTCGTCAGCCACACCGCGGCCGGCGGCCGCAAGACGTACGACATCACCGACGCCGGCCGTGCGGAGCTGCGCCAGCGGGCCGACGAGCTGACCGCGTTGGAGGCCGACATCGCCGCCTCGGTGGCGGACCTCTCCACCCTGGCCGGCGAGATCCGCAGCGAGGTACGCGGCTCGGTACGCGACCTCAAGCGGGAACTGAGCGAGGCGACCCGGCAGACCCGGCGTGCCCGGTGGGACGCGCCCCCGCCACCGCCCCGGCCGACGACGACCGGCGGACCGCGTACCGCGCTGCTCGACGAGCTCGACCAGCGGCTGGCCGCGTTCAGCGCCGAGGTCGGCCGGCTGGCACGGGCCCGGCAGTTCAGCGACACCCAGCTGCGGACGGCGATCCGTCTGCTCGACGGCGCGCTCGACGGTCTGCGCCGACTCCTGCGCTGAGCGACACGCCGACGGCGACTCACAGGGTTTTTGCAGGAAGCGTCCAGCGCCGGCGCAGTGAGGTCACCGATGATGGGGCCATGCCCGCTACCCAGACCGAGGCGCGACTTCTCGTCGTCGAGGACGACCCCAACATCCTCGAACTCCTCTCCGCGAGCCTGCGGTTCGCGGGCTTCGACGTGGCCACCGCGACAAGCGGCAGCGCGGCCCTGAACGCCGCCAAGGACCACCGGCCCGACCTCGTCGTGCTCGACGTGATGCTGCCCGACCTCGACGGCTTCGAGGTCATCCGGATGCTCCGCGAGGGCGGTACGCGTACCCCTGTGGTCTTCCTGACCGCTCGGGACGCCACCGACGACAAGATCCGTGGGTTGACCCTGGGCGGCGACGACTACGTCACCAAGCCGTTCAGCCTGGAGGAGCTGACCGCCCGGATCCGCGCCGTACTGCGCCGCACCACGACCGGCGAGCAGGCCCCGTCCCGGCTCACCTTCGCCGACCTGGAGCTGGACGAGGAGACCCACGAGGTGCACCGGGCCGGGCAGCGGGTGCAGCTCTCGCCGACCGAGTTCAAGCTGCTGCGCTACCTGATGCTCAACGCCAACCGGGTGTTGTCCAAGGCGCAGATCCTCGACCACGTCTGGAACTACGACTTCCGTGGTGACGACAACATCGTCGAGTCCTACATCTCGTACCTGCGGCGCAAGGTCGACACCACCCAACCCCGGCTGATCCACACCCTGCGCGGTGTGGGGTACGTGCTGCGCAAGCCGGCGGCGTGAACCCGGTCCAGCAGGCCAAGGGGCGGGTCCGCAGCGTGCCGCTGCGGGTGAAGCTGGTCACCTCGGTGCTCGCCCTGGTCGCCGTGGCCCTGCTGGTGATCAGCTCCCTGACCGCCTACTTCCTGCGCAACTACCTCCAGGGCCAGGTGGACGGGCAGATCAGGTCGACCGCCCAGGGCCTGGGTCAGCTGCTCCCGAAGCTGCGCAGCGGGCAGGTCAACGCCATGCTGCCCAGCGACTACGTCGTGTCGCTCGCCGACGAGCAGCAGGTCTACCCGGCGATCTACGACAACATCAGCCTCGATCCGGACCAGCTGCCCACCTTCCCCAGCACACGGGACGGCTTCGAGGATCTGGAGGGGGAGCCGCGGACCGTCGTGTCCCACGACGGCCGCACCCGGTGGCGGGTCTACTACGCGGCCCAGCCGGGCGGCTCGGTGCTGGCCGTGGGCCAGCCGCTGACCGAGGTGGACCGGGCGGTGAAGCAGCTCGTCTGGATAGACCTCCTGGTGGGCGGCGCGGTGCTGATCATGCTGGCGTCGGTCGGCGCGGCGATCGTCCGGACCAGCCTCAAACCGCTTGTGGAGATCGAACGGACCGCCGCCGCGATCGCCGGCGGTGACCTGACCCGACGCGTGCCCGACCCGGAGCAGGGGCAGGAACATCCCACCTCCGAGCTGGGCCGGCTCTCCCGCGCGCTGAACGCGATGCTCACCCAGATCGAGGCGGCGTTCACCGCCAGAGCCGCCTCGGAGACCGCGGCGCGGTGGGCGGAGAGCGCCGCCCGGGACGCCGCCGCCGCGGCCCAGGCGTCCGAGGCGCGGGCCCGGCGCTCGGAGGAGCGGATGCGGCAGTTCGTGGCGGACGCGTCACACGAGCTGCGTACCCCGCTGACCACGATCCGGGGCTTCGCGGAGCTGTACCGGCAGGGTGCCGCGCGGGCGCCCGAGGAGACCGCCGGCCTGCTCCGCCGTATCGAGGACGAGGCGGCCCGGATGGGGCTGCTGGTGGAGGATCTGCTGCTGCTCGCCCGGCTGGACCGGGAACGGCCACTCTCCCTCGCCCCGGTGGAGCTGCCGGTGCTCGCCTCCGACGCGGTGCACGCCGCCCGGGCGATGGCCCCGGATCGACAGATCGACCTGGAGATCGAGCCCGGATCGGGACCGCTCGTGGTCCTGGCCGACGACGCGCGGCTGCGTCAGGTCATCGGCAACCTGGTGACCAACGCGCTCACCCACACCTCGACGGACGCCAGGGTCAGCCTGCGGCTGCGCGCCGAGGGGGGCAACCTCGCCGTGGTGGAGGTGGCCGACACCGGTCAGGGTCTCTCCCCGGAGCAGGCGGAACGGGTCTTCGAGCGGTTCTACCGGGCCGACGCGGCGCGGACCCGCCGGGCCGACGGCAACACCGGCACCGGGCTCGGCCTGGCCATCGTCGCGGCTCTGGTGGCCGCCCACCACGGCTCCGTCGAGGTGGCCGAGACGCCTGGCGGCGGGGCCACCTTCCGGGTCCGGCTGCCCCTGCTGCCGACCACCGACGACGCCGGCGAGTGACTTTCAGCCAACTTCCAGGGCGGTTCCAGCTTGATCGCAGTGCCCGGGGAGAAGGTAGTGGCATGACCGAGTTCGAGTCCGACCCGCAGCGCCGGCCGGCCCCCACCGACGCCGAGCCGTCGCACCCCACCGCCGAGCTGCCGCGCGACGAGCGCGCGCAGTCCGACTCCCCGACCACTCCCGTACCGGTCGTCCCCACCACCGGTGACGCGGCGACCACCGCCGCGTCACCGGTGGTGGGGACGACCGGTACGGGAGTGGTCGGGGAGTCGGACTGCGCGCGCTCGTCGCGCGGCCGCTCCGCGCTGCGGGTCGGACTCGCACTCGGTCTTGCCACT
>NZ_VDFY01000122.1 GCF_006228125.1 Micromonospora orduensis | reverse complement strand
GCTCCGGGGGCTGTGCCGGCTCGGGCGGCTCGGTGTTCACCGGGCCGGAGCGGTAGACGGCGGGCGTGCTCGCCCGGGAGTCCGGGGTGCCCATGGCACCGGCCGCGACGCGGCTGCTGCCGGGCACGGTGGCGCTGGCCCGCGCCGCCGGGGTGGACGAGCCGTCGCGCTGGCCGGGTAGCGGGACGGCGGCCGGGCTGGCGGAACCGGTCGCCCGGTAGGTGGTCGCGGTCGCCGACGCGGGGACCGGGAGATCGCCGGGCAGGGCGCCGGCGGTGGGGACGGTGGCCCGTGCCCGTACCGGTGCCGGCGTCTCGGCCTGGATGTCGGGGGAGGCCGCCTGCTCCGCGTCGGGGGAGGTCGCCTTCCCGGCGTCGGGGGCCGGAGCGTCGGTGCTGCCGTCGTCGGTGCTGCCGGCGTCGGTGCTGCCGGCGTCGTCGGACGAGCTGGCTTCGGGGCCGGTCGTCGAGTCCGTGACGCCTGTTTCCCGCGGATCAGCCCGATCGACGACGGGGTCGACAGTCTCCGCCGGATCCTTCTGCTCGGCCATCTCCGCCCTCCGTGCCACGCTCGCACCCGGACCCGTGACGTCGAGTCGGATGTGCCTGGATGTCACGGTGCCACAGATCGTCCCGAGCGGACAGCCGGAGGCGGCCGTGGCGCCTCAGCTCCCGGACTTCGGGCTGCCCGACGGGCTCTCACTTGCCGTTCCGCTGCGGCTCGCCTCCGGCGTGCCGGACGGGGTCGCGCTGGCCGGTGCGGTGGTCGGCGGTGGCGGGGTCGTCGGCGTGCCGCTCGAGGTGGTCGACGGGCTCGGCGTGGCGCTGCCGGTCGGCGTCGGTGTCGCGCTGCCGGTGGGAGTGGGGGTCGGCGTGGCCGACCCGGTAGGTGTCGGCGTCGGCGTGGGCTTCTTGGTCGGCGTCGTGCTGGGCGTGGGCGTGGGCGGCTTCGGGTTGGTCGGCGGCACCGGAATGGTGGGAATGGTCGGGGGGGCCGGCACCGCGCCGATCACCCGGGTGGCGGCGTAGAGCCGGGACCAGCTGACGACGGAGATCTTCACGACGTCGCCGGTGGTGGGCGCCTGCACCATCTTGCCGTTGCCGATGTACATGCCGACGTGGTGGATCGTGGTGTAACTGCTGCCGGACGCGAAGAACAGCAGGTCGCCGGGGAGCAGCGCGGTCTGCGGCACCGTCCGGCTGCGGGTGGCGGCGTACTGGTCGCGGGAGACGCGGGGCAGGTCGAAGTAGTCAGCGCCCGGGGACCGGTACGCCGCCCACATCAGGCCCGAGCAGTCGAACTGGTCCGGGCCCTCCTCCGACCACTTGTACGGGTCGCCGAGCTGGGCCAGCGCGTACCGGACGGCGGCCAGTGCCCGGGGGTGGGCCGCCATGCCGCTGATGTTCTGACCGGCGACATAGCCCGCGCCGATCTGCTGCTCGGTGGCCTCCTGCTGACGCTCGATCTCGATCAGCAGCGCGGCGTTGTCCCTGCGCAGCTTGAGCAGGCTGGCCTCGGCGGTGCGCAGTGCCGTCTCGCCGGCGGTGAACTCGGCCTGGGTGGCGTCGAGCTGCGCCTTGGCCGTCGAGTGCGCCTGGTACGCGGCCTGCTCGGCGGCGCGGGCGCGGGACAGCTCCCCGGCGACGCCTGTGGTGCCGCCCTCGACCTTCTCGCCACGGGTGATCTGCTGGAGCCGGCTCAGCCCGCGGATGTCCTGGGCGAACTCGCCGGGCGGCAGCGCGGCGGCGGCCTTGACCGCGTCCGCGGCGGCCGCGTCAGCCGCCTGCTGGGCTCGCAGCAGGGCGTCCTGCGCGGTCTCCAGCGCCTTTCCGGCGGCGTCGAGCTGGGCCTGCGCGGCGGTGCGTTTCTGTTGGGTCAGCAGCAACGCGTCGCCGAGCGTGCCGACCTGGATCTCGCCGGCGGAGATCTGGGCGGCCAGCGGGCCGGTGCCGACGTTGACGAGCGGCGGGGCCGGGACACCGGCGACAGGTGCGCCGCCGGGCACCTGGAGCGCGCCGATCGCTGGCGGACGCGCGCCGGTGTCCGGCACCGTCGTGGGTACGCCGGGCTCGGCGTACGCGGGGGTGGCCAGCACTGCGGCGGCGATCGCCCCGAGCAGGGCGGCCCAGAGCTTCGGACGCAGGACCGGGGAGATCACCGGGCTCCGTCGTCGCTGCCGTCGCCCGCGCCCGCTGTAGACCATTCCGCTCCCCGTCCGACTGCTCCTCGCCGCGCTCGGTGGGCGCGGCCGACGGGACGGTACCAGTGTGTGTGTTCCGCCCCACCTTGTTACTACCGCACGCCGCCACCGATGTCGATGCGTGGCCGGGTTACGGGAGGCTGAGAGTCTGGTGAAGTGGGTCGCTGCCGGCGACCGTGCCGCCGGGCCGATCGGTGTACCGACGTACGCTCGATCCGACCGCAGGTGGAAGGGACGTGGCATGGACGCCGGACTCAAGCGTGAGCTCGAAGCGAAGGTGTACGCCGGTGAGCGGCTGACCCGCGAGGACGGGGTCGCCCTCTACGAGAGCGACGACCTGACCTGGTTGGGGCGGCTGGCGCACCACAGGCGCACCGAGCTCAACGGCGACCGGGTGATGTTCAACGTCAACCGGCACCTCAACCTGACGAACGTCTGCTCGGCGTCCTGTGCGTACTGCTCGTTCCAGCGCAAGCCGGGCGAGAAGGACGCGTACACGATGCGGATCGACGAGGCGGTCCGCAAGGCGAAGGAGATGGAGGGTGAGCAGCTCACCGAGCTGCACATCGTCAACGGTCTGCACCCGACGCTGCCGTGGCGGTACTACCCGAAGGTGCTGCGCGAGCTGAAGGCGGCGCTGCCGAACGTCAAACTCAAGTGCTTCACGGCCACCGAGGTGCAGTGGTTCGAGAAGATCAGCGGGCTGAGCGCCGACGAGATCCTGGACGAGCTGATGGACGCCGGCCTGGAGTCGCTGACCGGCGGTGGCGCGGAGATCTTCGACTGGGAGGTCCGCCAGCACATCGTCGACCACGCCTGCCACTGGGAGGACTGGTCGCGGATCCACGCCCTGGCGCACAGCAAGGGCATGAAGACCCCGGCGACGATGCTGTACGGCCACATCGAGGAGCCCCGGCACCGCGTCGACCACGTGTTGCGGCTGCGTGAGTTGCAGGACGAGACCGGCGGCTTCGCGGTCTTCATCCCGCTGCGTTACCAGCACGACTTCGTGGACTCGGCGGACGGCAAGATCCGTAACCGGATCCAGGCGCGCACCACGATGGCGTCGCCGGCCGAGTCGCTGAAGACGTTCGCCGTCTCCCGGCTGCTGTTCGACAACGTGCCGCACGTGAAGAACTTCTGGGTGATGCACGGGCTCTCGGTGGCCCAGTTGTCGCTGAACTTCGGCGTGGACGACCTGGACGGCTCCGTCGTCGAATACAAGATCACCCACGACGCCGACTCGTACGGCACCCCGAACACCATGCACCGCGACGACCTGCTGCACCTGATCTGGGACGCCGGCTTCCAGCCCGTGGAGCGGGACACCCGCTACAACGTGGTCCGGGAGTACGACAAGGCCCCGTCGCTGGCCGAGCGCCGCGCCGAGCCGCAGCAGGTCTGGGCCTGAGCCACCACGTACCCTCGCAGTCGATGACCGAGCAGAGCGGTTCCGAGCAGCAGGGCGGGTTTCCCCGCCGGGACGCCCAGGGGCGCGTTCGTACCCTGGGCGACCTGCTCGGGGTGTGCCTGGCCGGCGTGGTCATCGGCGTGCTGGCGCTTGTGCTGTTCGACTGGGCGTTCGCCTCGATCGGCGCCGGCGACTTCGGTCACACCAACGGCTGGCTGGCGGTGATCCTGCCGGCCTGGCTGTTCTGGGACGACTTCCGGGCGTGGGAGTTCGGCGCGGCCCGGGTGGTGGCGGCTGTTGCCGCGGCGGCCGTCGGGGTTTTCGTCGGGCTGCTGATCGCCGGGTTGGGCGCCGGGTTGCCACCGCTGCTGTCCGGCTCGTTGGCGGCGGCGGCGTTCACCGTGGCGTACGCGACTGTGTGGTTTCCGGGCGTCCGCTGGCTGGCCCGGCGGACCGGCTGACCGCGACCAGGTCGACCTTTCCGCCGACATGGGCGGCTGACGAGAGAACGGAGTGGTGCGGGTGAGCGCGGCGGTCAAGTACACGCTGGGGCGGATCGGGCTGTTCGTCGCCGTGCTGGCGGCCCTCTGGCTGGTCGACATGAACGTGTTCCTGAAGCTGATGCTGGCGTTGGCGTTCTCCGCCGCGCTCTCCTTCTTCCTGTTGCGCGGTTGGCGCGACGAGATGGCCGGGGAGATGGCCGACGCCGCCGAGCGCCGCCGCACGGAGAAGGAACGTCTCCGCTCCGCCCTGGCCGGCGAGGACCAGAACCCCACAGGGGAAGACCCCGACCCGAAGCGGTGACCATGAAGTTGTTGCCACGACACGCCGACAGTCGGGCAACAACTCCATGATCAACCGCAGTCGGCCTACCAGTTGGTGGAGCCGGGGACCGTGGGCCAGGGCTTCGACGTCGGCTTGATCAGGTACGCGATGCCGCCGGAGCCGCCGGAGGTGCCGCCGCTGGCGTTGACGCGCTTGGTCCGCAGCCAGATCTGCTCGAACTGCGCCCGCTTGTAGACGTTGCGCACCACGTCGTTGCTCGACGAGGCGGGGTCGTTGACGATCACGTCACCGTCGGCGGTGAACCCGACCACCACGAACAGGTGCCCGGAGGTGCCGTAGTTCGCCCCGTCCAGCTCACTGGCGAGGAAGGACTGGCTGGTCACCACCGGGATGCCGGCGGCGATGAAACGTTCCAGCTCGTCCAGCGAGTGCAGCCGGGTCACCCGTCCCTCCAGGCCGGGGAAGCTGGCCGCGTACGCGGTGTTGAACGGCCAGTTGCCGGCGCCGTCGTACTCGTAGTCGTAGGTCATCCGCGCGGCGTGGTTGACCGTCGGGTCGGGGTACGTCGGGTCCACCCAGGAGGTGTCGGCCGGCGACGGCCCGCGCCCCCAGTACTCGACGACCATCTCGGTGGAGGTGGGTGAGCACCAGGCCTCGCCGCCGCCGTCGTACTCGGGGTAGTGCCCGGCGTGCACGTTCTGCGAGTAGCGCGGCACCGGCAGTTCGACGCCCCAGGCGATGTGCCCGGCGCTGGGTGCGACGGTGAACCGGTCCGGCACTGTGGAACTCATCGCGCCGAGCATCCGGACCACAGGCGCGGCGGTCTGCCCGGGTGCCCGGTAGAGGGTCAGCCGCAGCTGGTACGACCGCAGCAGCACCCCGGCCGCGGCGTCGTCGATGCTGAAGGTGTCGGTCCAGATCGTCGACCAGGGGTCGCCCTGCCGGTTGACGCTCGTCCGTTTGATGTCGGTGTCGCCGGCCGCCCATCGGCCCATGACGTACCACGGGGTCTGGTCGCCGCTGGTGTAGCTGCCCTGCATCTCCACCTGGATCCAGGTGCCGGCGGGGGTCTGGGCGTTCCAGGAGGCGATCAGCTCGGTGGCGTCGAACCCGATCCGGGTCACCGGCGACGTCCAGGTGCCGTACTCCCAGGTGCGGGTGGCGCCGGTGTGCGGGTCGGCGTACTCGATGGTGCCGGCCGGGCGGGCCAGGGTGACGCCCGCCCGGGCGCCGGGCACGACGCGGGTGCCGTCCCGGCTGCCCCGGTGCCAGTCGGCGGGCCCGGACCAGTCCTGGAAGGTGATCTGCTCGTCGTGGACGGTGGCGGGCGGGCGGGCCGCGGTGGCGGGCGCGGCGGTGGCGAGCAGGGTGAGCGCGGTGACGCCGGCGAGGGCGGCCGCGTGCAGGCGGGATCTGGCCATGGGTGCTCCGCGGTGTCGAGAGGGGCATCGTCGCTGGTCAGTGTTCCGCTTGGAGGGAAGTTTCGCCAGACGTTCAGGGATGGAAAATCATTGCCGCCATGATGATCTGCCTGGGATGGTCAAGGCAGCGACCCATATTGATATGACCATGTGACAGATGGTGAAGTGTCCTCCACTGAGCGGGATCTCCCGCCGACCGAGGAGGAAGTCCATGGCCCTCCGCACGCCCATCCGTCTCCGCCGCGCCCTGGTGCTCGCCGTCGTCACCGGGCTGGGAATCGTCACCGTCGCCACCGGACCGGTCGCCGCCCGACCGGCGCCGGACCGTGGCGCCGAGCCGGCCGCCGCCGGCTACCGGGTGCTCGGGCCCCGGACCCTCGCCGACCGCAACGCGGTGGCCCGCACCGGAGCCGCCATCGACTACTCCGAGCACGGCGTCCTGCACATCTCGGCCACCGCCGCCGAGGTCGCCGCCATCGGCAAACTCGGCTTCCGACTGGAACCGCTCGCCCCGCCACCCAGCGCCGAACGCGGGGCCGGCGACGTCGGCACACTGGCCTTTCCGCCCGCCGACTCCAACTACCACGACTACGCGGAGCTGACCGCCGTCGTGAACCAGGTCGTCGCCGACCATCCGGCCATCGCCCGCAAGATCAGCATTGGTGCGTCGTACGAGGGCCGCGACCTGATGGCGGTGAAGATCTCCGACAACGTGGGCACCGACGAGAGCGAGCCGGAGATCCTGTTCAACTCCCAGCAGCACGCCCGCGAGCACCTGACCGTCGAGATGGCGATCTACCTACTCAACCTCTTCACCGACAGCTACGGTGGCGACTCCCGGATCACCAACATCGTCAACAGCCGGGAGATCTGGATCGTGCCGACTGTCAACCCGGACGGCAGCGAGTACGACATCGCCACCGGGTCGTACCGGTCCTGGCGCAAGAACCGGCAGCCCAACAGCGGTTCGTCGAACGTCGGCACCGACCTGAACCGCAACTGGGGCTACAACTGGGGCTGCTGCGGCGGCTCGTCCGGCAGCACCTCGTCGGACACCTACCGCGGCCCGTCGGCGTTCTCCGCCCCCGAGACGCAGGCGCTGCGCAACTTCGTCAACAGCCGCGTCGTCGGCGGTGTCCAGCAGATCAAGGCGAACATCGACTTCCACACGTACTCGCAGCTGGTGCTCTGGCCGTACGGCTACACCACAGCGAACACCGCGACCGGGATGAGCGCCGACCAGTACAACACCTTCGCCACCATCGGCCAGCAGATGGCGGCCACCAACAACTACACCCCGGAGCAGTCCAGCGACCTCTACATCACCGACGGGGACAGCCTCGACTGGATGTGGGCCACCCACAACATCTGGGCGTACACCTTCGAGATGTACCCCGGCTCGGCCAGCGGCGGCGGCTTCTACCCGCCCGACGAGGTGATCCCGGCGCAGACCAGCCGCAACCGCGAGGCCGTGCTGCTGCTCAGCGAGTACGCGGACTGCCCGTACCGGGCCATCGGCAAGCAGGCGCAGTACTGCGGCGGCGGCGGAGGCACCACTGTCTGGTCGGACACCTTCGAGACGGCCACCGGCTGGACCATCAACCCGTCCGGCACCGACACCGCCACCCTCGGGGCGTTCGAGCGGGGCGCCGCCCAGGCGACCACGTCCTCCGGCGCCAAGCAGCTCACCCCGTACGCCGGCTCCAACGACCTGGTCACCGGCCCGCTCGCCGGCTCGGCGGCCGGTGACTACGACGTCGACGGCGGCGTGACAAGCGCCCGGTCCCCGGCGGTGACGCTGCCGTCGTCCGGCACGCTGACCCTCTCCCTCGCCTGGTACCTGGCGCACGGCTCGAACGCCTCGTCGGCCGACTACCTGCGGGTCAGCGTGGTGCACAACGGCGGCACGACCGGCCTGCTCACCCAGGCCGGCGCGGCCACCAACCGCAACGGGAGCTGGGCGGTGGCCAACCTCAACCTCACCCCGTACGCCGGCCAGTCCGTCCGCATCCTCGTCGAGGCGGCGGACGCCTCCGGCGCCAGTCTCGTCGAGGCGGCTGTGGACAACGTCACCATCACCTTCTCCTGATCGGGTGGGGCCCCGCTCCGCCCCGGCGGGGCCCCACCACCCGTCCCCGAGCCTCCAGATCCGGGACATATCGCTCGGTCCGCAGCGGTCCACCGATCGCGTACCGTCGATCGACCCTTGATCGATCCGGCACGTCGGGTCGGTGCGCTACCGTCTTACCGATCAGTCCGCAGCGAAGCCGGTGCTCAACCCGGCGCTGTCCCGCAACTGTGATGCCCCGCCCGACGGTGGGGACGAGCCAGGTCGCCTGCGGACCGGTCGCGACACGCGCTCTCGAGGAAGGGCGCCTCGTGGGCGGGCGTACGAAAGTCCCTGTCGGCGAAGCACCACACTCCTCGACCGACAGGAGGCCCCATGTTCAGACGTACCCCTCGGCTCTTCGCCGCGACCCTCGCGGTCGCCGCGCTCGCCCTCGGCGCCTGCGCCGAAAAGGCCGACGAGCAGCCCAGCGCCGGCACCGCGGCCGCCAGTTACCCGGTGACGGTCGGCGCGCTCACCCTCGACAAGCGCCCCGAGAAGATCGTTGCGCTGTCGCCCACCGCCACCGAGATGCTCTTCGCGATCGGTGCCGGCCCGCAGGTGACCGCCGTCAACGACCAGTCCAACTACCCGGCCGACGCGCCCAAGAGCGACCTCTCCGCGTTCCAGCCGAACGCCGAGGCGATCGCCGGTAAGAACCCCGACCTGGTGGTGCTCTCCGACGACCGCAACAAGATCGTCGAGCAGCTCGGCAAGCTGAAGATCCCGGTGTACCAGACCCCGGCGGCGACCACGCTCGACGACACGTACCGGCAGATCACCGAGCTGGGCACGCTGACCGGGCACGCCGACCAGGCCGCCGACGTGACCACCCGGATGAAGGACGACATCGCCAAGCTGGTCAAGGACCTGCCGCAGCGCGCCGAGAAGCTCACCTACTTCCACGAGCTGGGCCCCGAGCTGTACAGCGCCACCAGCAAGACCTTCATCGGCTCGCTCTACAGCCTGGTCGGCCTGACCAACATCGCCGACCCCGCCGACGCGGACGGTAAGAACTTCGGCTACCCGCAGCTCTCCCAGGAGTTCGTCGTCAAGGCCGACCCGGACTTCGTCTTCCTGGCCGACTCCAAGTGCTGCCAGCAGAACGCCGACACGGTCAAGGCGCGCAGCGGCTGGGCCGGGCTCACCGCCGTGAAGAACAACCAGGTCATCGCGCTGGACGACGACATCGCCTCCCGCTGGGGGCCGCGAGTCGTGGATCTGCTCCGGGTGATCATCGACGCGGTCGCCAAGGTGCCCGCGTGACAGTCGTCCGTCGGTGACCACGACGCCGCCTCCGTCCCGGCGGGCCGGGCTGCGATTCGGCACCCGACCCGCCGGGCGGCCGTCCGAGCCCCGGCCCGCCGAACTGCAGTCCAGGTCGCGGCCCGCCGGGCTGCGTAAGCGCTGGCTGGTTGCCGGCGCGGTCGCGGTGCTCGTCGCGTTGGTCGCCGGGGTGTCGCTCGGCCCGGTGAGCCTGCCGCCGGGCAGCGTCGCCGCCGAACTGCTCAACCTGATCCCCGGCGTGCACCTCGACAGCGGGCTCTCCGAGCGGGAGGCCGCGATCGTCACCGAGCTGCGGCTGCCCCGGGTGGTGCTGGGCCTGCTCGTCGGTGGCCTGCTCGCCCTTGCCGGCGGCTGCTACCAGGGCGTGTTCCGCAACCCGCTGGCCGACCCGTACCTGCTCGGGGTCGCCGCCGGTGCGGGCCTCGCGGTCACCGCCGTGATCGCCCTCGGCGGCGCCGGCCGGGAGGGCTCGATCTCCGGGCTGCCGCTGACCATCCCGCTGGCCGCGTTCGCCGGTTCACTGCTCGCCGTGACCATGACGTACGTGCTCGGAGGGGCCGGCGGGCGGAGCCGGTCTCCGGCGATGCTGATCCTGGCCGGGGTGGCGGTCTCCGCGTTTCTCTCCGCCGGGCAGACGTACCTGCTGCAACGACACGCCGACAGCATCCAGCCGGTCTACTCGTGGCTGCTCGGCCGGCTCGCCACGGCCGGCTGGCACGACGTGCTGCTGGTGCTGCCGTACGCCGCCCTGACCACTGTTGTGGTCCTGCTGCACCGCCGTGAGCTGGACGTCCTCGCGGTCGGCGACGACGAGGCGAGGAGCCTCGGCCTGCACCCGCAGCGCACCCGGTACCTGCTGATCGCCGCCGCCTCCCTGGGCACCGCGGCGGCGGTCTCCGCGACCGGGCTGATCGGCTTCGTGGGCATCATCGTGCCGCACACCGTCCGGCTGCTCGCCGGGTCGAGCTACCGGGTGATCCTGCCGCTGTCGCTGCTGTTCGGCGGCGCGTTCCTGGCGCTGACCGACGTGGTGGCCCGTACCGCCGCCGCGCCGGCCGAGGTGCCGATCGGGGTGGTCACCGCTCTGCTCGGCGGCCCGTTCTTCGTCCTCGTGCTGCGCACCGCCCGGCGGGTGCTCACATGAGCCCCGAGCAGGCCGCCGCTGCCGGCGGGCCGGCCGTCGAAGTGCGGGGGCTGCACGTCAGCCTGGACGGAACCCCCATCCTCACCGGAGTCGATCTCACCATCGCCGCCGGTGAGTGGGTCACCGTGATCGGTCCGAACGGCGCCGGCAAGTCGACCCTGCTGCGCGCCATCGGCGGCCTGCTGCCCGCGCCGGAGGCCATCACCCTCTTCGGTACGCCGAGCGCCGCGCTGCGCCGCCGGGACCGCGCCCGGGTGGTGGCGACTGTGGCGCAGTCCCCGATCGTACCGCCCGGCATGTCGGTGCTGGACTACGTGCTGCTCGGCCGCACCCCGTACATTCCGCCGCTGGGCCGGGAGTCCGCGGCCGACGTGGACGCCGTACACGAGGTGCTGCACCGGCTGGATCTCGTGGGCTTTCACCGCCGCGAGCTGGCCACCCTCTCCGGGGGCGAGCGGCAGCGGGTCTTCCTGGCCCGCGCGCTGGCTCAGGGCGCGACGCTGCTGCTGCTGGACGAGCCGACCAGCGCCCTCGACATCGGCCACCAGCAGGAGGTGCTGGAACTGGTCGACCAGCTCCGCCGGGAGAGCGGCCTCACGGTGCTCGCCACCATGCACGACCTGTCCCTGGCCGGCGAGTACGCCGACCGCATGGTGATGCTCGCCGACGGCCGGGTGGTGGCGTCCGGAACCCCGCACGAGGTGCTGACCGAGCATCTGCTCGCCACCCACTACCGGGCCAGCATCCGGGTGGTCCCCGGAGCCCATGGCCCGCTGGTGGTTCCCGTCCGCCCCCGCCCCACTCCCTGAGCCACGACCGGAGTGCGTCAGGGGCCGAGGTCGATCACCGAGAAGAGGGCGCCCTGGGGGTCGCGCAGGGCGGCGAACCGGCCGGACGGGATGTCGCGGGGCGGGACCAGGATCGTGCCGCCGAGTTCGGAGGCGCGGGCCGCGGCGGCGTCCGCGTCGGCCACCGCGAAGTACACGGTCCAGTACGCCGGCAGGTCGGCCGGGAAGTCCTCGGCCAGTGGCCGCATCATCCCGGCGACGATCCGCGCCCCGAGGCGCCACCCGGTGTACGTCGTCCCGGCGACCGCCTGGTCGTCGGGCTGCCAGCCGAACACCAGCTCGTAGAAGACCTTCGCGCCCTCGGGGTCGGGGGTGACCAGTTCGTTCCAGCTCATCGCGCCCGGTACGCCGACCACCTCGGCACCGACCATGGTCAGTGGCTGCCAGACGCTGAACGTGGCGCCGGCCGGGTCGGCGAAGACCGCCATCCAGCCCCTGTCGAACACCTCGAACGGCGGCACCACCACCTGTCCGCCGGCCCGTTCGACCCGGCCGGCGACGAGTTCGGCGTCGTCGGTGGCGACGTACGTCGACCAGATCGGCACCTGGTCCGGGATGGCCGGCGGTCCGGCGCCGGCCACGGCCTGGCCGTCGAGTTGGAAGATGGTGTAGCCGCCCGCCTCGGGTTCCGGCGTGACCTGGCCGGTCCAGCCGAACAGTTCCGGGTAGAAGCGCCGCGCGTCGGTCAGGTCCGGGGTGGCCAGGTCGGCCCAGCAGGGCGTGCCCGGCGGGACGGTGCTCACGGTCAAGACCCCTCTCGGCCCGGGCGGCTCCGGTGGCCCCCCTGCCGGAATCCTGGCACCGTCCCGCCGCGGCTCGGGGCGGAAACGGACGAATCGTCAGCTGAACCGGCGACCCTCGTCCCTCCGGTACGCCCAGGCGGCCAGTGCCGCGAGCAGCACCACCCAGACGCCGAGCATGACCAGCGCCAGCGGCTCGACGGAGTAGTCGCCGACCGCCGACCACATCAGTTCGGCCGCCCCGCGGGTGGGCAGGTACGGCGCGATCGTCTCGATGAACCCGGGCGCGTCGCCGGGCGCGGAGAGCAGGCCGCCGCCGAACGCCAGCGGCAGGAAGACCACCTGCGCGACCACGATCGCCGCCTTGCTCGGCAGCGAGTAGCCGATGGCGAGCCCCATCAGCGTGAACGGCACCGAGATGACGGCCACCGTGCCGAGGGCCAGCAGGAACGCCGCCGGGGTGAGCTGGGCCGCGGTGAGCGTCGCGCCGATCACCACGACCGGGATCAGCGAGAGGTACGTCAGGGCCAGGCCGGCGAGCACCCGGCCGGCGAAGCGGGGTGCCGGCCCAGCCGGCAGGGTCCGGGTGTACGGGTTCCAGGGCTGGTCGCGGTCCTCGGCGACGCCGACGCCGTACTGGAAGATGTTGGCGCTCATCACCGAGAAGGTGACCATCGACGCGGTGGCGTAGGTGGCGCCGACCGCGTCGTCGCCGGCGAACGGCACCACGAAGAAGATCATGGCGGCGGCCGGGAAGAAGGCGCTGCCGAAGACGGCCACCGGAATTCGGATGATCTCCAGGAGCTGGTAGCGGGCGTGGACCAGGGCGAGCTGCATCGGGTCGCCTCCTCAGACGGTGGTGGGTCGGGCGGCGGCGGTGGCGGGCCGACCTTCGGCGGTGGGTCGGTCCTCGCCGGTGATGGCGAGGAACGCCTCCTCCAGCGAGGTCGGTCGGACCTCCAGGTCGGTGAAGGCGGTCCCGGTGGTGACCAGCGCCCGGACCAGCTCGTCGGCGTCGGTGGTGAGCAGGTGCAGCCGACCGTCGATGCGTTCGGTGCGGACCACGCCGGGCAGTTCGGGCAGCTCGTCGGCGAGCAGGCTGACCCGTCGTACGCCGACGATGCCGCGCACCGCGTCCACCGTGTCGTCGGCGAGCACCCGGCCCTGCCCGATCACCACGACCCGGCGGGCCAGCGCCTCGACCTCCTCCAGGTAGTGGCTGCTCAGCAGGACTGTCCCGCCGTCGTCGTGGAACGCGCGGATCGCGTCCCAGAGGGTGTGCCGGGCGGTGACGTCCAGGCCGGTGGTCGGCTCGTCGAGCAGCACCAGTCGGGGCCGACCGACGAACGCCAGCGCCACGGCCAACCGGCGGCGCTGCCCGCCGGAGAGCCCGCCGGTCTGCCGCCGGACGAGGTCACCGATGCCGAAGCGGTCGAGCAGTTCCCCCCGGGGCACGGGGTCGGGGTAGTGCGCGGAGACGAAGTCGACGACCTCGCCGACGCGCAGTGTGCCGGGCAGGCCTGTCTCCTGCGGGGTGACGCCGACCTGTCGCCGCGACGCCGGGTCGCGCGGATCGCCGCCGAACAGCTCCACGCGCCCGGAGCTGGGCCGGCGCAGCCCGACCAGCAGGTTCATCAGGGTGCTCTTGCCGGCGCCGTTCGGACCGAGCAGGCCGACCAGCTCACCTGCCCGCACCTCCAGGTCGACGCGGTCGAGGGCGAGGACGTCGCCGTACCGGCGGCTGGCCTGGTCGGCTCGGGCGAGGGTCATTGCTGCTCCTTCGACGGGGTGGGGTCGAGCAGGGTGCGGATGGCTTCGGTGTACTCCTCGAACGCCAGCCGGCCCCGCCGGCTGAGCCGGATCAGGGTGGTCGGGGTGCGTCCACGGTGGGTCTTGCTGATCTCCACGTATCCGGCGTCCTCGAGCTTGCGCAGGTGGACGGAGAGGTTGCCGGCGGTCATGCCGAGCAGGTCCTGAAGGCGGGGGAAGGTGATCCGGTCCCCGTCGCCCAGCGCGGAGAGGCTCGCCACCACGCGCAGTCGAGCCTGGGCGTGGATGACCGGGTCGAGATCGGTCATCGTGCGCGCCGGCGACGCAGGTGGGCGAGCAGACCGGCGACGAGAATGCCGCCACCGCCGGCCACCGAGACCACAAGCGAGTGCCAGCCCGGCCCGGCGAACGTGCCGACCACGTTGATCACGCTGATCCATACGCCCAGCCGGAACAGGTCCCGGTCCAGCCAGATCGCACCGCCGGCCATGTGCAGCGCGCCGGTCAGTCCCACTGCCGTCGCCGACCAGAGCAGCGCCGCCAGGTCGTGCGGCAGGTGCTCGCTGATCCGGCCGAGCCCCGCATACACGCTCACCGATCCCAGCGCCCAGGCGCAGCCGTACCAGCGCCCACGCGTCGCCGAGTCGCCTGTCACCTGGCCGTACGCCTTCGCGCCGGCCACCGCCTGGATCGCCGCGGCGGCCAGGAGCAGGACGAAGAGGACGGTCAGCGGCAGCCACCCGGGCAGCCGGACCAGCACCCGGTCGTCGGGTGCGAAGCGTAGGAAGAACAGCCCGAAGCCGACCAGCCAGGCGACGCCCCACGGCCAGTAGAGCACCCGGGGGTCCGGCTCGAGCCGGCGTGCCGTCTGCGAGCGCTGGTCCTCGATCAGCCGGAGCGCGGCAGCGGCGTCGGTGGGCGGCAGGTCGTCGTCGGGGGTCATGCAAACAACTTTACGGCACAAAGTCGAGGTGGTGTGCCCCTGTTCCGCGGGCGGGTCACCGACGGCGGCGCGCAGTGCCTATGGTGGGTGGCTGTAGCGGCTGATCCGTCGCACAGGACACAGGGGAGGGTCCGTGTCGAGCCCGAGCAGAGAGCTGGACGTCCAGCCCGAGGCGCTGACGGCGTTCGCCGCGGCCTCCACCGACCGGGCGGCCCGCTTTCGCGAGCTGCACCGCTCGTTCGGCGACGGCCACGTGCCCCGGCACGCCTTCGGGGTGATGCCTGCCTCGTTCAGCCTCGCCGGGACGTACGCCGAGCAGTTCGAGGCGTGCCTCCAGGGGCTGGCCGACGGCGCCGAGGTGATGGCGGACATCGCCGAAGGGCTCCGCGACACCGCCGGGGCGTACACCGGCACCGACGTGGCCAACACCGACATGTTCGTACCGGGCCGCCCGGCCGCCCCCGACGTCATCGCGCCGGGCCCCTGGTCGCCCGGCGCCGGTGGCACGACCGGGCCGGTGCCCGCATGAGCACCGAGGCGTTGCAGCGCAACAAGACCTACTTCGAGCAGATCGTCTCGGGCACCCCCGACCCGTTCAAGCCGCTGTCCAACGCGGTGCTCTGGCCCTTCGAGCAGCTGCTCGAGCTTGTCGCGGGCGAGCCGGACGACCTGATGCGGGCCGCGCAGCTCTGCCTGGACACCGGCGCGGCGGTCCGCGAGATCGCCGGCGAGCAGATCCAGGACCGGGCCCGGCTGCGCGGCTACTGGACGGGCGACGCCGCCGAGAGCTTCCACGCCTCGATGGCCTCGGTGGAGGAGGCGATCGAGGAGCTGGCCAAGGGGTTGGACGGCACCAAGGAGGTGCTGGTCGACGCGGCCAACGCGGCTGTCGACGCGTTCAACCTGCTGGTCGAGCTGATCCTCGAGTTCCTGCTCTGGTTCCTCACCGAGGTGATCATCGCGGCGGCGGCGGCGGCGCTCAGCGCCGGCATCTCGCTCGCGGCGACTGTGGTCCGGGTGCTGGCCAAGCTGGCCACCGCCGTCGGCCGGATGGTCAAGATCGTGGCACGCTTCGCGGAGATCCTGACCAAGCTGGCGACCAAGATGCAGAAGGTCGCCGAGCTGCTGATGAGGTACCGCCGCGCGGTGCTGGAGATCCGCAAGGCGAAGAAGGCGTACCGGGCGTGGAACAAGTCCGGCTGGACCGCCGAGGCGCGAGCCTTCCAGATAGAGAAATTCAAGACCCTCTTCCCGGGCAAGTTCCTGATCAACCAGGCGTCTCCGGTGAACATCCCCGGCCTGGGCGGGTCCCTCCTGGACACCGGGGTCGGGCTGCACGACGTCTCCGACGGCACCAAGGACCGCAACTACCTGGTGGACGGCACCTACCGCGAGGATCTGGGCCCCTACACCAAGGGCGTGCAGAATGTCTTCGACTCAATCCTGACCTGAGGGGACCGACATGACCTTTCCCGGTCTGGACCGCATCGAGGCGCTGGCCCGCAACCTGGACGGCTGGCAGCGTGAGCTGGCCGGCAAGATGGCCGAGCTCGAAGACAGCAGCGCCGAGGGCGTGAGCGACTCCGGCCTGGTCCGGGTCACCGCCTCGGCCGACGGCACGATCGTCTCGACCGACGTCAACGCCCGGGCGATGCGGTTCGACTCGTACACGCTGGCCGAGGAGTTCACCGCCGCCGCCAAGCGCGCCCAGGAGGCGGCGGCCGCCCGCGTACGCGAACTGGTCGGTGAGGTGATGGCCGACGCGCCCGGCGCGGGTCAGCCCCACCCGGATCGGTACTGACCCGTGACGGACCTCGACTATTCCGCACGGCTCACCCAGCTCGTCGAGCCGGGTGAGCAGGTGCTCGCCGTCGCGAAGACGGGGATCGCCC
>NZ_VDFY01000137.1 GCF_006228125.1 Micromonospora orduensis | reverse complement strand
CCCGGGGGCCTACGGGGCGGGTGGTCTTGGGAATGGCGTGTTCCCAGGTGCGTTGGCAGGAGCCGCCCATCACGATCAGGTCGCCGTGGCCCACCGGAAAGCGCAGGCTCTCGCCGCCACCGCGTGGGCGTAGCAGCAGCGGTCGGGGTGAGCCGAAGGAGACGATCGCGACGATCGTGTCGGTGTGCGCCGAGCGGCCGATGGTGTCGCCGTGCCAGGCCACGCTGTCGCGACCGGACCGGTAGAGGCACATGCCGGCGGTGACGAAGGGTTCGCCCAACTCGGGCGCGTAGTACCCGGTGAGCGCGGCCTGCGCGGCGGTGAGCACGGGGTGGGGGAGCTGCCTCGCGCCGTCGTACCAGCAGAGCAGGCGGGGCACGTCGACCTCGGCGTCGTACATGGTGCGCCGTTCGGCACGCCAGGGCACATCGGTGAGCAGGGTGTCGAGGACCGTGTCGGAGCCGCGCACCCAGCCGGGGAGGTGGTCGACCCAGGCGCCCCGGCTGAGCTGGTGCCGGCGGATCTGGCCGGGCAGCGGCCCCAGGGCCGGCCCGGCGTCGGCCAGGTCGAGCATCGACGGCTGGTAGGCGGCCTGCGTCATGCAGCCACCCTAGCAGCACTTTCGTACACCCGTGCTAGGTGTTGATCCGCATCGGTCCGCTGCTGATCGGCCGGATGGTGCTCGATCTCGGACGCGTCGGCCGCGGCCCGCGAGTCTGACCTTCGGAGGTCAGCCGGGGACGGCGGCGGTGCGAACGGCGTCGAACACCGCGTCCACCACTCGGGCCCTGCCCTGCCCGTCAACTGTGGACCAGGCGCGCGCGGCGAGGGTCGCGCGCCGTTGCGGCGAGCTGAGCAGCCCGTGCAGGGTCCGCGCCGCCGTCGCGCGGGCGGCTCGTCCCGCGACGCCACCGGCGGTCAGCTCCGGCAGTTCGCCGAGGCCGGCGGCCAGGCCGTGCCGGACCACCCGGGTGTACGACTCACGTTGGTTGTCGACCACGCACACCAGTGCGCCGGGTGCGCCGAGGCAGCAGAGTTCCCAGGTGGACGTGCCGGCGGCGCTGACCACCAGGTCGGCGTCGGTGATCAGTGCCGGCAGTGAGGTGGTGGGCGGGACCGGTCGGATGATCTGCCCCCGGCTGGGGGTGACGTCGTCGACCTCGGCCTCGATCTCGGGTCGCCCGACGATGACCGTGAGGTCCATCGGGTGACCGGTGGCCACCAGCACCCGGGTCAGGACCGGGGCCGCGCCGACCGCGTCGGTGCCGCCGAAGAAGGCCAGCACCCGGGGGCGGCTGACCGCGGTGGCGGGCGGGGCGACCGGCGGCCGGGCGCTGATCACCGTGTCGCGCAGCAGGGCGTACCCGCTCCCGGCGAGCAACCGGCCGGGCAGCCCCACCTCGGCACCCAACCCCGCCAGCTCCGCCGCCGTGCCCGGCCCGGGCAGCTCCGCCCCGAAGTTCTGGTCGAGGTAGAGGTCGGCGACCTGGCCTCGGCTGTCGCCGTCGATGATGGCGAGGGTGTACACGCCGGCGGCACGCAGGGCGCCCGCGCCGGCCGGGTCCAGCTCGTAGGAGTCGAGGACCATCACGTCCAGGTCGTGCCGGTGGGCGGTCTCGACCAGACCGGCCGGCGAGGCGGGGCCGGGGTGCAGTTCGATGCCGCGTGCGGCCAGTTCGGCGACGGCCCAGTCGAGCCGTTCGACGGTGCCGAACACCGCGACGTGGGCGCCGCGGGCCTGGAACTCCTCGGCGAGGGCCAGGCAGCGTACGAGGTGCCCGACACCGCGTCGCGGCCCGGCGTCGCAGCGCACCCCGACCCGGATCGTGTTCAGGACTCCTCCAGCCGCTTCTGGCGGACGTCGGCGTTGAGCGCCCGCAGCCGGGGCTGCCCGTCCAGCCAGTCGGCGAGTTTGGCCAGCGGCACGCTGACGTCGCCGAAGTGGTCGACGACGGCGCTGACCAGCGCCCAGTCCTGTTCGGTGTCGAGGGTCAGCCGCAGTCCGGAACGGTCCGGGGTGAGCGTCACCCCGAGCACCCGGAACAGGTCGGGGTGGGTGTACGCGTACGAGGTCACGTGCACCCGGTGGTGCCCGGTGGCGAGCCGGTCGAGGGTACGCAGCGCGTCCGCCCGGATGATCTCGACGTCCAGCCCCCGGGGCAGCGTACGGGCGATCGACGTGCTCGCGTAGTCCAGTCCGGGGACGGCCCGGTACACGGCGGCGACCAGCGTGATGATCTCCGGGTCGAGCAGGGGGCAGTCGGCGGTGAACCGCATGACCGCGTCGCCGGGGTGCGCGGCGAGGGCGCCCACGAACCGGTCCAGGACGTCGTCGACGGGCCCTCGGTGGCACGGCACGTCCAGCCGCTCGCACTCGGCGACGACCGCGTCGTCGACCGGGTCGGTGCTGGTGGCGACCACCAGGTCGGCGAGGACGCCGCTGTCGCTGGCGGCGTGCACCACCCGGCCCAGCACGGACCGTCCGGCGAGCGGGCGGAGCACCTTGCCGGGCAGGCGCGACGATCCCATCCGGGCCTGCACGATCCCGACGATGCGTGGTCCGGTCACTGCTGCTCCTCCTGCCTCGGGGCGAGCACCGTGCGGGCCCGGCGCTTGGCGGCGCGGGCGCCGCGCTTGGCGAGCCGGGCCGGTGTGATGGCGAGCCGGCCCACCCGGTAGCTGAGTGAGCCGCTGAGCAGGCCGATCGTCGTCTCGGCGCGGCGCAGCGCCCGTTCGCGCGAGGTCAGCAGCTCCTCGGTCCACGCGGTAAGCGCCGCGAGTCGGCTCAGTTCCTCGCGCTGACGCAGCCACGCCTCGCGCAACTGCTGGTAGCTGTGCGGGCCGACCGGCGGGTCGGTCGGCGCGACGGCGTGCAGCCGGGTGGCGAGGGTGACCCGGCCGTCGGGGTCGAGCTGGTGCAGGGCCGCCGTGATCTCCGCCTCGGCGTCCACCGCGTCGGCGACTGTCGCGCGGTCGAGGTCGCGTCCGGCGAGCCCGCCGAGCACCACGGTCAGACCGGCCACGTCGAGGGTGGACGACCACGGGTGCGCGTACCCGCCGGTGAACAGGTCCGCCGCGAAGCGCCACAGGCTGCGGGCCAGCACGACGTCGGCGGGGAGGGCGCGGGTGGCCCGCCAGCTCGCGTCGAGGATGGCGTACCGCCCGCCGTCGACGACCACGTTGTCGGTGCCGGCCAGCGCGGTCGCGCCGACGATGAGCCCGTCGGGGTCGGCCTGGTCGGCGAGCCAGCCCGCGTACCCCCGCAGCAGCGCGCGCAGGGTCGCCAGGTCGCGGCGCAGGGCCGCGTCCAGCAGGAGGGTACGCAGCAGCCGGCCGAGCGGTACCGGCCCGCTCAGCGCGTCCGGGTTCCGGTACGCGGCCACGCGGCTGGCGAACGGCTGCGCGGCCGGCAGGCCCGCGCCGCTGCCCGGGTTGAGCCCCCATTGCCAGCCCGACGGCCCGTCGAGCACCTCCAGCACGCCGATCCCGGGTTGCCCGGTCTGCGCGAGGGCCACCGGCAGGTCCGCGTCGGGTGCCGGCGTGGGTGTCCCGTCCCGGCGGGCGAGCATCAGCCAGCCCGGCGCGAGGTCGGCGGCGCGTCCGGCGTGCAGCGCGTCCACCGCCAGCCGGGCCGGGTCCTGAAGGACCGTCGTGCCGGTGAAGCCCGCCGCGCAGGCGCCGTGCAGCACCGCGTCGAACAGGCCGGAGCCGGCGCCCCGGTCGAGCTGGTCGGCGTCGAGCAGCGCCGTGGGGGCGCCGGAGTCGGGGTACGCGGCCCAGCAGGCGGCCGGCAGCAGCCCGGCGCCGCGCAGCCGCTCGCGGAGCTGGTCGCGGTTCGCCGGGTGGGCCTGGTCCAGCACACCACCGATCACCCAGGCGGAGTCGTCCCGGCCGGCGTACCAGGGAATGGTGTCGACGAGTCGGTGCAGTCCGAGCGGGTTGTCCAGGCGCAGCAGCAGCGCGCCACCCGGCCGCAGCGCGGCGACGAGTCGCGCCAGCACGCCGTCCCAGCCGAGCCGGGTGCCCTCCACCGACTCCACCGGGTCCAGGCCGGCGGCGGCGATGACCACGTCGTACGTCTCGTCGGCGGGCAGCCCGGCCGGGCCGCCCACCACCACGTGGGCGGCGCGCGGGGCGAGCGCCACCGCGTCCGGGTGGCTGCGCAGCAGGCAGGTCACCTCGGCGTGGGTGAGCCGGTCGAGCAGCGCCGGATCGTGCGGGCCGGCCAGCAGGACCCGGGCGCCGGACGGCACGATCCGGGCTGCCAGCGCGGCGAGCGGCCCACCGTCGGCCAGCCGTTCGCGCGGCAGGTCGGACCAGGCCAGCATCTCGCCGCCCGGCAGGGTGATCCGGCCGGCGGGTGCCGTCTCAGTCGTCACGGTCTTCCTCTTCCTCCTGGAGGTTCGCCCAACCGAGCAGCTCGCGCAGTTCGGCAGGCGAGCAGCGGTGGTCGGTGCCGAGTTCGGCGCGGGCGATCTCGACCGCGGTGGGCAGGTCGACAGTGGGGCCGTGCAGCTGCGGCCACTGTCGCCGGATGCGGGCCGTCCCACCGAAGGTCGGGTCCTCGTTGGACAGGATCATCGGGTCGCCGTAGACCGCCGGTTCGCAGCCCGCCGCGATGCCGTAGAAGATCGCGCTGGTCAGCCGGTTGGAGGCGACCCTGCGGTGCCGACGCAGCTCGGTCAGCTGCTTGTCGAGGAACTCCGGGTCGGTGTCCTTCCACCAGTGCCCCCGGTAGCCGTGGCAGATCACCCGGAAGCCGGCGCGCTCGTAGAGCCGGCGGACGTTGCGCATGCCGTACTCGTGCCAGTACAGGCAGACCGTGACCGGGCCGGGCTCGGTCTCCCGGATCAGGGCGATCAGCTTGCGGTGGTCGCCCTTGACGTGCTGGCCCTCCCAGCCGTGGAACGGGTACCAGATGGTGCCCTCGCGCTCCTCGGCCGGCGGCTCCTCGGGACGCATGGCCAGCAGGTACACGAACGGCGCGCCGATGACGACCACGTTGCGCCGCCCCACCGACCAGGCCCGGCGGCGGGTCTGCTCCGACCAGAGCAGGCTCGGGGCGCGGTCGGCGTACGGGTGGCCCGGGGCCAGACCGTCGCCGATGTTCCAGCCGTGCTGCACGTACCCGTTGATCCGCGGTGGGTGCCGGTCGCCGAGACCGGCGTAGCGGGCCAGCACGTGCGCGTGGCCGTAGAAGTGGTTCGCGTGGTGCATCAGGTCCCCATCAGGCGGCGGAACGCACCGCGCTGCCCCGCAGAATCGCGGTCAGCGCGTCGACGACGCGGTCCTGGTCGGCGTCGCTGAGCCCCGGGTAGAGCGGCAGCGACAGCTGCTGGGAGTAGAACGACTCGGCCACCGGGCAGGATCCGCGCCGGTAGCCCAGATCGGCGAACGCCGGGTGCCAGTGCACCGGGAGGTAGTTGACCTGGACGCCGATGCCGGCGGCGCGCATCCGGTCGTACACCTCGCGGCGGCGGCCGTCGAGCACCCGGATCGGGTACAGGTGCCATGCCGGGTCGGCCCACGACCGGCGGGTGGGCGTCACCACGCCGTCCAGGTCGGACAGCGCCTCGTCGTAGCGGGCGACCAGGGCGGCCCGACGCGCCTTGAACCCGGCGAGGCGGCGCAGTTGGCTGCGGCCCAGGGCGCAGAGCACGTCCGGCAGTCGGTAGTTCAGCCCGAACTCGTGCACCTCCTGGTGCCAGCCGCCCTCGTCCGGAGAGCGCAGGTCGTCGCGCTCGCGGACCACGCCGACGCCGCGGAACCGGCGGGCCCGCTTCAGGATCAGCGGGTCCAGGGCGGCGACCGCCCCACCCTCGGCGGTGGTGAGGTTCTTCGTGGGGAAGAACGAGAACGTGGTCAGGTCGGCGAGCGAACCGACCGGCCGGCCGTGGTACGTCCCGCCGATCGAGTGCGCCGCGTCGGCGAGCAGCAGCGCGTCGCTGCCGACCAGCGACCGGCGCAGGGCGTCGTAGTCGGCCGGGTGGCCGGCGTAGTCGACCGCGGCGACGACCTTCGTGCGCGAGGTGACGGCCGCGGCGGCGGCGGCCGGGTCGAGGCAGAACGTCTCGTCGTCGACGTCGGCGAACACGATCTTCGCGCCGAGGGCGACCGCGCTGCTGGCGGTCGCCACGAACGTCATCGGCGGGACGACGACCTCGTCACCCGGTCCCACCCCGGCGGCCGCGTACGCCACGTGCAGCGCCGCCGTGCCATTGGAGACGGCGGCGACGCCGACCCCGCCGGTCCACCGGGCCAGGTCGGCCTCGAAGGCGTCCACCTGCGGACCGGTGGTGAGCCAGTCGCCGCGCAGCACGTCGGCGACGGCCGCGATGTCGTCCTCGGTGACCGACTGCCGGCCGTACGGGAGCATCCCCGTCATGCGGTGAGGCCGAGCATGTCGCGCAGCTGCTCGACGCTGAGCCACTCGTCGTTGGTGTCCGACTGGTACGCGAAGCCGTCCGGCACCGGCTCGCAGTCGACCGGCGGCTGGTAGCCCCAGCCGGCGATTGTCGGCTGGACGATGTAGCGGTCCTTGGCGCGCAGCGTCCGGCGGCTGTCGTCCGGCGCGATCATCTCCTCGTGCAGCTTCTCCCCGGGCCGGATGCCGATCTCGTGGGTGGTGGCGTCCGGCGCGACGGCCTCGACCAGGTCGAGGATGCGCATGCTCGGGATGCGTGGCACGAACAGTTCGCCGCCCTGCATCTGGTCGAACGAGTCCATGACGAACTGGACGGCCTGCTCCAGGGTGATCCAGAAGCGGGTCATCCGCTTGTCGGTGATCGGCAGGCTCTTGCCCTCGGCGGCCAGCCGGTGGAACAGCGGAACCACCGAGCCGCGGCTGCCGACCACGTTGCCGTAGCGGACCACCGCGAACCGGGTGGGGTGGTGGGCGGCGTAGTGGTTGGCCGAGACGAACAGCTTGTCGCCGACAAGCTTCGTGGCGCCGTACAGGTTGATCGGGCTGGACGCCTTGTCGGTGGAGAGCGCGATGACCTTCCGGACGCCGGCCTCGATCGCGGCGTCGACCACGTGCTGCGAGCCGGTGATGTTTGTGGCGATGAACTCGGAGGGGTTGTACTCCGCGGTGTCCACCTGCTTCAGAGCGGCGGCGTGCACGACGTGGTCCACGCCGTGCATGGCGCGGGTGAGGCGGTGCCGGTCCCGGATGTCGCCGATGAACCAGCGCAGCCGCGGGTCGTCGCCGAGTTGCTGGCGCAGCTCGTACTGCTTGAGCTCGTCACGGGAGAACACCACCACTCGGGCGGGGTCTGCCTCGTTGAGGATGTGCCGCAGGAAGGTCCTGCCGAAGGAACCCGTTCCCCCGGTGATCAGAATGGACGATCCATTCAACTCACTCAATGTGGTGCTCCCGTGTTCGTGGATGAACGGGCGGCCCTCGGCCGGCCGACCGGGGTGACACGCTAGCCATGGCGGGTTAACGCCTCGGCGCTCGCCGGTTAACCACGTCCACTGCTCCCGTGAATGCCGGACGCCGCGCAGGCGAACACTTGCGCACGTCCGCGAAGCGGGCTGACCAGGCCGGATCCGGCCGCTACAGTGGCCGCGCGAGCGACCCGGCCGACCCTCGTGCCGCCGGTTCCCGCGTTCACCCGACAGGCGCGCCACCTCGGCGCGAGCGATTCACCCCCACGCGTGTCACCGGCCGTCCGTAGCGCGGTCCGGCGCGCGCACCACCGGCCCGGCCGGCGAAATCAGGAGGCGTTGATGGCATCCGGCAGCGACGTGATGGAACGGCCGGCGGCTCCGGCCGGTACGCCGCCCGCCGCGCCCGCGCGGCGCTGGCTCGTGCCGCTGCTGCTGCTCGTCGGGTGGGTGCTCAGCGTCGCCTGGCGGATGTGGCTGTCCCGGCACATCGTGCTGCCGATCGCGCACACCGACGAGGACAGCTACCTCAACACCGCCCGCGCGCTGGCCGGTGGCCCGGGCGGGTTCAGCAGCGAGAACGACCTGCTGCGTCGGGTCGGCTACCCGATGCTGATCTCGCCGGCGTTCCTCGGCGACCGGGACTTCGCCGACAGCTACCGGCTGGTCCAACTGATCAACGCGATGGTGAACTCGACGCTGCTGCCCCTGGCGTACCTGCTGGGCCGGCGGCTGCTCGGGTTGCGCCGCTCGTACGCCCTGGGCGCGGCGGTGGTGGCCGCGACCCTGCCGGCGACCGCCTTCTACGCCGGCGTCGCCATGATCGACGCGGTGATGGCGCCGCTGGTGGTGGCCTGGCTGCTCGCCGTGCACCGCTGGATCGGGCGGCCCGGGCCGCTCGCCGCGGCCACCGTCGGCCTGTTCGTCGGCGCGTTCCACCTGCTGCACTCCCGTGGCCTGGTGATCGTCGGAATCCACGCCGGTCTGGTCCTGCTGCTGCTCGTCCGCCGCCGGATCAGCCCCGCCGGGGTGCTCGCGGCGCTGGCGCCGGTGCTGGCCCTGGCGCTTGTCAACGAGGCAGGCATCCGGCTGCTCGGGGACAAGGTGTACCTACTGGGCAGCACCCCGGGCGGCAGCGTGGTCGACGCGGTCGCCTCCGCGCAGGGTGTGGTCCGGGTCGGCGCGGCGGTCACCACCCAGCTCTGGTACCTCGTCGTGATCACCTTCGGGATGGCCGGGGTGGCCTGGGCCGCCGCCGTCCGGGAACTGTGGCGTCCGCGGCAGGGCGACGCGACGCGCTGGACGATGGGCGTCGCGCTGATCACGAGCATCGGGGTGGCCAGCGGGGCCTCGGTGATCCTGGCCAGCATCACCGGCAAACCGTTGGACGCGATCTACGGGCGCTACGTGCAGATGCTCGCGCCGTTCTGGATGCTCGTCGGGCTCGGGGTGCTGCTCACCGCCGGGCGCCGGGTGGTGCTGCGCCGCGCGGCGGTCGCGGTGGGCCTGCTGGCCGCCGGTGGCGCGCTCGTCGCGGCCCGGCTCGCGTACGTGGCCAGCCGGGGGCACACCCTGCGGTACGGCGGCTTCGGCGCGCCCGACCTGATGGCGTTGACAGGCGGCTGGCGGGAGATGCGCCCGGTCGTCGGGTCGCTGATCGGCGTCGCCTGCTGCGTGCTGCTGGTCGCCGCTGCCCGGGTTCCCCGCCTGCGGCTGCCGATCCTCGGCGCCCTCGTGGTCGTCAACCTCGTCACCATGCAGGTGATCGACCAGCGGCTGGTGCGCCCCACGGTGGCGAGCACCGCGCCCACCCCCCGGGTGGCCGACGTCGGGGTACGCCCCGGCGAGCGGGTGTGGGCGTCCACAGGTGTGCACTACATCCTGCGGTTCAACCTCAGTCACCAGGTGACCTGGACCGACGTGCGGTGGTTCCGCGAGCAGCCGCCGGCCGCGGCGCAGGTGGTGTTCGCCCGCTGGGCGCCCGGCCAACCCGACGACTGGGACGGCGCCCGGTACGGCTTCGTCCGGCTCGGCGGCAACGAGCGCCAGCACTGGGCGGCGTGGCGACGGGCCTGACCCCGCTTTTTGTGAACGGCTGATGTCCAACGGGGGCAGCAGCGGTTAATCGTGTCCGACCATTGCGCGAATATGCGCGACAATCAGCGTCGGCGGCGGTCGGTCTGGTGGAGCGAAATGGGGATGACCATGATTTCCCGACCGTCGGACATCTCCCGGCGGCCGGTGCCCTCGACAAAACGGAAACGCCTGTTCATCTGCCGTACGACGGTGTTGTGCTCCAGCACCTCCCCGTCGAGCCGGTCCAGGTGCAACCCGTCGAAGGCGTACTCCACGGCCTCGCGCATGATGCCCAGCCAGGCGGGCAGCGTCTCGCCCCGCCCGGCCAGCCCGTCGGAGTCCAGATAGAAGCCCCAGGCGCCGGTTCGTGGGCCGTCCAACCGCAGGTCGAAGAAGGTGACCACACCACAGGGGTGGTCGTCGCGGACGTACACCAGCACCCGCCGCGACGGGTCGTCGCGGACCGCCGACCACCACCGGGCGTGCTCCTCGGCGCTGATCTCGTGGCTGTTCTTGCTGACCTGCCGGTTGGCTTTCTGATTACGCCAGGACAACATCAGGTGAACGTCGTCCGCCGTTGCTTCGCGCAGCACGTGCCTCTCGCTTTCAATCTGTTCACGCCCGGTCCGGGAACCTTACCCGGGTGCCCCCGGGAAATCGGATACGCATTCGTTGGGTTGTAGACTCCGGCGCATGAACGAATTGAGTCGCGCGCAGATCCGCGACCTCATGGCGCAGGTGTTGAAGAACCAGGACAAGGAGCTGCCCGCCGACGACGCGGCGCAGCTGCGGGAGATCGGCTTCCGCTCACTGGACTTCTCCGAGCTGGCCCTGCGGGTGGAGGACGAGACGGGGGAGGAGCTCAACTTCGACGCCCCTGGCCTGCGCCGCATCGCCACCGTCGGCGACGTCCTCGACTTCCTCGTCGAGCTTCAGCACCAGTGACCGTCGCGACACCCGGCCCCGTGGCGGCCACGCATCCCGAGCCGGCCGGCGTCGACAACCGGGTGGTCGTCGGCGGCGTCGCGCTGACCTGGCGGGAACTGCCGACGCCGGCGCTGCCCGACCCCGCCGCGGTCCTTGCGCACTCCGCCGCCCACGCCCTCGCCGCCGCGCGGCAGCACGCCGTGCGCGGCACGGAGCTGCTGCTCAGCACCGCGAGCCGGGTGGACGCGGCGATGCGCGCCGACCTGTCGGAGGCCGGCTTCGCGGTCACCGTCCTCGACGACGACGGCACGCATCCGAGCGCACCGGCCCGACCGCGCGCCGCCGACCCCGGCCGGCTCTGGCTGTTGACGTCCGGCTCGACCGGCCGTCCGAAGCGGGTCGGGCACACCCTCGACACGCTGACCACCGTGCGGGCCGACCAGCCCGAACGGACCTGGCTCTGCCCCTACGCCCCCGGCACGTACGCCTGGTGGCAGGTGGTCACCCTGTCGTTGACCCAGCCCGGGCAGCACCTGGTCGTGGTCGAGCCGGACGAGCTGGACGACTGGCCCGCGGTCGCCGCCGCGCACGGGGTGGACGCGGCCTCCGGCACGCCGACGTTCTGGCGTCGCACCCTCTACCGGGACGCCGCCGCGCTGGCCCGGGTGCCGCTGCGCCAGATCACCCTCGGCGGGGAGCCGGTGGACCAGGCGATCCTCGACCAGCTGCGGGACGTCTTCCCGACCGCCCGGATCTCCTGGATCTACGCGTCGTCGGAGGTCGGTGCGTCCATCGTGGTGCACGACGGGCGGGCCGGGTTCCCGGTCGACTGGCTGGACCGACAGGCCCCCGGCCGGCCGACGCTCTCCGTACGGGACGACGAGCTGGTGGTCACCTCCCCCTTCCACGGGGCCGGGCTTGCCGGCCCGGTGCGCACCGGTGACCGGGTGCAGGTGGTCGACGGTCGGGTGCTGATCACCGGGCGGCTGGACTCCGACGAGATCAACGTCGGTGGCAGCAAGGTCTCCGCCGGTGTGGTGCGCGGCGTGCTCACCGGGCACCCGACCGTGGCCTGGGCCCGGGTCACCGGCCGCCGCGCCCCGGTGCTCGGCCGGATGGTGGTCGCCGAGGTGGTCCTCACCCCCGCCGACCCGTCCGAGCCGGCCTCCGCCGACGCCGGCGTGCCGGACGAGGCCGCGCTGGTGCGCTGGTGCGCCGACCGGCTGCCCGACCACGCGGTGCCCCGCCGGATCCGTGTGCTTACCGAGATCCCCGTCAAGGAGACCCTGAAGAGCGATGTCTGACCCCGCCGACACCCAGCTCGTTCCCCCCAGCTCCGTCGTCCTCGTCTCCGGGGGCTCACGGGGGCTGGGCCTGGCCATCGTCACCGACCTGCTCGACGCGGGCGTACGGGTGGCCGCGTTCGCCCGTACCGTCACCCCGGAACTGGAGAAGCTCGCCGCTGAGCGCCCCGACCGGGTGCACGTCGGCTCGGTGGACGTCACCGACCTGCGCGCCGCGCAGGCCTTCGTGCGCGAGGTGGAGCAGCGCCTCGGCCCGATCGACGGCATCGTCAACAACGCCGCCGTCGGGCAGGACTCGCTGCACGTGCACACCGCCACCGACGACATCGCCCGGATCATCGAGACCAACCTGACCGCGCCGCTGCAACTGACCCGGCTGGTGGTCCGCCGGATGCTCGGCAAGGGTCTGCGCGGGCGGATCGTCAACATCACCTCGATCTGCGCGCAGCGTGGTTTCCCGGGCCTGGTCGCGTACTCGGCCACCAAGGGCGGCATGGACGCGGCCACCCGTTCGCTCGCCCGGGAGCTGGGCGGCCGGATGCTTGTCAACGCGGTGGCGCCCGGGTTCTTCGCCTCGGAGATGTCCGCGGTGCTCGGCCCGACCCAGCTCGACCAGATCGTGCGCCGCACCCCGAGCGGTCACCTCACCGATCCGCTGGAGGTCGTACCGGTGGTACGGATGCTGCTGCGCGAGCACACCAACATCAACGGCCAGGTCATCGTGGTGGACGGTGCCGCCTCCATCTGACCTGCGGCCGGCTCCCGTCCCGATGCCGTCGGGGCGGGGGATCGGTGGCGACAGCCCGCGTCCGGTACCGGGACTGCTGGCCGCCGCCGAGCAGCACCTGCGCATCGGGACCCCGACCGCGCTGGCCGACGCGGTGACCCGCAGTTACCTCGACGACGGCCGCTGCGTCGGCTGGTCCGGGCCGCCGGCGCCGGGCTGGCGGGTGGCGATCGACGCGGAGCGCGCCGACGCCCCGGTGCCTCCGGCGCTGGCCCGCCGGTTCGGCGGCACGGACTTCTGGGCCCGGTGGACCCGGGCCGAATGCTGCTGCAAGCTGGCCGACGTGCCGGTGGTGGCGTGGTGGCGCCGCTACGGTCTCGGCACGCCGTCGGACGGGGCGGCGCTCTGGCGGACCCTGCGCCTCGCGGACCTGGTGGTCACCGTCGGCGTCGCCCCGGTGCCCAGCCCCGCCGCCCTGGCCGTGGACGACCGCCGTGCCGGCGACGTCGGTGGGTGCCCGTAGAGCTGCCCCGTGCTCGGGACGGCTCCACAGGCACCCCACCCGTCCGGCGAGCCGGCATCCGGGCCGATTCTCAGATCAGGTCCCAGCTCAGGGGAGTGCCGCGCGGAACGTCGGTGGTGAAGGTGCGGCCCAGCACCCGGTCGATCTCCACCGGTGCCAGCCCGCCGGCCGGCCGGATCGACCGGACGTTGTGCGCGGTCACCGGGTCACCGGCCCGGACGTCCTCGACCACGAACAGCGAACGACGGAACCGCAGCCCCTCCCGCTCGGCCGGGGTCGGGCCGATCGCCCTGCCGCCCAGCGCGGCGTACGCCCGGCCCGACTCGGCGACAAGCGCCGACAGTTCGGCCGGATTCAGGGAGAAGTCCGAGTCCACGCCGCCGTCGGCGCGGTCAAGCGTCACGTGCTTCTCGATGAAGCAGGCGCCCAGCGCCACCGAGGCGACAGCAACCCCGATGCCTGGTGTGTGGTCGGAGAGGCCGACCGGCACGTCGAAGGCGCCGGCCAGCACCGGCAGCCGGCGCAGGTTGCTGTCGGCGGGCGGCGCCGGGTAGGACGCGGTGCAGGCCAGCAGGATGATGCCCGCCGCGCCGCCGTCGCGGGCGGTGCGCACCGCGGCGTCGATCTCGGCGACCGTCGCCATCCCGGTGGAGATCACCATCGGTTTGCCGGTGCCGGCGACCAACCGGATCAGCGGCAGGTCGACAAGCTCCGACGAGGCGATCTTGTACGCCGGTGCGTCAAGTGACTCCAGCAGTTCCACGGCCGTCGCGTCGAACGGAGACGAGAAGACGGTCAGCCCGCGCTCGCGGGCCCGCTCGAAGATCGGGGCGTGCCACTCGTACGGGGTGTGTGCCCGCTCGTAGAGGCGGTACAGGTTCTCCCCACCCCACAGCTCGTGCCCGCTGGAGATGCGGAACGCGGGGGTGTCGACGTCGATCGTGATCGTGTCCGGCCGGTACGTCTGGAGCTTGAGCGCGTGCGCCCCGCTCTCGGCCACCGCGTCGACGATCGCCAGCGCGCGACCCAGGTCTCCGTTGTGGTTGCCGGACATCTCGGCGACCACGAGGGGTCGCTCGCCGGCACCGACCGCGTGCGGTCCGATCTTGATTGTCGCCGTCATTGGGACCTCTGCTCAGGTACGTCCGCACCGGGGTGCGGTGGTGCTGTCGTCGTCCCCCCGAGGGGCGGACGACCTGGAAAACTCCGGCGCCGGGAGCCGACCCGGCGCCCGGCGTGGTGTGTGACGCCGGCGGTCACGGCAGGCGGCCCCCGGCCAGCGCGTCGGACCGGTCGGTCGTCGCGGTGGGCTCCGCGTCCCGCGTCGTGGTGGGGTGTGCTCGGTTCGGGTCCTCGTCGGTCCCGGCGCCACCGTCGGGGCTCGCCGTCGGGCCCGGGCGGCGCAGCCGGCCCGCGACCCGGTGCGCCTGGCGCAGCGCCGAGTACGCCAGCCAGTCACCGCGCCCGACCAGCCGGTGCTTGAGCCCGGTCACGCCTGCGGGCGCCGGGTAGCCGCCGGCGGGCAGGTAGCGGCGGTAGTGCTCGGCGACCCGGTGGAAGAACGCCCGCCGCAGGTGCGGGTGCAGGCGGTCGTCGTTGCCGACCACCACCAGATAGTGGCTGATCATCAGCTCGAACAGTTCGGCCTGCAACCGCTCGTCCGGGTGTTTGCGGGCGACCCAGTCCATCAGCCGCTCGTACTGGCCGAACGCGTCGAAGTGCCGGCCGCTGCGGGTGGAGGTGATCGCGCCCTGGCGGCCCTGCCGGTACAGGTAGCAGACCCGGTCCAGCACGGAGATCTTCTCCGCGCCGATGAGCAACGGGTGGCTGAACGGGATGTCCTCGTACCAGCCGGGGAAGAACCGCAGCTCCAACTCGTCGAGGAAGGCCCGGCGGACCACCTTGTTCCAGGCCGTGTGCTGCACCCGCAGCAGGTGCGGCTGGTCGGCCAGGCGGACCACACCCGGCACCCCGCGCAGCAGGTGACTGCTCGCGTCCACCTCGCGCCGGCCGTCCTCGTGCACCCGCAGGTGGTCGAGCATCAGCACGTCGGGCTGGTGCTGGCGCAACCGGTCCAGCACCGCCGCGATGCTGCCCGGGGGCAGCCAGTCGTCGCTGTCGACGAACCAGACGTACCGGCCGGTGGCCACGTCGAGGCCGGCGTTGCGGGCCAGCCCCAGACCCACGTTGCTGCTCAGGTGCACGACCCGGACGCCGTCGCGGCCGGCGTACGCGCGCAGCATCGCGCCGCAGCCGTCCGGTGACGCGTCGTCGACGGCGATCAGCTCGACCGCGTCCGACTCGCCCGCGGGAATGTCCGCCCGGATCGACTCGAGGCACTGGTACAGGTACGCCTCGACGCCGTACACGGGCACGACGATGCTCAGCAGCGGTGCGTGCGTCGGCTCATTGACCACGCCGCCACCTTCGACGACCCGGGTGGCCGGCCCCGGAACCTGACGTGGCCGACGAAGGTGGAGTCCCTGAACTCCCGCCGAGCGGAAGGTTAACGACGCTCGTCCGGTTCACCCGGGAGTGACCCGGTAGGGTGCCCCGGTGCGGCCCAGCCGGGTCGTCGCGGGCGTCGCCGTGGCGCCGTCCGACGCCGCGCCGAGGAGGAGACGTACGTGCTGGTGACCCTGCGGATCGTCAGGCGACCGGCATGACGAGCACCACCGACGTCCCGGCGGCCCGGCCCGCCCCGCTCACCCGGCTGCCCTCGCTGACCGGGCTGCGCTGGATCGCCGCGCTGCTGGTCTTCGGTTTCCACGCCGGCACCATGCGGATCATCGCCGAGCCGGACTACAGGGCCGTTGTCGACGCGCTGTTCACCCTCGGCCTGTCCGGGGTGCAGTTCTTCTTCGTTCTCAGCGGGTTCGTGCTGGTCTGGTCGGCCCGCCCGGGCGATTCCCGGCGGACGTTCTGGCGCCGGCGGGTCGCCAAGATCTACCCGAACCACCTGGTGCTGTGGACGGCGGCGCTGCTGGTCGCCTGGTGGTTCGCCGACCCCGTCCTGCCGGCCGTCGCGTTGGAGAACCTCCTGCTGTTGCAGGCCTGGGATCCCCGCCCGGGCTGGTTCTACAGCATCAACACGGTGAGCTGGTCGCTGTCCTGCGAGTTCTTCTTCTACCTCTGCCTGCCGCTGGTGCTGCCGCTGCTGCGCCGGGCCCGTCCCGCGGTGCTGTGGACGCTTGTCGTCGCGCTGCCGCTGCTGATCCTCGCGCTCTGGCCGGCCCAGCAGCTGGTGCCGGAGGACAGCCGCTGGTGGTTCACCCAGATCTTCCCGCCGGCCCGCTCGCTGGAGTTCTGGTTGGGCGCGGTGGCGGCCGAGCTGATGCGCCGGGGCCTCTGGCGCGGACCCGGCCTGACCGTCGCGAGCGCGATCTTCGTGGCCACCTGGGTGGCCGCCGCACAGTGGATCCGCGCCGAACTGTGGACCACCCTGCTGGCCGTGGCGTACCTGCTGATCATCACCGCCGCGGCGGACGCCGACGTGCGGGGCCGGCGCTCGCCGTGGCGGTCCCGGCCGCTGGTCTGGCTCGGTGAGGTCTCGTTCGCGTTCTACCTCGTGCATGTGCTGGTGATGACGAGCGTGCTGCGGTGGAC
>NZ_VDFY01000312.1 GCF_006228125.1 Micromonospora orduensis | reverse complement strand
CCAGCCGGCGATCCTGAGCTGCCGCCGCCCACCGACAGGCCGCCCGCCCAGGTGGAGGCCGCCCGGGACGAGTTGGCCGCGCTGGCGGCGGCAGCTCAGGATCGCCGGCTGGTGGCCCAGTACGTGCACAGCCGGGCCGGTCAGCCGGACCGCACAGTCGTGTTCACAAGCGCGAACGACGGCAGCTGGCGGGTCGACGTGCCGGGTGGCGCGTTGGGCGGCACCGTGGATGTCTCGTTGGCCGCCACCGCCGACGGGTTGTTCCAGTGCGCCCTGCCGTCGCCGGGTAGGCCGGAGGCGGCGAGCTGCGTACGTGTCGGCGACCGCGACGAGCCTCTCCCGCGCCGGCTGGACCCTCGGATCCAGCATCCGTTGACCGACTGGCTGGACGTGCTCACCGACCGGCGGGCCCCGCTCGCCGTCGCCCCCGCCAGCGCGCCGAAGGGCCTGACCGGGACCTGCTACTCGGTGGACTCCACGACAGCCTCCCTGAACGCTCCGCTGGACGTGGGCATCTACTGCTACGACCGGGACGGCACACCGACCGGCGTACGCACCGACACCGGGACGCTGCGGCTGGCCGCCCCGCCCGGCCCGCCGCCGGCCACCGTTCAGCTGGCCGGCCCGGTGACGGACGGCGAGCCGCTCGGGACCGAGGCTCCGCCGACGCCGACCGCTGACCCGTCGGACAGCCCGAGCGCGGGAACGTCCTGATCTTCGTCCCGTTACGGGTGCTCTTGACCACATTTAGGCGACCCATCCTGAGAGGTGAATCGCCCATACAGGACGATCTGTCGCATGGCTGACCTCACCCCGCTGCTCGCCTACCGCTGGAGTCCACGGGCCTTCGACCCGGGCGCCGAACTCACCCCGGACGAGGCGGCCTCGCTGCTGGAGGCCGCCCGCTGGGCGCCGTCGACGGAGAACGGGCAGCCCTGGCGGTTCGCCCTCGGTCACCGCGACGACGAGATCTGGAAGCGGATCCTGATCAACCTCCCGGACGACGACCAGGGCTGGGCACGGAACGCCGCGACCCTGGTGGTCGGTGCGCACACCGGGCGCGACGCCGAGCGGGCGGCGTACGACCTGGGTCAGTCGATCGCCCACCTGACCGTGCAGGCAACCGCGCTCGGTCTGCACGTGCACCAGCTCACCCGTTTCGACCGGGCCGGCCTCGCCGCCGAACTCGACCTGCCCGGCGGCGTCCGCCCGCTGGTGGTCGCCGCCGTCGGCCGCCTCGGCGACCCGTTCGGCCTCCCGGCCGAGCTGCGCGCCCTGGAGACCGGCCTGCGTCACCGCCGCCCGGTCGCCGACCTGCTGCTCCGCTGATCGGGCTCACTCGCCGCGGCTGGCCCGGAGCAGGACCTGCGCGGCGTCGGTGTTGCGGTAGAGGACGTACCGACCCTGTCGGGACCGGCCGACCAGGCCGGCGGCGTGCAGCGCGGCCAGGTGCTGGGAGACGTTCCCGGCGGACATCCCGGCGAGTCGGGCCAGGTCGGTGGTGGTCGCCCCGGTGTCGAGCAGGTGCAGCAGCGCGGCCCGGCCGGGGCCGACCACACGTGCCAGCGGATCGCCGGACGGTGTCGCGGTCGCCTCCCAGAGCGTCCCGATCGCCCGGACCGGATAGGCCCCGGCCGGCAGTGAGTCCTCCAGCAGGTTCCACAGCACCCGCCGCTCGGTGAACACCGTCGGGTTCAGCGCCAACCCACGACCGCGGAGGTCGAAGTCCCGCTCGAACGGATCGTCGCTGACCACCCGGTCACCGAGCCAGCGCAGGCTCGGGTGGAGCTGCTCGAAGAACCGACCGGCACCGTTCTCGGCGAGCTGGGCGGCGCGGTACGCCACGTCGGCGTCGAGCAGCGCGCGTATCCGCGGCCAGTCCGGGGCGATCGCCTCGTCGTACCAGACCCGCACCGCGTCGACGAGCTGCGGCAGCAGCCCTCGGGGATCGGCGAGCAGCGCCCGCCCGAACGGACTGAGCGGCCGGCGCGGGGTGGTCGCCAGCAGGTCCTGGACCACCACGGCCGGCGGCGTCGCGGCGACCTGCTCAAGCTGCTCGGCCATCTCCACGTTCGGGCGGGCCGCCGGGGTGAGGAAGTCGGGCAACGGGCAACCCCGCCAGGTCAGCTCCGTCAGCGGTCGGACCCGGGTGGCGACCTCGGGACGGCGCAGGGTCACCCGGGCCCGGTCGATCCAGGGCAGGTGCACCGCGTAGCGGATCGGGCTGGCCAGCGCCCACATGCTCATGACCGTCTCGTTGACCGGCGACACGGCGAGCCGCACACCCGCGACGTCGGCAAGGCTGAACCGCAACTCGGACACAAGCACCCCCACGATTCGGTCCAGCCTAAAAGGTTCGACCGGAACCATGGGGACACGGTTCACTCCCGACCATGGGGGCCAGAGAAACCATCCGCACCGCTGTCCACAACGTCGTACCGCCGGCCGGGCTGACCCGCGCGCTGGCCGTGCAGGCCATGGTCTACGCCGTCGGCAGCGGCCTGTTCCACGCCGGCAGCGCCGTCTTCTTCACCCGGGCGCTCGGGCTCAGCGCCGCCCAGGTCGGGCTGGGGCTGTCCATCGCGGCGGGGGTGTCGCTGCTGGGTACGGTGCCGCTGGGCGGGCTCACCGACCGGTACGGACCGCAGCGGGTCTGGATCGTCGGGCTGGTGCTGAACGCGGCGCTCTTCGCGTCGTACCCGTTCGTGGGCGGCTTCGCGGGCTTCCTCGCCGTGGTGGTGGCACTGGCGGCGGTGGACGCGTCGACAGGCGTGGCCCGGCAGGTCTACTCGATCAACGCGCTCCCACCTGCCGAACGGGTCACGGCGATGGCGTACCAGCGGTCGTCGTTGAACGTCGGCTTCGGGCTGGGCGCGGTGATCAGCGGCCTGGTGCTGGCGGTGGACACGATCGAGGCGTACCGGGGAATGGTCTGGTTCATCGCGGCGGTGATCCTGGTGACAGCCGTCTTCGTACGGCGACTGCCCCGGCTGCCGCAGGTGAGCCGGCCGGCGGAGCCGATGAGTCGGCTCGCCGTACTGCGGGACCGGCCGTTCATGGCGGTGTCCCTGCTGTCCGGGCTGCTCACCGCGCACGGGGTGCTCTACCTGACGGTGATGCCGCTGTGGATCCTCACCCACACCGACGCCCCGAAGACGGTGATCGCCGCTCTGGTGCTGCTCAACACGGTCCTGATCGTGCTGCTCCAGGTACGCGTCAGCCGGGGTGCCGACACCGCGACGGGCGCGGCGCGGGCCTCCCGTCGCGGTGGCCTGCTGATCGCCGTGTCCTGCCTGGTCCTGCCGATCTCCGGACTCACCCGGGGCATGCTCACCGTCGTGGTGCTGGTGGCCGCCGCGACGCTGCTGATCTTGGCCGAACTGATTCAGTCGGCGGGCGCCTGGGGGCTCACTGCCACCCTCCCACCGGACGACCAGCGTGGCGCGTACGTGGGGGCGCTGCGGCTCGGCGAGCAGGTGCAGTACCTGATCGCCCCGGCCGGGTTGACCGCGCTCGGCGTGACCACCGGCGGCTGGGGTTGGCTACCGACGGCAGCGATCTTCGTGCTGGTCGCGGCGGCGATCGTGCCTGCGGTGGCCTGGGCCGAACGGACCCCGAGGCTGGGTTCCCAGGCCCCGGAGCCGGCCATGACGTCGATCCCATAGTCCGGACCTACCTTTCCACCCTCCGTTCCATCACGTAGGGTGACGTGGTCATGTGGCGGGCGCTTCTCCTCCTTAGCCGCCGCGACGAGGCCTGACCGGCCGGCACCTCGTCGCGGAGTCGCATCGCGCCGTCCAGCACATCTGAGTTTCCTCTCGGCACCGCCGCGCACCGTCGCCCGGCAACTCGCCGACACCTTCCGATCTGCTGACGCCACATGTTCCAGGGAGCACTCTGAGATGGCTCAACCTGTCACCGACGCTGAGACCGATCCGATCGCCCGGCAACGCCCGAGCCGGATGCCGTACCACCGCTACCAGCCCTACCGGGAGCAGTTCCGGGTGGAGCTGCCGGACCGCACCTGGCCCACCCGCACCGTCGAGGCCGCGCCGCGCTGGTGCGCGGTGGATCTCCGCGACGGCAACCAGGCGCTGATCGACCCGATGTCGCCGGAGCGCAAGCGGCGGATGTTCCAGCTGCTGGTGCAGATGGGCTACAAGGAGATCGAGGTCGGCTTCCCGTCGGCCAGCCAGACCGACTTCGACTTCGTCCGGCAGCTCATCGAACAGGACATGATCCCGGACGACGTCACGATCCAGGTGCTCACGCAGTGCCGGGAGCACCTGATCGACCGGACGTTCGAGTCGCTGCGCGGCGCGAAGCGGGCGATCGTGCACTTCTACAACTCGACGTCGACGCTCCAGCGGCGGGTGGTCTTCGGCCTGGACAAGGACGGCATCGCCGACATCGCCACCTCCGGCGCGCGGCTCTGCCAGAAGTACGCGGAGATCCACACGCCGGACACCGAGATCTTCTACGAGTACTCGCCGGAGTCCTACACGGGCACCGAGCTGGAGTACGCGCTGGAGGTCTGCTCCCGGGTGATCGACGTGATCGACCCGACGCCGGACCGGCCGCTGATCATCAACCTGCCGGCCACCGTCGAGATGGCCACTCCCAACGTGTACGCGGACTCGATCGAGTGGATGCACCGGCACCTGCCGCGCCGCGACAGCGTGGTGCTGAGCCTGCACCCGCACAACGACCGGGGCACCGGCGTGGCCGCCGCCGAGCTGGGCCTGCTCGCCGGCGCGGACCGCATCGAGGGCTGCCTGTTCGGCAACGGTGAGCGCACCGGCAACGTCGACCTGGTGACGCTGGGGCTGAACATCTTCTCCCAGGGCATCGACCCGATGATCGACTTCTCGAACATCGACGAGATCCGCCGGGCCGTCGAGTACTGCAACCAGCTGCCGGTGCACGAGCGGCACCCGTACGCGGGTGACCTCGTCTACACCGCCTTCTCCGGCTCGCACCAGGACGCCATCAAGAAGGGCTTCGACGCCCTCAACGCCGACGCGAAGGCCGCCGGCGTACCTGTCGACGAGTACACCTGGGCGGTACCGTACCTGCCGATCGACCCGAAGGACCTGGGCCGCACCTACGAGGCCGTCATCCGGGTCAACTCGCAGTCCGGCAAGGGCGGCGTCGCGTACATCATGAAGAGCGAGCACCAACTGGACCTGCCGCGCCGGCTCCAGATCGAGTTCTCCGGGGTGGTCCAGCAGGTCACCGACCACAACGGCGGCGAGGTCGACCCGGCCGCCATGTGGGAGATCTTCGCGACGCACTACCTGCTCGACCACCAGCCCGACCCGGCGGTCCGGCTGACCGGCTACACGATCCGCACCACCGATGGCAAGGTCGACATCGAGGCCGAGGTCGGTGTGGGCGGCGAACAGCGGTCGCTCGCCGCGGTCGGCAACGGCCCGATCGACGCGTACGTCAACGCGCTCCAGTCGGTCGGGGTGGGCGTACGGGTGCTCGACTACCACGAGCACGCGCTCTCCTCAGGTGGTGACGCGCAGGCCGCCGCGTACGTGGAGTGCGAGGTGGACGGTCGGACGGTGTGGGGTGTCGGCACCGACGCCAACATCGTCACCGCCTCGATCAAGGCGGTCACCAGCGCCGTCAACCGCGCCCGCCAGTAGACGTCACGCGCCACACCCCCGAGGTGGAGCCCTACCTCGGGGGTGTGGCGGCGGGCATCGAGTGGCAGGGCTCAGCTGGCGGCGCCTCGCGGGGCGGCCGGTGGACCAGCACGAGGGCCAGCACAGCGCCGGCCAGCAGCAGCCCCGCGCACCACGCCAACGAGGCGCGGAACGCACTCGTCAGCTCCGCCTTCTGCTCGTACCCGCTGCCGGAGAGGCCGACGAGCAGCGGCAGCGCGGCCACCGCGAGCAGGCCGCCGGCCCGGGACGCGGCGTTGTTGAAACCGCTTGCCACTCCGGAGAACCGGTCCTGCACGGCGGCCAGCACCGACGCGGTCAGCGGTGCCACCACCAGGGTCAGCCCGATGCCGAAGAGCAGCACCCCGGGCAGGACGTCCCGCCAGTACGACGCGCCAGGCGCCACACCGCGCAGCAGCAGCAGACCGGCCGCGGCGATCACCGGCCCGACGGCCAGCGGCAGCCGCGGGCCGATCCGCGCCGAGAGCGCGCCGGCCCGCGCCGAGCCGACCAACAGCAGCAGGGTCATCGGCAGCAGCGCGATGCCGGTACGGAACGCCGACCACTCGACGACGTTCTGGAGGTAGACGGCGAAGAAGAACGTGAACCCGCCGAGCGCCGCGTACACGACCACCGTGAAGATGTTCAGCACCGAGAAGAGCCGGCTGCTGAACAGCCCGGTGGGAAGCATCGCCGTGTCGCCGCGCCGGCGTTCCAGCTGCACGAAGGCCACCGCCGCGAGCACCCCGACGAGCGCCGCGACCAGCACGGGGGCCGAGTCGAATCCGCGTGCCGGCGCGTCGATCAGCGCGTACGTGACGCCGGCGAGCGCGAGCGCCCCGAGCAGCGCCCCGGCCACGTCGAAGCGGCGGCGGGTGCGGCCGGGCCCGTGCGTACGGGAGGCGTTCTCGTCGCGGCTCTCCGGCACCCAACGCAGCGCGGCCAGCAGAACCAGCACGGCGATCGGCAGGTTGAGGAAGAAGATCCACCGCCAGGACAGCGCGTCGATGAGCCAACCGCCGATGAACGGCCCCAACGCGGTGGACACCCCGGAGAGCCCGGCCCACGCGCCGATCGCCCGTCCCCGGTCGTCCGGGTGGAAGCTGGCCTGGAGCACCGACAGCGAGCCGGGGGTGAGCAGCGCGCCGCCCGCGCCCTGGAGGATCCGGGCCGCGATCAGCCAGCCGGTGCCCTGCGACAGCCCGCACAGCACCGACGCGGCGGTGAACCAGAGCACCCCGATCAGGAAGACCCGCCGCCGACCGAAGCGGTCCCCGAGGGATCCGCCGAGCAGGACGAACGCCGCGAGCGTCAGCAGGTACCCGTTGACGGTCCACTGGAGATCGGCGACGTTCGCCCCGAGGTCCTCGCCCAGTTTCGGCAGCGCCACGTTGACGACAGTGGTGTCCAGGAAGACCATGCCGGAGGCGAGCACCGCGGCGACCAGCGTCCCCCGGCCTGCGGCGGTGCCCATCCTCAGCGCGGGTGACGGTACGGGAGCGGTCATCCCACCAATCTGCCTTGCAGGATGTGGGAGACGCCACGAAACGCCGAAACCATGCCCGGGTACTGTGCGCAATCGCCGGGAGCCCGCAAGCTGGAGAGGTGTCGTCTGTGCGTACCAGATCAGGACAGCGTGCGTCGGTGGCCGCGCTCGTCGCGGCGCTGGCGCTCGGCGTGGCCGGTTGCGTCCCGCCCGAGGAGCCGGAGGCGACGCCGCCACCGGGGGACGGCGGCAACGCCGTCGAACAGTTGAGCCAGCTGACCGTCGCCAGCGCCGGCTCGATGAAGGGTTACAGCCGGGATCGTTTCCCGCACTGGCGGGACACCGGCAAGAACTGCGACGTGCGGGACAGCATCCTGCAACGCGACGGTAAGGACGTGAAGCTCTCCGGCTGCAACGTGGTCGGTGGGCGCTGGGAGAGCGTGTACGACGGCCGCAGCGCGACCGATCCCTCCGACGTGGACATCGACCACACGGTGCCGTTGGCGAACGCCTGGCGTTCCGGTGCCAACGAATGGGACAACGCCAAACGCGGCGACTTCGCCAACGACACGACGCGTCCGCAGCTCATCGCGGTTTCCGCGTCCTCCAATCGGGCAAAGGGTGACCAGGATCCGTCCCAGTGGAAGCCGGCGAACCGGTCGTACTGGTGCCAGTACGCCAAGGACTGGGTGACGGTCAAGCATCACTGGCGGTTGACGGTGACCACTGCCGAGAAGGCCGGCCTGACCGACATGCTGGAGGGCTGCTGATGAGTGAGGAAGCTGCGACAGGCGCCGGGGCGAGCGGTGACACCGCCCCGGCCACGGCCGGGATGACCGCCGACGGCACGGCCGACACGCCGGCCGCGGTGCCGGGGGCCGGCATGGTCGCGGACTCGGCCGGCGCCGCCGGCCCGCAGAGCCGGACCGCCGACATCGTGCCCGGGCCGGGTGGGGTGATGACCGACGAGGTCGGGGTCGTCACCGGCGAGTTGACCCTGCGCACCGAGTACGCGGACGGCAAGGTCACCCTGCGGGTGCAGTACAAGGACGCGGACGAGTGGTACGCGGTGACCGGCGGGTCGGTCCCGCTGCCCGACCCGGCGGGCCTGGACGCGGTGCACGGCGTCGCGGTGGCGTTGCTGCACCGCCCGGAGGGCTGAGCCGCCGGCGGCACAAGTGGCACCGCGGGGGGCCGTCCGGTTGTTCGGGACGGCCCCCGGCGGCGTCACGGGGTCGGGATCAGCTCGCCCGGCGGGTCGACGGGGCCGGTGCCGTCCACCGGACGGACCAGCTCCACCTCGACCTCGTGCGGCCGGATCCGGCCGGCGGCGATGTCCTCGGCGAAGTGGCAGGCCACCCGGTGCCCGCCGACCACGTCGCGCAGTTCCGGCCGCTCCTCGGCGCAGCGGGTCGGCTGCGCCCACGGGCACCGGGTGTGGAACCGGCAGCCCGACGGCGGGTTGGTTGGCGACGGCAGGTCACCGGCGAGCAGGATCCGCTCCCGGCGGTCCTCCACCAGCGGGTCGGGCACCGGCACCGCGGACATGAGGGCGCGGGTGTACGGGTGCATCGGTTCGCGGTAGAGGTCGTCGCTGGACGCCTCCTCCACCAGCCCGCCCAGGTACATGACGCCCACCGTGTCGGCGATGTGCCGGACCACCGCCAGGTCGTGCGCGATGATCAGGTACGTCAGGCCGCGCTCGTTCTGAAGGTCCTCCAGCAGGTTGAGCACCTGCGCCTGGATCGACACGTCCAGCGCGGAGACCGGCTCGTCTGCGACGATCAGGTCCGGGTTGAGCACCAGCGCCCGGGCGATGCCGACGCGCTGACGCTGGCCGCCGGAGAACTCGTGCGGGTACTTGCCGAGGGCCGACGCGGGCAGGCCGACCGCTTCCAGCGTCTCCCGCAGGCGGCGATTCGTCTCGACCTTGTCGTCGGCCAGCCCGTGCGCCTTGAGCCCCTCGACCAGCAGCGACTCCACCGACTGTCGGGGGTCGAGGCTGGAGAGCGGGTCCTGGAAGATCATCTGCATGCGACGGCGGGCCTTGCGCATCGCCTCGCCCTTGAGCGCGCGGACGTCGGTGCCGTCGAAGATGATCTCGCCGTCGGTTGGTTCGACGAGCCGCAGCAGGCCCCGACCCAGCGTCGACTTGCCGCAGCCCGACTCGCCGACCAGGCCGTACGTCTCACCCTTGCGGATGCTCAGCGACACGCCGTCGACGGCGTAGACGTAACCGACGGTCCGGTCGAAGAGCAGGCCGCTCTTGATCGGAAAGTGGACCTTGATGTCGCGCAGCTCGATCAGGGCATCGGTCTGTTCGGTGGTCATCGGGCCGCCACCTCCTCGGAGACGGGGTTGTTGCAGCGGAGGTCGCCGCCGGTGGCGGTGGGTTCGAGCGGCGGAGGCCCTTCCAGGCAGGCGTCCACGACGTTGTCGCAGCGCGGCGCGAACGCGCACCCCTCGACCCACGGGATGTTGTCCGAGACCGACCCGCGGATCGCGTGCAGTCGCTCACCGCGCGGCGAGTCGAGCCGGGGCACCGAGTTGAGCAGCCCGTGGGTGTACGGGTGGCGGGCGTGCGCGAACAGCTCGTGCCGTGGCGCCCGCTCGACCACCTTGCCGCCGTAGAGCACGTTCACCGTGTCGCAGAGCCCGGCCACCACACCCAGGTCGTGGGTGATCATGACGAGTGCGGTGCCGGTCTCGTCGACCAGCTGCTTGAGCAGGGTGAGGATCTGCGCCTGGATGGTCACGTCGAGCGCGGTGGTCGGCTCGTCGGCGATCAGCAGCCGGGGCTTGCAGGCCAGCGCGATGGCGATCAGCGCGCGCTGGCGCATGCCGCCGGAGATCTGGTGCGGATACTCGCTGAGCCGCCTGCCCGGGTCCGGGATGCCTACCGCGTCGAGCAGGTCCCGTGACTCCCGCAGCGCCTGCTTGCGGTCCCGGCCCTGGTGGCGCTCCAGCACCTCGGCCACCTGGACGCCGATCGGGATGACCGGGTTCAGCGAGGACAGCGGGTCCTGGAAGATCATGCTGATCTCCCGGCCGCGCCTGTCGCGCATGTCGTCGGGACGCAGCTTCAGCAGGTCGGTGCCCTCGAACAGCACCTCACCGGTGACCTTGTTACCGCGCTTGGGCAGCAGGCCCATGATGGCCAGGCTGGTCACGCTCTTGCCGCAGCCGGACTCGCCGACCAGGCCGACGGTCTGGCCCGGCTCCACGGTGAAGCTGACCTTGTCGACGGCGGTGAAGGGCCGCTCGCCGCGCCGCTGGAACACGACGCTCAGGTCACGGACGTCGAGCAGGCTCATCGGGTCACTTCCTCACTGCTGTGGTCCTTCGCTCGCGACTGCGGGGCTCGCAAGCTCACTCCTCGCGCTCGCCCGAGGCGGGGTCCGGCCGTGCTGGTTGCGCGCACCGTGCTCACCGCCGGTTCTTCGGGTCGATCGCCTCGCGCATCGCCTCACCCAGCAGGGTGAAGCCGAGCGCGACCACGATGATCGCGAGCGCCGGGTAGTACGCCAGCTCCGGGCGGACCTCGAAGTAGCGCTGGCCGTCCACGCCGAGCATCAGGCCCCACTCGGCCCGGTTGATGTCCGGGTCGCCGAGGCCCAGGAAGGAGAGCGCGGCGGCGTCCAGGATGGCCACCGCGAAGGTCAGGGTGGCCTGCACGATCACCGCGGTCAGCGAGTTGGGCAGCATGTGCCGCAGCACGATGTTGCGCTCCTTGACGCCGAGCGCGCGGGCGGCGAGCACGTGGTCGCTCTCCCGCTGCGCCAGCATCGAGCCGCGCAGCAGCCGGGCGAAGATCGGCACGCTCACGATTGCCACCGCGAAGATGACAGTCCACTGGCTCGACCGGCTGGCCATCGCGACAAGGGTGATCGCGAGCAGCAGGCTCGGCAGGGCCAGCATCACGTCGGTGAGGCGCATCAGCACCACGTCGACCCAACCGCCGAAGGCACCGGCGATCGCGCCGATCAGCACGCCCAGGGCGAGGCCGATGAGGGTGGCGACCACGCCGACGAAGAGCGTCTGCCGGGCGCCGTGGATCATGCGGGACAGGAAGTCCCGACCGAGCGGGTCGGAGCCGAGCGGGAACTCGCTGCTGCCGCCCGGGATGCTGTCCACTGTGAGGTTCTTGGTCAGTTCGTCGAAGCGCTGCACCGGGTCGTGCGGCGCGATCAGCGGAGCGAAGATAGCCACCAGGACGAACAGTCCGACGATGGCGGCCCCGACGATGGCGACCGGATTGCGGCGCAGTCGGCGTACGGCGTCCCGGACGAGGCTGATCCCGCCCCGGTCGGACGCGCTCGCGCGGGCCAGCTCGTCCAGCCGTGCCTTCTTGCGGTCGCCGAGCACGCCGATGCTGCGCTCGCTCATGCCGGGACGTGGCTTCTCGTCCCCACTGCGGGGGGTCGGCGTTCCCGCCTGGATGATCGGATCACTCATCGCACACGCACCCTCGGGTCGATGAAGGCGTAGGAGAGGTCGACAAGCAGGTTGACCACCACGAAGACCAGCGCGGCGAGCAGGATGATCGCCTGGAGCACCGGGTAGTCCCGGCCGCCGCTGATCGAGTCGGTGATCAGTGTGCCGATACCGCCCCAGTTGTAGACCTTCTCGGTGAGCACCGCGCCGGAGAGGAGCGCGCCGGTCTGCAGGCCGATGGTGGTGACCACCGGCAGCAGCGCGTTGCGCAGGATGTGGCGGCCGCGGATGGTGCGGTGCCGCAGGCCCTTCGCCTCGGCGGTGCGTACGTAGTCCTCGTTGAGGACGTCCAGCACGCTGGCCCGGGTGATCCGCACGATCACCGCCAGCGGGATGGTGGCGAGCGTGATCGCCGGCAGGATCAGGTGCCACAACGCGTCCGCGCTGGCATCGAACTCGCGCGTGAGCAGGCCGTCGAGCACGAAGAACCCGGTGACGTTCGTGTTGTCCAGGCCGGTGGTGAGCCGCCCCGACGGCGGGAACCAGTGGATGTTCTGGGTGAACACGTCCTTGAGCAGGTAGCCCAGGAAGAAGATCGGGATCGAGATGCCGAGCAGGGTGCCGGCGATGGTCAGGTTGTCCGGCCAGCGTCCCCGCCAGCGCGCGGCGAGATACCCCAGCGGAATACCGAGACCAACGGCGATGATCATCGCGGCGAGGGCCAGCTCGATGGTCGCCGGGAAGGCGCGGCTGATGACCTCGGTGACCGGGTCGCCGGTCCGGATCGAGTTGCCGAAGTCGCCGGTGACCACCCGCTGCATGAACTTGCCGTACTGCACCAGGATCGGCTGGTCGTAGCCGAGCGCCTTGGTCAGCAGGACGCGGCGCTCGGGCGTGGCCCGTTCGCCGAGCAGCGCCTCGACCGGGCCACCGGGCAGGTTCCGCAGCCAGATGAAGATCAGCGCCGACAGCGCTATGAGGGTCACCACCAGCTGCAGCAGGCGGCGGACTATGACTCGCAACATCTCTTCACACCAGACTCTCGATGATCGCGGAATCGGCCCGGCCGGGAGAAAAGCCCCGGACCGGGCCGATTCACGCCTACGGCGTCAGCCGATGGACGTCACTTGCTGATGCTGACCGTGTTGAATCGCTCGTCGGTCAGCGGGCTGGCCACCAGGCCCTTGACATCCTTGGTGACGACGATCGCCGGCGGCGCGTGCCAGACCGGAACGGCCGGCAGCCACTTGGCGGCGATGTCCCGGTTGACCTGCTCCCAGGCCGCCTTCTTGCCGGCCTCGTCGACGGTGCCGTCGGCCTTGGCGATGGCGTCGAACATCTCGGTCATCGCCTGGTCGCCGAACTCGGCCTTGCCCCGGCCGAAGAACGTGCCGACGAAGTTGCCCGGGTCGTTGTAGTCACCGGTCCAGCCGAGGATGTGCAGGTCGTGCTTGCCGAACTGCTGCACGTCGTCCTTGAAGCCACCGTTCCACGGGCGAGGAACACCGTTGACCTTGATGCCCACGGCCTGCAGGTCGTTGGCGAGGACGGTGAAGATCTCCTGCGGGTTCGGCATGTACGGCCGGGAGACGTCCGGCGGGTAGTAGAAGTTGAGCGTCAGACCCTCGGCGCCGGCCTCCTTGAGCAGCTGCTTGGCCTTGTCCGGGTTGTACTCGTACTTCTGCACGTCCGGGGCGTAGCCGAGCACGGTGTCCGGCAGGAACTCGTCGGCGACCTTCGCGCCACCCGGGCCCTTGGTCTGCACGAGCTGCTGGCGGTTGAGCGCGTAGGCGATCGCCTGCCGCACCCGCAGGTCCTTGAGCTTCGGGTTCTTCTGGTTGAGGCCCAGGTAGAGAATGTTGAACGCCGGGCGGTTGATGACCTGGAAGCCCTCGCCCTCGAGCGCCTTGCGGTCGGCCGGGGCCGGGAAGTCGATGCCCTGGACGGTGCCGGCACGGAGCTCCTGCTTACGGGTGCTCTCGTCCTTGATGACCTTGATGATCATCTTGTCCACCTTGGCCTTCTCGCCAAAGTAGTCCGGGTTGCGGTTCAGGGTGATCTCGTTCTTGGCCTTGTCCCAGCCACCGAAGGTGAACGGGCCGGTGCCGACCGGGTTGGTGGTGGCGAAGGCGCTGTACTCGAACGAGTCGCCGTTCTGCTTCACCGTGTCGGCGTCGTACTTCTTCAGGGCGTCCGGGCTGGCGATCGACAGCGAGGTCAGCGCGAAGGCACCCGGGAAGGCGCCCTTGTACTGGTTGAGGGTGACAACGGCGGTGCCGTCGTCCTTCGCCTCGCACTTGTTGTAGATCGGCTTGCCGGCGTCCTCGTTCTCGTTCTTGGCGAAGCCGCCGAAGACGTCCATGTAGTAGATCATCTGGGACTGGGCGGCAGCGCCCTTCATGTTGTACCAGCGGTCGAAGTTGAAGCAGACCGCTGCGGCGTTGAACGGCGTACCGTCGTGGAACTTCACGCCCTGACGGAGCTTGAACGTCCAGACCTTGCCGTCGGGGTCGTGCTCCCAGCTCTCGGCCAGGCCGCCCTGAAGCTCGGCGGTGCCCGGCTTGTGGCTCACCAGGGTGTCGAACATCTGCCGGACCGGCCGGAACGACTCACCGTCATCGTTGAAGATCGGATCGAAGTTCTTCGGGTCACCGGCACCCGCGAAGATGAAGGTGCCGCCAGTCTTGGCCTCGCCACTGCCGCCGTCGCGCTCGCTCTCCGCGCAGCCGGCCGCGCCGACCGCCAGAGCGGCAACGGCCGCGATGGCCACAGCCGATTTAAGCCTTCTCGCCTGCATCTCTCACCTCTGTCATGCGCATGACCACGCCGAGCTGTGGCTCGGTCCGTGTGCGGGAGGCTATGACATGTCACACCGGAAGCGGAACGGGCGTCATGCAATCGCTACCAAGCCGACACCTTGCGCGGACGTCTAACAGTCGACGCCACGGCGAACACATCGAGCGACACATCGATGCGTGCGGTGCCGGGCACGACGAAGGGGTGGCGCCGTCGGCGACGGCACCACCCCCACGGGTACGACTCAGACGGCCCGACGGCCCTCGAACGCCCTGCCCAGGGTGATCTCGTCGGCGTACTCAAGGTCGCCGCCGACCGGCAGCCCACTGGCCAGCCGGGTGACCGAGATGCCCATCGGCTTCACCATCAACGCCAGGTAGGTGGCTGTCGCTTCACCCTCGGTGTTCGGGTCGGTGGCCAGGATCAGCTCCCGTACCGTCCCGTCACCAAGCCGGATCAGCAACTCCCGGATGCGCAGATTGTCCGGCCCGATCCCCTCCAGCGGATTGATCGCGCCGCCGAGCACGTGGTACCGGCCGCGGAACTCACCGGTCCGCTCGATGGCCACCACGTCCTTGGGTTCCTCGACCACGCACAGCACCTCGTTGGTGCGGCGCGGGTCGCGGCAGATCCGGCACTGCTCGGACTCGGCGACGTTGTAGCAGGTCGTGCAGAACCGCACCAGCTCCTTGACCTTGCGCAGCGCGCCGGCCAGCCGGTTGACGTCGGCCGGATCCGCCGACAGGACGTGGAACGCGATCCGCTGGGCGCTCTTCGGGCCCACGCCCGGCAGCCGGCCCAGCTCGTCGATCAGATCCTGGATGGCACCTTCGTACATCTGCCGGCTCAGAAACCGGGCAGGCCGAGGCCGCCCATGCCGCCGGCGACCGGGCCCATCTTGCGCTCGGTCAGTTCACGGGCCGCCTCGGCGGCGTTGTGCATGGCCGCGACGACCAGGTCCTCAAGCGTCTCCACGTCGTCCGGGTCGACGGCCTTCGGGTCGATCTTGATGCTCTTGAGCTCACCGGCGCCGGAGACCGTCGCAGTGACCAGCCCGCCGCCGGCGGTGCCGGTCAGCTCGGCCTCGGCCAGCTCGGCCTGCGCGGCGGCGATCTGCTGCTGCATCTTCTGCGCCTGCTTCAGCATCTGCTGCATGTTCGGCTGTCCACCTGGGCGCACGGATGGCTCCTTCTCGCACTCGTCTGCTCGGCCGCCGCCCAGCCTAACCGCTGTGACCGACCCCGCCCCGCCCGGTGCGTCCGCCCACGCCGGGCCTTTCCAGCCCTCCGTCGGGTACGGCTACCACCACCTCGAACCGGCCATCTGCGGGTAGTGCGCAGGGGCCCAGCGGACTGGTCTGCTCGACGGCATGAACCTCGATCGCACCGGCCGGATCGGCGCGCTGTGCTGGATGGCGGCGACGCCGATCTTCCTGGTCGCCAGTCTGGTCACCGGCCTGCGCTGGCGGCAGCCGACCTACAGCTGGGCCACCCACAACATCAGCGACCTCGGCAACGCCCACTGCGGCGTCTGGGACACCACCCGACCCCGTTACGTCTGCTCGCCCTGGCACCCGGTGATGAACGCCGCGATGCTGACCACCGCCGCGATGCTCGCCGCCGGGCTCCTGCTGACCTGGCGGCTCCTCGGCCGCGGCGCGGTGCTGCGTTCGGCGCAGACGCTGCTGCTGCTGGCCACCGGCGGGTACGCCCTGGCGGCCCTGTACCCGGCGGACGTCGACGAGAACCTGCACGTCCTCGGCGCGGTACTCATCATGGGCCTGGGCAACGTGGGGCTGCTCCTGGCCGGCCTCGTCCCGGGCACCGTGCCGCTGGCCCGGTGGCGACGGCTCACCCTCACCGCCGGGCTGACCGCGCTGGCGGGGACCGTGCTGTTCTTCGCCCAGCAGGGCCTCGGGATCGGGGTGGGCGGCATGGAACGCGTCGCCGTGCTGCCCTTCCCCCTCTGGGCCTGCTGCCTGGGCGTCCTGCTGGCCGAGGCGCCGACTAGCGCGCGTCGACCTCGTCGATCTTCTCCGCCCCGAAGGTCTCCCGGAGCAGCCGTACCGCCTGCTCCTCGCTCGACTCCCGAGCGGTCTTCTCGTCGATGACCTCGTCCAGCGGCTCGTCACCCGGGTCGAACCCCTCGTAGACCGGGGCCGCCGGCGCCGCACCACCTGGCCGACCACCGCGCAGCGGGCCGTCGAAGTCCGGGTCGTAGGGCGGTTCGCCCGCCCATTCGGCGTCCGCGGTGGGCCGGGCCGCCGCCGGGGTACGCGCACCGCGCCCCGCCGCCGCCGCGCGGGCGGCGGCGATGGCGCTGCTCACCGGTGCGCCACCGGCTGC
>NZ_VDFY01000145.1 GCF_006228125.1 Micromonospora orduensis | reverse complement strand
CCCCGCGCACCGGTGCCGCCGGCCAGCCGGCGCTGGGAGCCCCGGTGGCCGGCCAGACGGGCGCGGGCGCCGGCCAGCCCGCCTGCGGCGAGGACGTCGTGCTGGACGGCTGCCCGGCGGTCGCTCCCACCCCGGAGACCGGTTGCGTGTCGGCCACCGGCTGGGGGTCGTACGCCGGGGCGGGGGTGGTGGCTGGCGGCGTGGCGTACGCCGGGTCGCCATCGGCCAGGGGCGTCGTCGCCGACGCGCCGGTGGGCGGTGCCGCGCTGTACGCCGGAGCCGGCCAACTGACCGGCGGGACCGGGCCGGGTGGTGTGCCGACCGGTGACGGCCCGACCGGCGCGCCCGGCTGCGGCCCCCGGCTGTCCCGGTTGAGCAGCAGCGCCCCGCCGATCAGGATGGCCGCGCCGAGCAGCACCGCGCGGAAGGCGTCGGTGACGATGTAGCCGAAGCTCGCCGCGACCAGGATGCCCAGGATGATCACGGTCACCGGCGACATGCTGGACCGGCCGCGCCCGAGCATGGACTCGACCGGGGACGCCGTGTCGCCCTCGTTCGGGATGATCAGCCACGCGGCGACGTACACCAGGATGCCGATGCCGCCGAAGAACCCGAGGACGGCGAGCAGCACCCGCCAGAGCACCGGATCGGTGTTGGTGGCCCGGCCGATCGCCGCGCAGACCCCGGCCAGGTAGCGCCCCTCACGCGGCCGCACCAGGCCGTACCGTGAGGTGAAGCCGGCGCCGCCCAGCGGCGGTGGCGGCGCGGACGGACCGGGACCGCCCGGGCCGGGTGGTGTGCCCCCGGCCGCGCCGTAGCCGGTGTCCGGCCCGTAGCCGGTGCCGGGCGGGTAACCCGTGCCGCCGCTGCCCGCGAAGGCCGCGGTGGGGTCGGCACCGGACCCGGCGCTGGGTGGGCCGAACGTCGTGGGCTCGGCCCAGCCGGACGGCGTGGCGGCTGGTGGGGGCGGTGATGAACCGCCCGGCTGTACCGACCCCGGGCGGGCCGGCTGGGCAGCTTCCTCGGTCATGCCTCGATCCTGCTGCCCGGTCCGCCCGAGCGACCTCAGGACCCGACCCTGACCCCACCCTGAGATCTGGACGGCCGGAATGTCGGGGGCGTCCCCGTGGTCGCGGGCGCCGCAGCGTGTGACGATCGGACTCACCGATCCCGACCGACCCGCCACCGTGACCAGGGAGCCCGCGATCAGCACCGTCATCCCGCCCCCGCGCCTCTACCGCGCCCCCGAGCATCGGATGGCCGCCGGTGTCGCCGCCGGCATCGCCGACCACCTCGGCATCTCGGTGCTGCGCGTCCGGGTCGCGTTCATGGTGCTGCTCGGCCTGAGTGGGCTGGGCCTGCTGCTGTACGCGGCCTTCTGGGCGGTGGTGCCGCTGCGTCCCGGAGACACCGCCGTCCCGCCCCGACGGGACGTGGCCCAGCTCCTGCCGTTCGTGGGGATCGGGCTCGGTGTCCTGCTGATCCAGGTGATGGTGTTCGACTCGGTCGGCGCGGCGGGCACCGCCGGCTGGCTGGTGGCCATCATCGCGGTCGGCGCCGGTGTCATCTGGCACCAGTCCGCCCCGGAGCGGCGCCGACGGTGGGGCGACACGCCGGTGCCCTGGCTCGGCGCGGTGGTCGAGGAGAGCGACCGGCGGGCCTTCGTGCTCCGGTTCATCGGCGGAGGGGTCCTCGTCGCGGTCGGCATCATCGGTGTGGCGGCCGTCTACTCGCCGGCGCAGAACTTCGACGCGGTGATCAACGGCGTGATCTTCGCGCTGGTGGGGCTGGCCGGGGTCGGCGTGGTCGCCGCGCCGGTGCTCTGGCGGACGTACAACCAGCTCCGCTCGGAGCGGGAGGGGCGTATCCGCGAGCAGGAGCGAGCCGAGCTGGCCGCGATGGTGCACGACCAGGTGCTGCACACGTTGGCCCTGATCCAGCGCAACGCCGGGGACGTCAAGACGGTCCAGCGGTTGGCGCGGGGGCAGGAACGGTCGCTGCGTAATTGGCTCTACAAGCCCACCGCGTCGCCGCACGAGCGTTTCGCCGCCGCCCTGGAGCAGGCCGCCGCCGAGGTCGAGGACACGTTCGCGATCACCGTGGAGGCGGTCGTGGTGGGGGACCGGGAGACCGACGAGAAGGTGGGCGCGCTGGTGGCGGCCGCGCGCGAGGCCCTGGTGAACGCGGCCCGGCACGCCGGCGTGCAGTCCGTGTCGCTCTACGCCGAGGTGGAACCGGATCAGGTCAGTGTCTTCGTCCGGGACCGGGGCAAGGGCTTCGATCCGGATACCGTGGAGGACCACCGGCACGGCGTACGCGGCTCGATCATCGGGCGGATGAAGCGGCACGGCGGACGGGCCGAGATCCGGTCCGGACCGGGGGAGGGGACCGAGGTCCGGTTGATCCTGCCGATCTCCCGGGACTCGTCCGCAGCGGAGAGGAACAGATGACCATGGCCGAGCAGCCGACCGAGCACCTCGACCAGGCCCAGGCCCGCCCCGAGCGGCTGCGGGTGTTCCTGGTGGACGACCACGCCATGTTCCGAGCCGGCGTACGCGCGGAGCTGGGCGCCCACGTCGAGGTGGTGGGCGAGGCGAGCACCGTGGCCGAGGCGGTAACCCGGATCGCGGCCACCAGTCCGGACGTGGTGCTGCTCGACGTGCACATGCCCGACGGCGGTGGACGCGCGGTGCTGGAGGCGATGCGGCGGGGTCACCCGCAGGTCAAGTTCCTGGCGCTGAGCGTCTCCGACGCGGCCGAGGACGTGATCGGTCTGATCCGGGCCGGCGCACGGGGGTACGTGACCAAGACGATCTCGCCGGACGAGCTGGCGGCGGCGATCCGCCGGGTCGCCGACGGTGACGCGGTGTTCAGTCCGCGGCTGGCCGGATTCGTGCTGGACGCCTTCGCGGCCCGGCCGGACGCCCCGGTCGCCGATCCGGAGTTGGACCAGCTCACCAACCGTGAGCGGGAGGTGCTGCGGCTGCTCGCCCGGGGGTACGCGTACAAGGAGATCGCGAAGGAGCTGTTCATCTCCATCAAGACGGTGGAGACGCACGTGTCGAACGTGCTGCGCAAGCTTCAGATGTCCAATCGCTACGAACTTTCCCGCTGGGCGGCGGACCGCCGGCTCGTGTGACCCATTCCTCTTCCCCGACATTTGGGGCAGATGCCACGGATACCGCTGTCCGGGGCTGACAAACGATCAGTCGTCACCCCATACTGCCCCGGTCCCGTCTCCGCGCGTGGGTGCTGAGCATCCCGCGGAGGCTGCGGCTCACGTGTGCCCGCGCGAGCGGGTCACCCCTGGGGGAGAGGTACGCGAATCTTGATGTTCGGACAACGAGGACGACGTTGGGCTCGGGTCGCGTTGGCGGCCGTGGCCGGTGGCGCGCTGGCGTTCGGCGTGGCGGGTGCCGCCTCCGCGGCCCCGGCCACCGGTGTGGCCAAGGCGGTCGAGGGCACCGAGGTCACCCTGAAGCTCGACGGTAAGCAGCGCACCACGTCGGCGCTCGCTCTCAAGATCGACGGCAAGCTGGTGCCGGCGTTCTGCATCGACTACCGCACCGCGGTGAAGCTGGACGGCAAGTACGAGGAGGGCACCTGGGACGAGTCCCAGGTGAAGAACCTCGGCAAGGTGCAGTGGGTGCTCACTCACGGTTACCCGAACGCCGACTCCACCGCGCTGCTCGGCGCCGCCGGCGTCGACACGAAGATCGGCAAGAAGCGGCTGGAGACGCTGCTCTACTTCGGTACCCAGACCGCCGTCTGGCACTTCAGCGACGGCATCGAGCTGGGCGCCTGGGAGAAGGGTCTGCTCGCCCGCGACCAGTACGAGGTGATCACGAAGGTCCGTGACTACCTGGTCAAGAACGCCACCGACCAGCCGGAGCCGCGGGCCGAGCTGTCCGTCGACCCGGCGAACGCCACCGCGACGGTCGGCGCGAAGGCCGGCCCGTTCACTGTGAAGGGCCCGGCGGGTGCCATCACCGTCGCCGCCACCGGCGGCGCGGCCGTCGACGCCGAGGGCAAGCCGGTCACCACGATCACCAACGGCGGGCAGTTCTGGCTGACCGCCGAGGGTGCCGGCACGGTCAACGTGACGCTCACCGCGCAGGACTCGGTCTCCTTCGGTCGGGTGTTCCTGTTCACCGGCACCCAGAAGGCGCAGAAGCTGATCCTCGGCGGCAGCACCGGTGCGACGGTCACCGCCAAGGCCGCGGCGTCGTTCACGGCTGCCCCGTCGAGCCCGACCCCCACCCCGACCGTGTCGGCGTCGCCGACTCCGTCCGACACCCCGACGGCCACGGCGTCGCCGGCCAGCCCGGCGCCGTCCACCTCGCCGGTGAGCGGTGGCGGCGCCCTGCCGTTGACCGGTTCGCCGATCGCGGCGGCGGCGACCGCGGGCGTGCTGCTGCTCGCCGCGGGTGCGGTGACCGTGCTGATGGTCCGCCGTCGCAAGGTCCGCTTCACCGCCTGATCCACTCCGGCTCCACCCGGCCCCGGCTCCGCCTCGCGCGGTGTCGGGGCCGGTGCCGTTCGTGCCCCGGCGCCGGCCGCATGCCCGGTCCGCGTGCCGCCGTCGAGGATCAGACGAGCGGCCCGGACGCCCTCGGCCACCCAGTCGACGATCTTGGCCGTGCAGACGAAGCCCAGGTCAGCCGGACGGACAGATAACGAGAGCGCATTTCAGGTCGGACGAAGCGCGGGAAACCTCGCATGACGCCGCGCCTTTACCGCCGTCCTGGACGGTTCGGCTACGTATTTCCTGCTCAGGGCCGTCCGACCCGACCCCTTTGTGATCTTTTTTCAAGTATCGGCAACGTGGCGGGCAACTAACGGCTTGATAACGGCACCTTCACGGAAGCGGCCAGTGGGTGTCACAGTGGCAGCACCTCACCCTCGGTGTGTGGCACCCCGTACGGCCCATTACCACGACCCTCGCTGTTTTCACGGCGGTTCGTGGCCGTGTCGCCTGCGTAGGGTCACGCTTCGGCGGTGGGCAGCCCGGCGGATCGGAACATCAGGGGTGTCTCCAACTTCCCTGTGATCCCGACGACCCGCGCCCCCGGGGTGGTCGGGCGGTGTCACCCCCAAAACGTGCGTGAAACCCACGACGGAACCAGGTTAGAAAGAGGAGGCCCCTCGGAATGAGAGTCTCGAAGCGGGCGACGAGCGCGATCGCGCTCAGCGCGGCTGCCGCGCTTGTCGCGAGCGGTTGCTCGAGCGGTGGCGGCGACGGCGACGCCGCCGCCAGCAAGGACGGCTCGATCGTTATCCACGGCGTCCAGCCGGAGAACCCGATGGTCCCGGCGAACACGACGGAGACCGGCGGCGGCAAGATCGTCGACTGGCTGTGGACCGGCCTGGTTGAGTACCCGAACGACGGTGGGGCCCCGCGCAACGCGCTGGCCGAGTCCATCGACACCAAGGACTCCAAGGTCTTCACGATCAAGATCAAGAAGGGTACCAAGTTCCACGACGGTACCGAGGTCAAGGCGAAGAACTTCGTCGACGCCTGGAACTGGGCCGCCTACTCGCCGAACGGTGCGCAGAACGGCACCTTCTTCTCGGACATCGCGGGCTTCGACCAGACCTACACCGAGGACCCGGACGGCGCGGACGGCCCGAAGAAGGCCCCGGTGCCGTCGGCCAAGGAGATGTCCGGCCTGAAGGTCATCGACGAGCAGACGTTCGAGGTCACCCTGGCGGCCCCGACCGCGGTCTTCCCGACCAAGCTCGGCTACAGCGCCTTCATGCCGCTGCCGGATGCCTTCTTCACCATGAAGCCCGAGGAGTTCGGCAAGAAGCCGATCGGCAACGGCCCGGTGAAGTTCGTGTCGTGGGAGGACAACGTCCTCATCAAGCTGACGCGCTTCGACGACTACAACCTGCGCGACAAGATGAAGATCAAGGACGTCGACGTCAAGCTGTACCAGGACGAGAACGCGGCCTACAACGATCTGCTGGCGAACAACCTCGACTTCATGGAGGTTGTCCCCACCTCGGCGCTCGCCGGTGACAAGTGGAAGACCGACCTCGGTGACCGGGGCATGAACACGGTCACCCCGTCGACCGCGTTCATCGCGTTCCCGATCTACGACAAGCGCTTCCAGGACCCCAAGCTGCGTCGCGCCGTGTCGCTGTCGATCAACCGGCAGGAGATCTCGGACAAGATCTTCTTCGGTACCCGTAAGCCGGCCGACAGCTGGGCGAACCCGCTGACCCCGGGCGCCAAGCCGGGTAACTGCACCGCCTGCAAGTTCGACCCGACGACCGCCAAGCAGCTGCTGACCGAGGCCGGTGGCTTCACCGGCGAGATGGTCCTCTACTACAACGCCGACTCCAGCCACAAGGACTGGATGGACGCCGTTGCGCAGCAGATCAAGACCAACCTCGGTATCGAGGCTCGGGCTGAGGGCGTGCCGACCTTCGCGGTCTTCCGCCAGAACATCAACGCCCACAAGATGACCGGTCTGTACCGCGCTGCCTGGCAGCAGGACTACCCGGACGTGGAGAACTGGGTCAACCCGCTCTTCGTCACCGGTGGCTCCTCGAACGACGGCCTCTACAGCAACAAGGAGGTCGACGCGCTCGCCAAGCAGGCCAGCGCCGCCCCGAGCCTGGAGGCCTCGCACGAGGCGTTCGCCAAGGCTGTCGAGCTGGTCGACAAGGACGTTCCGACCATCCCGATCTACTTCTACGGCCAGCAGTCCGGCCACTCGGAGAAGATCAAGAAGCTCGAGCTGAACAACGTCGGCGAACTCGACATCACCTCGGTCGAGCTCTGATCCGAACGGTCTGACCCCGGGTCGGGCTCGCCACATCCGGTGAGCCCGACCCGGGGCCGTTCCGCGAGTGGGTGTTACAACACTCCACTCGCCACGTTGTCACCACCGTGTCGGCCGTCCGACGCGCCCCCTGTCTGGAGGACCACCCCATGGGCCGTTATCTGTTGAGACGGCTGCTCCAACTCGTGCCGGTCTTCATCGGTACGACGTTCCTGATCTACGCCCTCGTCTGGGCCGTCCCGGGCGATCCGTTCGCCGGCAAGTGCGGTGAGCGTCGCTGCCCGGATCAGTACATCGCGTTCATGACCGAGAAGTACCACCTCGACCAGAACGTCTTCGTGCAGTACGCCAACTACATGAAGAACCTGGTCCAGGGCGACTTCGGTCAGACGTTCTCGCAGCGCGAGATCAGCGACATCATCCTGACGTCGTACCCGAACACCCTGAAGCTGGCCCTGGTGGCGCTCGCCATCGAGGCCGTCATCGGCCTCGGCGCCGGCGTGCTGACCGGTCTTCGGCGCAACGGCTTCCTGGACAACCTCGTTCTGGTGTCGACCCTCTTCCTGATCGCGCTGCCGGTCTTCGTCATCGGCTTCCTGCTCCAGTGGCTGCTGGGCGTTCAGTGGGGCATCATCAAGCCGACCGTCTCCTCGGAGATGCGGCTCTCCGAGCTGATCGTGCCGGGCTTCGTGCTCGGTAGCGCGTCAGTGGCGTACATAGCCCGGGTCGCACGAACGAGCATCGCGGAGAACCGCCGTGCCGACTACGTGCGTACGGCCATCGCCAAGGGCCTCCCGATGCGCCGGGTGGTGGGTGTGCACCTGCTGCGCAACTCGCTCATCCCGGTGGTCACCCTGCTCGGCACCGACCTCGGTGCCCTGATGGGTGGCGCGATCGTCACCGAAGGCATCTTCGGGATCAACGGAATCGGCCGGCAGGTCTTCCGCGCGATCGTCACCAAGGAGAGCGCTACCGTGGTAGGGATCGTGGTCGTCCTGGTGCTGGTCTATCTCGTGATGAACCTGCTGGTTGACCTGCTCTACGCCGCCCTGGACCCGAGGATCCGCTATGAGTGACCCGAGTACCGCATCGATCGTCAGCACCCCCGCCGCGCACCCGACCGACTCTCCCGCCCCCGCTACCCAGGGGCCGCAGAGCAACGAGAAGCCGCGCGGCCTGCTCGGTGACGCCTGGCGGGACCTTCGGCGCAAGCCGCTGTTCTGGATCTCGGCCACGCTGATCGTCGTCTTCCTGCTGATGGCGGCCTTCCCGGCGCTGTTCGCTCCGGGGGACGCGGTCAACGGCTCCCTGTCCCGCAGCCTCGACAAGCCGTCGGCGAACGGCTGGTTCGGCTACGACGTGCAGGGCCGGGACGTCTACGCCCGGGTCATCTACGGCGCGCGGGCCTCCATCGTGGTGGCCGTGCTCTCCGTGCTGGGCACCCTGCTGGTCGGTGGCACGATGGGCATCATCGCCGGCTACCGCGGTGGCTGGGTCGACGGTCTGCTCAGCCGGATCGCCGACGTGTTCTTCGGCCTGCCGTTCGTGCTCGGCGCGATCGTCATCCTGACCACGTTCAACGGTTCGGGCACGAGCAACAGCAAGGCCGAGATCATGGGCCTCGTCATCGTCTCCCTGACCGTGCTGAGCTGGCCGGTCGTGATGCGGCTGATGCGCTCCTCGGTGCTCGCGACCAAGGAGGCCGACTACATCGTCGCGGCTCGGGCGCTGGGTGCCGGCACCGGCCGGATCATCCTCAAGCACCTGCTGCCGAACTGCCTGGCCCCGCTGCTGGTCTACGGCACGATCATGGTCGGCTCGTTCATCGGCGCCGAGGCGACGCTGTCGTTCCTCGGTGTCGGCCTGAAGTCGCCGGTGGTGTCCTGGGGCATCATGATCAGTGACGGGCAGCAGTTCATCCGGGTCGCGCCGGGGCTGGTGTTCTTCCCCGCCGCGTTCCTCGTCACCGCAGTGCTGAGCTTCGTGATGCTCGGTGAGGCGGTTCGCGAGGCCCTCGATCCGAAACTCCGCTAGGGGAGATCCAGTTGTCCGACATTCTCGTGTCCGAGCAGTCCGCGCCGGGACCCGGCGGGTCCGGACGTCCCTCCGGCCGGCTGCTCGAGGTCGACGACCTGCGGGTGGAGTTCCGCACCCGGGACGGCGTCGCAAAGGTCATCAACGGGGTCACGTACCACGTCGACGCGGGGGAGACCCTCGCCGTGCTCGGCGAGTCCGGCTCCGGTAAGAGCGTCACGGCGCAGACCATCATGGGCATCCTCGACACGCCCCCGGGGTTCGTCACCGGTGGGCAGGTCCGCTTCCACGGCAAGGACATGCTCCGCATGTCCAGCGAGGAACGCCGCCGCATCCGCGGCGAGGGCATCGCGATGATCTTCCAGGATGCGCTCTCCGCGCTGAACCCGGTCTTCACCGTCGGGTTCCAGATCGCCGAGCAGTTCCGCGTCCGGCGGGGCCTGGGCCGCGCCGAGGCCAAGAAGCGCGCGATCGAGATGCTCGACCAGGTCAAGATCCCGAACGCCAAGAGCCGGTTCAACAACTATCCGCACCAGTTCTCCGGCGGTATGCGGCAGCGCGCGATGATCGCGATGTCGCTGGCGCTCGACCCGGAGGTGCTGATCGCGGACGAGCCGACCACCGCGCTCGACGTGACCGTGCAGGCCCAGATCATGGACCTGCTCGCCGAGCTCCAGCGTGAGCGGCACATGGGCATGATCCTGATCACCCACGACCTCGGCGTGGTCGCCGACGTCGCGGACCGGATCGCGGTCATGTACGCGGGCCGGATCGTCGAGGAAGCCGACGTGTACGACCTGTACGCGAAGCCGGCGCACCCGTACACGATTGGTCTGATCGACTCGATCCCGCGGATGGACGAGAAGGGGCAGCAGCTCCGGACGATCAAGGGCCTCCCGCCGAACCTGATGAACATCCCGCCGGGCTGCCCGTTCAACCCGCGCTGCCCCATGGCCCAGCCGGTGTGTCGGGAGAAGGTCCCGCCGCTGCTGCAGGTGGGGAACGCCCGGGCCAGCGCCTGCCACTTCGCCGAGGAGCTGGTGAACCGTGACTGAGAACATCATCGAGGTCCGTGACCTGGTCAAGCACTACCCCGTCACCCAGGGTGTGGTGTTCAAGAAGACCGTCGGCCAGGTCAAGGCGGTGGACGGGGTCTCGTTCGGCCTGCGTGCCGGTGAGACGCTCGGCGTGGTCGGCGAGTCCGGCTGCGGCAAGTCGACCCTCGCCCGGGTTCTGATGAACCTGGAGAAGCCGACCGCCGGCAGCGTGGTCTACAAGGGCCAGGACATCTCCAAGCTGTCCGGTGGTGCGCTGCGGCGTCTGCGTCGACAGATCCAGCTGGTCATGCAGGATCCGTACACCTCGCTGAACCCGCGGATGACGGTCGGCGACCTGATCGGTGAGCCCTTCGAGATCCACCCGGAGGTGGCACCGAAGGGCAGCCGGCGCAACAAGGTCAAGGAGCTGCTGGACCTGGTCGGGCTCAACCCGGAGCACATCAACAGGTACCCGCACCAGTTCTCCGGCGGTCAGCGCCAGCGCATCGGCATCGCCCGCGCCCTGGCGCTGCGCCCGGAGATCATCGTCTGCGACGAGCCGGTCTCGGCGCTGGACGTGTCCATCCAGGCTCAGGTGATGAACCTGCTGGAGCAGTTGCAGGCCGAGTTCGGGCTGTCGTACGTCTTCATCGCCCACGACCTGTCCGTGGTCCGGCACCTGTCGGACCGGGTCGCGGTCATGTACCTCGGCAAGATCGTCGAGATCGGCACCGAGGACGAGATCTACGAGCGGCCCACGCACCCGTACACCCAGGCACTGCTCTCCGCGGTGCCGGTGCCGGACCCGACGCAGCGGCACCACAAGACGATCATCCGGCTCACGGGTGACGTGCCGTCGCCGATCAGCCCGCCCTCGGGCTGCCGGTTCCGGACCCGCTGCTGGAAGGCGCAGGACGTCTGCGCCGAGAAGGTCCCGCTGCTGGAGGTCCGGCAGGGCTCGGACCACCCGAGCGCCTGCCACTTCGCCGAGAAGCGCGAGATCGTCGCCACGCACGAGGTGTGAGGTCCCCGGAACCGCCTGCCGACGTCAGTACGACGACGGCAGGCGGTTCCGTCTGTACGGCGCGGTGCGCGCCCGGGCCCCCGGGGCGGGCCCGGGGTCGGGTCGGACGCCCACGGCGCCGACGGGGTCCCTCACAGCGGGCCGCGCCCCGCCCGCAGCAGCAGCAGTGCCAGTTGGGTGCCGTCCGCGCCGAGCGCGGTCCGGAAGCGTTCCAGGATCTCCCGTTCCCGGGAGAGCACGAGCCGCGTCCCACCGGAGGCCATCCGGGTGACCCCGACCTCCTGGGACAGCGTCGCCCGCTCCTGCCAGAGCGAGATGAGCGCATGGTCGATCTCGTCGATCCGTTCCCTGATCTGCACGATCCGGGCGGCGGCCGTGGGCTCCGCGGTGCCGGTACGTGCCTCGCCCGGCCCGGCTTCCCCGCTCGGCGGCGCCACCGCCGGCTCGCTCCCGTTCGCCGGGGACTGCTCGGCCACCGGTCGGCTCGGGTTGCCGCTCTGCTCCACCACGTCTGTCATCATCGGGTACCTCTCGCACTGTGGTGCCCGGTGCCCGGAACCTGGGACCAAAAAGCCCCGGACTCCAGGAGCCCGGGGCTGTTCGCAGGTCTGATCGATCAGGCGCGACCTACGGCAGCCGGACTCCCGGTGCCGTAGTAAAAGTAGTAGCGCGCAGCGATCACGCCGTCGAGTATGCCCACGACGGTGGTCGGTGCGCAAGGATCGGCGCCAACAGGGGCGTCGGGCGCGGGACCGCCGGGCGGGAAGTGTCCGCCTGGCGGCATAGACTTGCTGCGCGATGCATCCTCTCTTCGACATTCCCGCGTCCCCGCCTGCGCCGGAGTCCGCGCCGGCCCGTCCGGACCGGCCCCGTCCGTCCGCCGTCCGCCTCGACCCGCAGCAGCTGCTCGCCGGGCTGAACGGTCCGCAGCGTGACGCGGTCAGTCACGCCGGTTCGCCGCTGCTGATCGTCGCCGGCGCCGGGTCCGGCAAGACCCGGGTGCTCACCCACCGGATCGCCTACCTGCTCGCCGCCCGGGACGTCCACCCCGGGGAGATCATCGCGATCACCTTCACCAACAAGGCGGCGGGCGAGATGAAGGAGCGCGTCGCCGCACTCGTCGGCCCGCGGGCCCGCCTGATGTGGGTGTCGACGTTCCACTCCGCCTGTGTCCGGATCCTGCGCGCCGAGCACGAGCACGCCGGCCTCAAGTCGACCTTCTCGATCTACGACGCGGACGACTCCCGTCGGCTGATGCAGCTGGTCGCCCGCGAGCTGGATCTCGACCCGAAGCGTTACCCGGCGCGCGGGTTGGCCGCCCAGGTCTCCAACCTGAAGAACGAGCTGGTCGACCCGGAGCAGTTCGCCGCGCGGGCCACCGGCCCCAACGAGCGGGCCCTCGCCGAGGCGTACACGCTCTACCAGCGCCGGCTGCGCGAGGCGCACGCGCTGGACTTCGACGACCTGATCATGACGACGGTGCACCTGCTCCAGTCCCACCCGCACGTGGCGGAGAGCTACCGCCGACGGTTCCGGCACGTGCTGGTGGACGAGTACCAGGACACCAACCACGCCCAGTACGTCCTGATCAAGGAGCTGGTCTCCGGCACCGACGGCCTGGAGCCGGCCGAGCTGTGCGTGGTCGGTGACGCCGACCAGTCGATCTACGCGTTCCGGGGCGCGACGATCCGCAACATCCTGGAGTTCGAACGGGACTTCACCGACGCGCGGACGATCCTGCTGGAACAGAACTACCGCTCCACCCAGACCATCCTCAACGCCGCCAACGCGGTGATCGACCGCAACACCTCCCGCAAGCCGAAGCGGCTGTGGAGCGAGGCCGGCGCCGGTGAGCGGATCGTCGGGTACGTCGCCGACACCGAGCACGCCGAGGCCGACTGGGTGGCCCGCGAGATCGACCGGCTTGTCGACGCCGACGAGACCCGCCCCGGCGACGTCGCGGTCTTCTACCGCACCAACGCCCAGTCCCGCGTCTTCGAGGAGGTGTTCATCCGCGTCGGCCTGCCGTACAAGGTGGTCGGCGGGGTGCGCTTCTACGAGCGCAAGGAGGTCCGCGACGCCCTGGCGTACCTGCGGTCGGTGGTCAACGACGACGACACGGTGAGCCTGCGGCGGGTGCTGAACACCCCTCGCCGGGGCATCGGCGACCGCGCCGAGGCGTGCGTGGAGGCGCTCTCCAGCCGAGACCGGATCTCGTTCGGCGCGGCGCTGCGCCGGGCCCGGGAGGCGCCGGGCATCTCCACCCGGGCGGCCAACGGCATCGCCGACTTCGTGGCGCTGCTCGACGGCGCCCGGGAGTTGGCCGAGACCGGCACCCCGGAGGAGGTGCTGGAGGCGCTGCTGACCCGCTCGGGCTACCTCACCGAGCTGGAGGAGAGCCTGGACCCGCAGGACGCCGGCCGGGTGGACAACCTCCAGGAGCTGGTGAGCGTCGCCCGGGAGTACACCGAGCGCATCGAGGCGACCGGCGACGACGGCGAGCGGGCCACCCTGGCCGGCTTCCTGGAGCAGGTCGCGTTGGTCGCGGACGCCGACCAGATCCCGTCGGACGACCCCGACCACCAGGGTGTGGTCACCCTGATGACGTTGCACACCGCCAAGGGCCTGGAGTTCCCGGTGGTGTTCCTGACCGGGCTGGAGGACGGCGTCTTCCCGCACCTGCGTTCGCTTGGCGACACCCGCGAGCTGGAGGAGGAGCGCCGTCTGGCGTACGTCGGCATCACCCGTGCCCGGCAGCGGCTCTACCTCTCCCGGGCGGTGACCCGCTCGGCGTGGGGGCAGCCGGCCTACAACCCGCCGTCGCGTTTCCTGGAGGAGCTGCCGACGGAGCTGGTGCACTGGGAGCGCACCGAGGGGTCGTACACCTCGTGGGCTGGCGGGGGCGGCGGCGTCGGCGGTCGCGCGGACCGCGCGCCCGGCGTGCGTGGCACCTTCACCGGGGGTACGCCGAAGGCGGCGCAGCTGGCTCAGCGGCTCGGCGTGGACGCCAGCCGGCTGACCACCGCCAGTGAGCTGCCGCAGGGGCCGAAGGTGTCCGCCGGTGACCGGGTCAACCACCAGCGGTACGGGTTGGGGCGGGTGCTCGCCGTGGAGGGGCACGGTCCGGGTGCCCGCGCGCAGATCGACTTCGGCGACCAGACCATGTGGCTGGTGCTGCGGCACGCGCCGATCGACAAGCTCTGACGGGCCGCCCGGCCCGGCGTTGCGCCGGACCGGGCGTGGTGGCTCAGCAGCCCAGGTCGACGCCGCGCGTCCGCATGAACGGCGCCGGGTCGATCTGGTTCCACATTCCCTGGTGCACCTCGAAGTGCAGGTGCGGGCCTGTCGCGTCGCCGGTGGCGCCCTCGTAGCCGATGACCTGGCCGGCCTTGACCTTCTGGCCGACGGTGACCGCGATGCGGCTCTGGTGGGCGTAGTGGGTGAGGTATCCGTTGCCGTGGTCGATGAAGACGGAGTTGCCGTACCCGTCGGCGGCGTCGCCGGCCTGGGTGACGGTGCCGGCGGCGGCGGCGCGGATCGGCGTGCCGGAGGGCAGCGCCAGGTCGATGCCGGCGTGCAGGGTGCCCCAGCGCTGTCCGTAGCAGGACGTGACCGACGCGCCCGGCATCGGGTCGACCCAGGCGGGTGTCGGCTTGGTGGTCTTCTTCGGCTTCGGCTTCGCGGTGACCGTTTTCGTCGGGGTCGGGCTGGCGCTGGCCGTGGACGGGCTCACGCTCGGGCTGGCCGACGGGGAGGCCGGCGCGCTCGACTCGCGGGCGAAGCGGTCCGCCCGGCTGGCGGCCTCGGCGCGGGACTGCGCGTCGGCGGAGACGGCGGTGGGCGCCGGGCGGTCCGGGCCGGTCGTGGCGACGGCGACGCCGCCCACACCGAGCGCGACCACGGCGGCCGCGCCGAGCACGATGAGGCGGTTCCGCCGGCCGGGGCGCTGCGGCTGCTCGGCCGTGGTGTCGGGGGTGTTCTCGTTCTGGACGGGGCTGTCTTCCTGCACGGCGGACCTTCACAGTCGAGGGGCACTTGACCTCGAAATACTGGCGTCGGGTCGGCTCGGGCCGGGTACCGGGACCGGACCGCCGTCCGGTGGGTCGGCAGCGTGCTGCCCTGATACGTACCACCCTGCGCTGGTCCGTCCGTAATTGTGATCATGCGGTGTGGTGTCGTCGGTCACAGCCGATGCTGTGACCCAGCAGACATCCACCGACGAAAACCGCCCGGATCGACAGATCCGGGCGGTCAACAGTCGATACGCAGCGTCAGGACGCGGCTACCTCGCTGTAGATTGCCTCGACTTGCAGCTTGATGTCCACTCCGCGCTCCTGCAGGAACGGCACCGGGTCGATCGGCTGGCCCTTGACATGCAGCTCAAGGTGCAGGTGGACGCCGTAGGCGTGGCCCGTCTGGCCCACCAGGCCGAGCTGGTCGCCCGCCTTGACCTGCTGCCCCTCCTTCACGGTGACCGCGGAGGAGTGGCCGTAGATCGCTTCGGTGCCGTCGGCGTGCTGGACGATCACCGCGTTGCCGTACCCGCCGAACCAGCCGGCCTTGGTGACCAGGCCGTCGTGCACTGCCACGTACGGCGTGCCCTCCGGAACGACCAGGTCGACGCCGGTGTGCATCTTGCCCCAGCGCAGCCCGTAGGGGGAGTTGAAGTCGTAGCCCTGCAGCGGCAGCAGCCAGACCTCGGGCTCGGCCGCCTCCTTGCCCCGGCTGTCCCGGGAGGCGCGGTCGGCGTTGTCCGCACGGGCCGCGGCGTCCTGGCTGGTGACGGAGGCCTGCTTGAGCTCGTCGAGGACCGACGGGCTGATGTCCTTGGCGTCCGGCAGGGCGCTCGCGCCGAGCGCGACGATGCCGGCTCCGACGAACGCCGTGGTGACGACCGCGGCGTAGCGGCTGCGGGGTGGGGTGGGTACGCGGCGGCGACCGCGATATCGATCGGGCTCAGACGACAGGCGCTGGCGCACGCACACCCTCCGTTGTCGGGGTTCCGAGGCGGCCGGTGGGCGTTCGCGAAGCTTCGTTGAACGTCCGCTGACCGCGTCGTCACCCGTCCATGGACCTGATGACAACCGTGGACACGTTAGCCAACCACCAGGCGAGTCACAAGCCAGAGCGCAGAATTGGCGTGTCGATCTGTCCGTTTGCGTCCATGATTGTCATGCATCGCGTCGTCGAACGGTGCCCCCGTTACTGCCCGTTCGTCGCCGAGCGTGACCGGTCCGGCGGAGTCGTCCGGCTTGACGGCGAGGCCCGCCGGGTCCCGCCCGGGCTGATTCGCGCCCGGCGGCTTCCCGGCCCGGATTTCCCGGGCCCGGCCGGCCGGGTTACCGTTCGTTCAGGTGAAGGCCGTGGAGCCGGTGAAAGGTGTGCGCTGATGAGCTCTCGTATTCGGGTCGTCGTCGCGAAGCCAGGCCTGGACGGCCACGACCGGGGCGCCAAGGTCGTCGCGCGCGCCCTTCGTGACGCCGGCATGGAGGTGGTCTACACCGGTCTGCACCAGACTCCGGAGCAGATCGTGGAGACCGCCATCCAGGAGGACGCCGACGCGGTCGGCCTCTCCGTGCTGTCCGGCGCGCACATGACGCTCTTCCGTCGCGTCCTGGAGCTGCTCGGCGAGCGGGACGCCCGGGACATCGTCGTGTTCGGCGGCGGCATCATCCCCAACGGCGACATCCCCGAGCTGGAGAAGCTGGGCGTCGCCAAGATCTTCACGCCGGGGGCCACCACGCAGGCGATCGTCGAGTGGGTTCGGGAGAACGTGGCGCAGCCGGTCGCCTGACACGTACCGGCGGGGGTCGTCGGGCGGGTCCGGGCACGGGGGAGGGGCCGGACG
>NZ_VDFY01000248.1 GCF_006228125.1 Micromonospora orduensis | reverse complement strand
ACTGCGGGCTGTCCACCGCCGCCCCGGCCCGCCCCGAGCCGGCGGTGGACAGCCCGCAGTCGATGGTCGAACGGGAGGCGCTGAAGCTGGCCCTGCAACAGCCGGTGCTTGCCGGGCCGATGTTCGACACGGTCGAGGCGACGGAGTACCGCCATCCGGTGCACGTGGCGGTGCGTACGGCAATCGCGGCGGCAGGTGGGGCCGTGTCGGCGACCGGCGGCGCGGTCTGGATCGAGAAGGTCCGGGACTCCTGCGACGACCTGGCCGCGGCCGCGCTCGTCGGTGAGCTGGCGGTGGAGCCGCTGCGGATCGACGGCGAGGCGGATCCGCGCTATGTGTCGATCACGATGGCGCGGGTGCAGTTCGGGTCGGTGACCGCCCGGATCCAGGAGCTCAAGTCCCGGATCCAACGGATCAACCCGGTCAACAACAAGGACGAGTACTTCGCCGCGTTCGGCGAACTGCTGTCACTGGAGCAGCACGCCAGGGCGCTGCGCGAGCAGGCCGCGGGAGGGCTGTGACATGGGACTGTTCCGCCGCAAGCCGAAACTGCCCCCGGCCGACCGGCCGCCGCTGGCCGCCGACGAGCGGGTGCTCGCGTGGGCCGCGGTGGGCAACGGCGAGGGCGACGGGGTGGTGGTGGCCAGCAACCTCGGGTTGTGGCTTCCCGGTCGGGGTCACCGCCTCGGCTGGCACGACATCCTCAAGGCGGTGTGGTCAGGTCGGGAGTTGACAGTCACGCCCGCCGAGCCCGTCGCCGAGCGCGACGGCTACGCGCTGGTGACCGACGGCCCCGCCGAGACGTACCTGCTGCTCGACCCGGGTGAGCTGCCGCACCAGGTGCGGGCCCGGGTGACCCGCTCGGTCGCGTACACCGAACATCAGCCGGTGCCCGGCGGCGCGGCGCGGGTCGCGGCCCGGCGGGTGGCCGGGGTCGACGGTCTGACCTGGACGGTCCGACTCGACCCCGGCACCCCGGCGGACGACGACACCGTCCTCGCCGAGACCGACCGCCTGGTCACCGTGGCCCGCGCGGCCACCGCGCCGGCCGACTGACCGACAGTCAGTTCGCGCCGAGATCCTGCAACGCCTTGTCGGCGCCCCGGTGCAGCGGCACCGGGAGGGTCCTGCGGGCCTTTTCCAGCGAGATCCCCTTGGCCGCCGGGTTGGCCTGGGCCAGGACGTCGCGCTTGTCGAACACCGTCCGGGTGATCGCGCAGGCGACGTTGGCGTCGAGGTCCTTGCGCACCAGCAGCACGTTGGGCACGACGATGGTGGGGGTGTCGGTCGCCGTCCGGTACGCGTCCCGACCGATCGTGCCGGCCTGGTAGCCGGGGCTCAGCGCGGCCATCTTCGGCAGCAGGGACGCGAGTTCGACGAATTTCACGGTGTCGCCGGCGGTGGTGAACAGGTCGGTCAGGCCACCGGTGGGCAGGCCTCCGGACCAGAAGAACCCGTCGACACTGCCGTCCTTGATGCCCTCGATCGTCTTGGTGAGGTCGAGCCGCTGCGCCCGGACGTCCTTGGCGGGGTCGAGACCCGCGGCCTCCAGCAGCCGGTTGGCGATCACCTCGGTGCCGGACTTCGGGGAGCCTGTGGAGATCCGCTTGCCGCGCATGTCGGCGACCGAGGCGATCCCGGAATCCTTGCGGACCACCACCTGCGTGTAGTTGTCGTAGATGCGCGCCAGCGCCTCGACCGGCTGTGGCTCGGTGAAGCTGTCCTTGCCCTCGACCGCGTTGACGGCCGTGTCGAACAGCGAGAACGCCACATCGTACTGGCCGCCGACGAGCTGTTCGACGTTCTGCACGGAGGCGCCGGTCTCGGCGGCGGTGCCGGTGAGCTTGCCGCCGGTCGCCCCGGACAGCTGCCCGGCCAGGGCGTTGCCGATCGGGTAGTAGACGCCTGTCGCGTTGCCGGTGGCGATGCCGACGCGGGTCTCCCGGGCCACCTCGCAGGTCACCTCGCTGGACGCGTCGTCCTTGGCCGCGCCGCCCTGCTGGCCTCCGCAGCCCGCGACGCCGGTCGTGACGAGGGCGAGCACGCTCAGGCCGGCGGCGAGCCGTACGTCGATTCGTCTCACAGTTTCTCCTCCACGGGACTGGCTGGTGATCCGGCTGACGGCCGGCCGGCGGTAGCACGTCTGACGAACACACAGGCCGCCGCGACGGCGGCCAGTGCGACGCCCACCGTGACCGGGACGGGTTCGAGCCAGAGCAGTGTGACACCGGCGAGGACGCCGAGCACGCGCTCCGGTGGGCCGGCGGGACCGACGCCGGGCAGCCAGCCGCCCGCGGCGACGGCGAGCACCGCCACGCTGAGGGCGGTCACCACGGCGGCGACGGCGATCCGTCGTACGCCCCCGATGCCGAGCAGCCCCAGCCCGGCGGGGGTGATGACGAAGGCGATGGGGGTGAGGTAGGCCGGCAGCGCGTACCGCAGGGTCTGCCACATGGTCGGTACCAGACGGCCGCCGGTGATGGCGGCGGCGGCCACCGAGGCGAGCGCGGTCGGTGGGGACACCTCGGACAGCACCGCGAAGTAGAAGACGAACATCGCCGCGGCGGGCGCGGTCACCCCGAGGTCGAGAAGGGCCGGGCCGACGATCACCCAGCCGATCACGAACGAGGCGGTGACCGGCACGGCCAGGCCCAGCAGGCTGAGGGCGACGGCCGCGAGCAGCGCGGTGAGCACCAGCACGAGGGTCGGATCGGAGGTGGCCGCCTTCGCCCCGCCGACCAGCAGCGCCGCCGCCTGCGGCCCGAGGCCGGTCTTCGTGGTGGTCGCCGTGATGATGCCGGCGGCGGCGCAGACGGCGGTGACCGCGAGCACCCCGCGTACGCCTGTGACGAGCGCGGTCACCAGCCGGGCGGGGGTGAGCCGGTGGGTACGGTCCAGGAAGGACAGCCCGGCCGCCAGGACCGTGGCGAAGACGACGGCTCTCGTCGCGGACACGCCCACCGCGAGCAGCCCGACGATGGCGATCAGCGAGGCGAAGTGGTAACCGAACCGGGCCACCATGCCCCACGGCGAACCGACGTCGATCACCACGGGACGTACGCCGGAGCGGCGCGCGTCGATCTCCACGGAGAGCAGGATGCCGAGGTAGTAGAGCACCGTCGGCACGGTGGCCCAGCCCAGCACCTGGAGGTAGGAGACGCCCAGGTATTCGGCGATGATGAACGCCGCCGCCCCCAGGGTGGGTGGCGAGAGGATCGCGCCGACCCCGGCGGCGGCCAGCATGCCGCCGGCCCGCTCCGGGGGGTAGCCGGCGCGGCGCAGCAGCGGCCAGGTGACCGCGCCGATGCTCACCGTCGTCGCCGCGCCGGAGCCGGAGACGGTGCCGAGCAGGAAGCCGGAGGCGACCGCCGTGCGGCCGGCGGCGGTACGCGAGCGGCGGAACGCCGCCGCCGACAGCTCGACGAAGAACCGCCCGGCCCCGGACAGCTCCAGCACCGCGCCGTAGATGGTGAACAGCACGATGTACGAGGCGGCCACGTCCAGCGGGGTGCCGTAGAAGCCGCTGTCGGAGTTGTAGAACGCGTCGACCAGTTGGCTGAAGTCGAGCCCGGCGTGGGCGACCGGCCAGGACTGCGGCAGCAGGCCGCCGTAGTAGCCGTACCCGAGGAACAGCAGGCAGACCGCGGGCAGGATCCAGCCGGTGGTGCGCCGGCACGCCTCGAGAAGCAGGAGCAGCAGGATGGTGCCGAGCACCAGGTCCGTCGGCGCCAGCAGGCCCTGCCGGTCGAGGAACGCGTTGTAGCCCCCGCCGCCCCCGCCCTGGGGGATCGGCAGGACGGGGTAGAGGCAGGCGGTCACCGCCAGGGCGACCAGGACCCAGTCCGGCACGGTGGGTCGCGTCGACGCCGGCAGCGCGTCGGCCCGGTCCCCGTCGGCCCGGTCCCCGTCGCGTCGTCGGGCGCGCAGGCGGGCCGGCAGCCGCAGGTCGGCCGGGTAGGCGAGGAAGACCAGCGGGAGTACGCCGGCCAGGAAGAGGATCAGGTAGAACTTGCTGCCCTGCGACAGTGGGCGGAACACCTGCCAGAGGGCGAGCGCGCCGACCGCCAGCGCCGCCGCCGTGAGGAGCAACCCCGCCGGGCCGGACAGCACGCGGCCCGGCTTCTCGTCCTCGAACTGGGCGGCCAGGTCCTGCGTCGCCCGCTCGGCGGCCGAACGGTGCTCGTCGTCGCGGCGTTCGCTCGGGTCGGCGTTTGGCGGCTCGGGTGTCGCGCGCGGTCGGGGTGGCGCGCCGGCGGCGCCCGTGGCGGGCTCGCCGCTGGGAGAGCTGCCTGGTCGGGCAGGTGACGACGGGCCATCGGGCGAGCTGATGGGCGACACAGAGGGACGATACACGTCGATCGGTCGGCCGGTGGGGCATCGATCGGCGTTTCGGGGCGCGCGTCGCCGGCCGGGCGTCGTACCGGCGTATTTGCGTGGAGGGGTGTCGGACCCGGCGGTTAGGGTCGGGCGGTGACTTCGGGGCGACCACTGATTCAGGCGCGTGGGCTGGTGAAGCGGTTCGGCGACTTCACGGCCGTGGACGGCATCGACGTCGAGGTGCGCGCGGGTGAGGCCTTCGGCTTCCTCGGGCCCAACGGCGCCGGCAAGTCCTCCACCATGCGGATGGTCGGCTGCATCTCCCCGCCGACCGGCGGTGAGCTGCGCATCCTGGGCATGGATCCGGTGGCTGACGGGCCGGCGATCCGGGCCCGGCTCGGCGTGTGCCCACAGTTGGACAATCTCGATCCGGAGCTGACCGTCCGGGAAAATCTGACGGTGTACGCCCGCTACTTCGGCATCTCGCGCCGCGCGGCCCGGGAGCGGGCCGACGAGCTGCTCGACTTCGTCCAGCTCAGCGAACGGGCCGACAGCAAGGTCGAGCCGCTCTCCGGCGGATGAAACGCCGCCTGACCATCGCCCGGGCGCTGGTAAACGATCCGGAGATCGTGCTGCTCGACGAGCCGACCACCGGCCTGGATCCGCAGGCGAGGCACCTGGTGTGGGAGCGGCTGTTCCGGCTCAAGCAGCAGGGCGTCACGCTTGTGCTCACCACGCACTACATGGACGAGGCCGAGCAGCTCTGCGACCGGCTGGTGGTGATGGACGGCGGGCGGATCGCGGCCGAGGGCTCGCCCCGGGCGCTTATCGAGCGGCACTCCACCCGCGAGGTGGTGGAGCTGCGTTTCGCCGCCGAGTCACAGGAGCCGTTCGCCGGCAAGCTCGACGGGCTGGGGGAGCGGGTCGAGGTGCTGCCCGACCGGGTGCTGCTCTATGTGCCCGACGGCGACGCGGCGGTCGCCGAGGTCTCCGCGTTGGGGCTCAACCCGGCGAACGTGCTGGTGCGGCGCAGCGGCCTGGAGGACGTCTTCCTGCACCTGACCGGCCGCACCCTTGTCGACTGACCGGTTCACCGGGCTCTGGCCCAGGTGAGGAAGCGCTCGGCCAGCCCGTCGTGGTCGGTGAGGTCCCCGGCCGCCTCGTCGAGCAGCGTGGCGAGGTAGATGAGCAGGCCGGTCCGGTTCTCGCGGTACTCGCCGAGCAGCGCCAGCCGAGCCGGGGAGCAGGGCCACGCGGCACCGCAGACCCGGCAGCGCCAGGACGGGCGCGCCGCCACATGGGGGCGGTAGCGGGGCATCAGCGCCCGCCGCTGTGCTGAGCCGACAAGGTGCGCACGACGGAACCTCCAACGGTTGGGTGGGGAGCGCCCCGTGTCGGGGGCCACGGGGCGCTCCCGGCCTGGTTCCGCCCGCCGTCCGATCCCGTGAGCGGTCCCGCTGCGTGACAGTCTGCTGAGGACCCGACTACGGTGGGAGATCCCGCGCGCCGACGACAAGCGCGTACGGCGACCGGCCCGGGACGGTACGAAGATGTACGGAGGCTGTCCGTGGAGAGTTCGTCCATGCTGGAGCACTTCGCGGAGGAGCTGCGACTGGCCCGCGCCGCCAGCGGCATGTCACAGGCGGCGTTGGCCGAGGCGTTGAGCTACTCGGGGGCGCTGATCGCCAAGGTGGAGACCTCCGAACGCCGGCCGAGCCTTGACTTCGCGCGTCGGTGTGACGCCGTGTTCGCGGCCGACGGGCGGTTCGAACGCATCCAGCGGCGGATCAGCCGCGAGGCCGTGGTGCCGTGGTTCCGGGACTGGGCCGGCATCGAGCAGGAGACCACCGCGCTGCGGTGGTTCGAGCCGCTGTGTGTGCCAGGCCTGTTGCAGACCGAGGGGTACGCCCGCGCGCTGCTGACGGGCGGCAGTCTGTTCGGTGCGGACGAGGTCGAGCAGCAGGTGGCAACCCGCCTGGACCGTCAGGGCCTGCTCACCCGCGATCGGCCTCCGCTGCTCACCGCCGTGATCGACGAGCACGTGCTGCGCCGTACCGTGGGCGGGCCGGGCATCATGCGCGAGCAGGTTCAGCATCTCGTGAAGCTCGGCTCGGCGTTCCCCAGGGTCCGAATCCAGGTCGTGCCGATCCCAGCCGGTGCCTACGCTGGGCTCGGGGGACCTTTCGTGATCGCCAGTTCGGCGCAGGGGGAGGATCTCGTCTACCTCGCTGGCCAGCGCCACGGGCAGGTCATCGACCGCGCCGAGTACATTCGTCAGATGATCGAGGTGTGGGAGTCCATTCGCGGTGAGGCACTATCGCAGAGGCAGTCCCTCGATCTGATGGCGGAAGTGGCGGAGACATGGATCTGACTGGCGCCCGGTGGCGCAAGAGCATCCGTAGCGGCCCGGACGGCGGCAACTGTGTGGAGGTTGCCGACAATCTTCCGGGCGTCGTGGCCGTGCGTGACTCGAAGGACCCGGCCGGCCCGGTGCTGGTCTTCGCGCCCGAGGCGTGGCGCGCGTTCGTCGGGTCGGGTTCCGTCCGTCGCTAGGTCGGCCGGGCGCCTGGTGTCCGCCCGTTCGGTTGATCCACTCCAGATCGCCGATGTGGCGGTGTCTGGGCGGCGGGATGCCGCCACATCGCCGATGTGGCGCGCGCCCCCGCCGAAACCCGGGCGACACGTCGACAGGGCCGTCGTAGGGTGGCCGGCGGCCTGTCGTACCCCGGGGGTAGGAAGGTCGGGGACGGGGGGTGGTCATGGTGGGTGCGGCGATCCGGGCGCGGCTTCCCTGGGTGCCGGCGTACGCGGTGTTCGAGCACTACCTGGTCGGCCTGCGGCGCACCTGGCGGGCGGGGGTGTTCTCCTCGTTCCTGCTGCCGGTGTTGACGGTGCTGGGCTTCGGGCTCGGCGTCGGCGCGTACATCGACCAGGGCGTCGGCGGGGTGCGGTATCTGGAGTGGCTGGTTCCGGGGCTGATCGCCTCGACCGCGCTCCAGGTGACGGTCGGCGACTCGACCTGGCCGGTGTTCAGCAACTTCCGGTGGGTCAAGACCTACTTCGCGCAGGGCGCGTCGCCGCTGCGGGTGGGTGACATCCTGGCCGGGCACCTGGCCTTCGTGCTGTTCCGGGTGCTCACCACGATCGCGGCGTTCCTGCTGGTCACCGCCCTGTTCGGGGCGTTGCCCTCGCTGTGGGCGGTGGCCACCCTGCCGGTGGTGGCGCTGCTCGGGCTGGCGGTGGCCGCGCCCACCTTCGCGTACGCGGCGGCGGTGTCCAGCGACAGTTGGCTGGCGATGCTGTTCCGGTTCGCGGTCATCCCGATGACGCTGTTCGCCGGGGTGTTCTTCCCGGTCGAGTCGCTGCCCGAGGCGCTGCGCTGGCTGGCGTACGCGACGCCGCTGTGGCACGCCGTCGACCTGTGCCGGGCCGCCACGCTCGGCGTCGCACCGCAGTGGTCGATCGTCGGGCACCTGCTCTACCTGTCCGCCTGGGCGGTCGCCGGGTGGCTGCTGGCGCTGCGCGCGTTCCGCCGCCGGCTCGTCGTCTAGGGAGGGTTCGTGCTCACGTTGGTCCTGCCCCGACTGGTCGACGTCTCCGCCGCGTCCCGGCGGTCGGTGTCGGTTGTCGAACGCAACGTCGCGGCGCTGAAGTCGGTCTACTGGCTGCTGCTGCTCTCCGGTTTCGTGGAGCCGCTGCTCTACCTGCTCTCCATCGGGGTGGGTGTCGGGGCGCTGGTCGGCGACCTGCCGCTGCCCGACGGGCGACTCGTGTCGTACCCGGAGTTCGTGGCCCCGGCGATGCTCGCCTCGTCGGCGATGACCGGGGCGCTCGCGGAGACCACTTTCAATTTCTTCGGCAAGATGAAGTACATGAAGCTGTACGACGGGGTGATCGCCACCCCGGTACGGCCGTTCGAGATCGCCCTCGGCGAGCTGGGGTGGGCGATGCTGCGGGGCAGCGCCTACTCGGCGGCGTTCCTGGCGGTGATGGTCGCGTTCGACCTGACCACGGTGACCCGGGCGTTGACGGCTCTGCCGGCGGCGGTGCTTGTCGGGTTCGCGTTCGGCGCGCTCGGTATGGCGGTGTCCACCTTCATGCGCAGCTGGCAGGATTTCGACCTGATGGGATCGGCCCAGTTCACGCTGTTCCTCTTCTCCGGCACGTTCGTGCCGGCGCAGGCGTACCCGACGCTGCTGCACTGGCTGGTCGAGGTCACCCCGCTGTACCGGTCGGTGCACCTGATCCGTGGGGTCACCCTCGGCGTCGGGGGGTGGGCGTGGCTGCTCGATGTGCTCTACCTGGTGGCGATGATGGCGGTCGGCCTGCTGGTCGCGTCGCGGAGGATGGGCAGGTTGCTCTACCCGTAGGGGTTATCCGCCGTCGCCGGCGGGGCATGTCGGAGGTGACACCACCACCGACGACGAGGAGGGGCGATGGCCTCGGACGAGTCTTCCGTCCACCGGGAGCGTGAGCGCGCCGACGCGAGCGCGCCGGTCGGGCCCGACGCGGGGCCGGACAGCCCGACCGACCTGCCCGGCAGCGGTTGGAAGGCGGCGCTGCGCCGCACCGTCACCGAGTTCCAGGACGACAGCCTGACCGACTGGGCGGCGGCGCTTACCTACTACGGCGTGCTGTCGATCTTCCCCGGCCTGCTGGTGCTGATCTCCATCCTCGGTCTGCTCGGCGAGGACGCCACCAACGGCGTCCGGGACACCGTCAACCAGGCGGTGCCCAACGACAGCATCCAGAAGATCATCAACGACGCGATCGGCACGGCACAGGACAACGGCGGCCTGGCCAGCATCGCCGCGATCATCGGTGTGGTGGCCGCGTTCTGGTCCGCCTCCGGCTACATCGGCGCGTTCATGCGTGCCTCGAACACCATCTACGACGTGCCGGAGGGCCGGCCGATCTGGAAGACGCTGCCGATCCGGCTGGGCGTGACCGCGGTGATCGGGGTGCTGCTGCTGGCCAGCGCGGTGATCGTGGTCTTCACCGGCCGGCTCGCCGAGGCTGTGGGGGATGTGGTCGGCCTCGGCTCGACGGCCGTCACGGTGTGGGACATCGCGAAGTGGCCGGTGCTGCTGATCCTGGTCAGCCTGATGTTCGCGATCCTCTACTGGGCCTCGCCGAACGCCCGGCACGGCGGGTTCCGCTGGGTCAGCCCGGGTGGTGTCCTGGCGGTGGTGATCTGGCTGGTGATCTCCGGTCTGTTCGCCTTCTACGTGAGCAACTTCGGCTCGTACAACAAGACGTACGGGGCGCTGGCCGGGGTGATCATCTTCTTGATCTGGCTCTGGTTGAGCAACATCGCGATCCTGCTGGGCGCCGAGTTCGACGCGGAGTTGGAGCGCGGCAGGGCCATCTCGGCCGGCCACTCGGTCGACGACGAGCCGTACGTCGAGCTGCGCGACGACCGCAAGCTCCGCAAGAAGCGCAACGCCGCCGGCAGCCACTGACCCGCACGGGCCGCCCCCGCCAGCGGAGATCCGCTGGCGGGGGCGTTTTCGTGTCCGTCGATGAAACCGCACGCGAGCGGACGCGGGCGCCCCGTGATCCTTTCCTTGATCGACTAGTAGCTTTTGCTCTTTCGGACAAAAGTTGGGAACAGAACGGTTGAAGCTCTGGACAGGCGGTGCGGAACGCTCCTACTGTGTCGGACACAACACATCTGCATGACGTCGATGTGAACGAGTTCGATGATGAGGTGAGTCCCGGTGCGGACCGTCGACCCCCTGCACGTCCGCCTGTTGCGGTTGCTCCGCGACGAAGGGGCCGTGTCCCGGGCCGAACTGGGCGACCGACTCCAGATGCCGCGGCCCCGGCTGCTCGCCGAGCTGGACCGCCTCGTCGCGCTGGGGTACGTCGCAGAGGCCGGCCTCGCCGCCTCCCGGGGTGGACGTCGCTCCACACTTGTCGAACTGAACCCGAACCTGCGCTTCGCCGCCGTCGACCTGGGCGCCAGCTCGATGGACGTCGAGGTGGTCAACGGCCGCCTCGAACCGGTCGCGCACTACGCCGAGCCCGCCGACATCCGCAACGGCCCGAAGGTCACCCTGCAGCGGGTCAACGAGCTGCTGCACAAGGCCCGGGTCGACGGGGCGTACGAGCGGTTGGACGCGGTGGGCATCGGCGTACCCGGGCCGGTCAGCTTCCGCGACGGCGTCCCGGTCTCGCCGCCGATCATGCCGGGCTGGGACCGGTTCCCGGTGCGCGAGCTGCTCAGCCGGGAGCACGGCTGCCCTGCGGTGGTCGACAACGACGTCAACATCATGGCGATCGGTGAGCGGCACGGCGGGGTCGCCCACTCGGTCGACGACTTCCTCTTCGTGAAGATCGGCACCGGCATCGGCTGCGGCATCTACCTCACCGGCGAGGTCTACCGGGGCACCGACGGCTGTGCCGGGGACATCGGCCACATCCAGGTCGACTCGCACGGCCCGATGTGCTCCTGCGGCAACATCGGCTGCCTGGAGGCGCTGTTCAGCGGCGCGGCGCTGGCCAAGGACGCCACCGCCGCCGCGCGCAGCGGCGCATCACCGGCGCTGGCCGAGCGGCTGACCCAGCGTGGCGTGGTCACCGCCCTGGACGTCGCCGAGGGCGCCGTCGAGGGCGACGTGACATGCATCCAGCTCATCCGCGACGGCGGACGACGGGTCGGCGGTGTCCTCGCCGGCCTGGTCAGCTTCACCAACCCGTCGATGATCGTGATCGGCGGCGGGCTGGCCCAGCTCGGGCACATCCTGCTCGCCGAGATCCGCAGCGTGGTCTACCGCCGGTCGCTGCCACTGGCCACCGGCAACCTGCCCGTCGTGCTGTCCGAGCTCGGCGGTCGTGCCGGGGTCGCCGGCGCGGCCGTGCTCGCCAGCGACGTCGCCTTCGGGGAGGCCTCCTGATGCTGCGGCCACTGACCGACCAAGAATCGTGAGCGAGGAGGAGACCGTGGCCCAGCCCGAGGAGACCACCGCCGCCACCGGGTCGGCCGACGCCGGCGTCGAGGCGCCGCTGGTCGAAGCTCCCCCCGACACCGTCGCGGGCGAGGTGGTCCTGCGCCTCACCGACCTGGTCAAGACCTTCCCCGGCGTACGCGCCCTGGACGGTGTGCAGCTTGAGGTACGCGCGGGCGAGGTGCACTGCCTGCTGGGTCAGAACGGCGCCGGCAAGTCCACCCTGATCAAAGTGCTGTCCGGGGTGCACCAGCCGGACTCCGGGCAGGTGGAGTGGCGCGGCGAGCCGGCCACCTTCGCCAACCCGCAGGCCGCCATGAAGGCCGGTATCGCCACCATCTACCAGGAGCTCGACCTCGTCGAGGACCTCTCGGTCGCGGAGAACGCCTTCCTCGGTCACGAGCACCGCAGGTTCGGGTTCGTCCGGCGGGGTCGGATGGCCCGGCAGACGCGGCAGATCCTGGCCCGACTCGGCCACGGGGAGATCCCGCCCGGACGGATGGTCCGGTCGCTGCCGGCAGCCGGCAAGCAGATCGTCAGCATGGCCCGGGCACTGTCGCACGAGGCCCGACTGATCATCATGGACGAGCCGAGCGCGGTGCTGGCGCACGACGAGGTCGGCAACCTGTTCCGGATCATCCGAGAGCTGACCGCGCAGGGCATCGCCGTCATCTACATCTCCCACCGCCTGGAGGAGATCCGCGAGATCGGCGACCGGGTCACCGTACTCAAGGACGGCCGGACCACCGCGGCGAACCTGCCGGCGCGCGACACCCCGACCCGCGACCTGGTCAGCCGGATGACCGGCCGCACCATCGAGTACGTCTTCCCGGACCGCCCCACCGACGACGCCGCCGGTGCCGACCTGCTCCAGGTGGAGGGGTTGACCCGCGGCGGCGAGTTCGCCGACGTGTCGCTGAACGTGCGCGCCGGGGAGATCGTCGGCATCGCCGGCCTGGTCGGCTCCGGCCGGTCCGAGCTGCTGGAGACCATCTACGGTGCCCGCCTCCCGGAGGCCGGCTCGGTGCGGATGGAGGGGCGGGTGCTGCGTCCCGGCGTCGGCGCCGCGGTGCGGGCCGGCATGGGGATGGCCCCGGAGGAACGCAAGAGCCAGGCGCTGCTGCTCGGTGAGCCGATCTACCGCAACGTCACGCTCGCCACCTTCGGCCGGTACGCGCGACTCGGCTTCACCGACGCCGCAAAGGAACGCGCCGAGGCGGACCGGATCGCCGAGACCCTGGAGCTGCGGCCCCGGGACGTCGACCGGCCGGTGCGCACCCTGTCCGGCGGCAACCAGCAGAAGGTGGTGGTCGGGCGGTGGTTGCTCGGCGGCACCAGGTTGCTGCTGCTCGACGAGCCCACCCGGGGAGTGGACGTGGGTGCCCGGGCTGAGCTGTACCAGGTCATCCGGTCGTTGGCCGCCCAGGGCGTCGGGGTGCTGCTGGTCTCCAGCGAGGTCCCCGAGGTGCTGGGCCTGGCCGACCGGGTGCTGGTGATGCGGGAAGGACGGGTCGTCCGCGAGGCCGCGGCCGGCGAACTCGACGAGAACACCGTGCTCGACCTCGTGATGGCGGGGTCCCTGATGGAAGGCGCACCGGCATGAGCGACGCGACTCCCACTCCCACCGCGACACCGGAGCGCCCGCAGCTTCCGGCACAGTCGCCGCCGGTGGACCCGGCGGAGACGGCGGTGGCCAGTGACAAGGCGGCGGGCACGGGCCGACTCTCCTGGTGGCGGGGGGACGGCGGCGACGGCGCCAAGCGCAACCTCGGCCTGATCGGTGTGCTGGCCGCGCTCATCGTGGTCGGCGCGGTCACCAAGCCCGACCTCTACGGCGACCCGACCTGGGTGTGGAACAACGTCCTGGCCATCCTGCAACTCGCCTCGGTCGTCGGCGTGGTCACGGTCGGCATGACCTTCGTGATCATCGGCGGCGGCATCGACCTGTCGGTCGGGGCGATCGTCGCGCTGGCCGGCGTCTGGTGCACCACGGTGGCCACCCAGAGCTACGGCGCCGGCGGCATGATCTTCACGGCGCTCGTCGTCGGCATCTGCGTCGGCCTGGTCAACGGCGTCCTCATCTCGTACGGCCGGTTGGTGCCGTTCATCGCGACCCTCGCGATGCTGGTGGCCGCCCGCGGCCTCGCGGCCTCGATCTCCAACAAGCAGACCCAGGTGTCCAGCAGCACCTTCATCAACGACATCGCGGCCCGCAAGGTGCTCGGGATCCCGATCCTCGTCTACATCCTCGGCGCGGTCGTGGTGGCCGGCTGGGTCCTGCTCAACCGCACGACCTTCGGCCGGCGGACCATCGCCGTCGGCGGCAACCCGGAGGCGGCGCGGCTGGCCGGCATCAACGTCCGCCGGCACACCATGCTGCTCTACGCGCTCTCCGGCCTCTGCTGCGGCATCGCCGCCATCATGCTCACCTCGCAGGCCACCTCGGCGCAGGCGGCGATGGCCAACCTCTACGAGCTGGACGCGATCGCCGCCGCGATCATCGGTGGGACGCTGCTCAGCGGTGGACGGGGAACGATCGTCGGCTCGCTGCTCGGCGTCATCATCTTCGCCACGATCACGAACCTCTTCGCCATCAACGGCCTCTCCATCGAGGCGCAGAACATGGTCAAGGGCGGCATCATCGTCGCCGCCGTCCTGGTCCAGCAGTTCCAGTTCAAGTCCGTCACTCGGCTCCTCGCGCGGAACAGGGTCACCACCGCAACCTGACGCACCGCACCGTTGTCCCTGGCGACGTCGAGATCTTCGACAGTGGCCGGGCCCCGCACACCCTCACCCCTAAAAAACCCGCTCCCAGGAGGTCTTTCATGACCCAGCACAGTCGCGACGTGTCGCGCCGCCGGTTGCTCTTCGGTGGAGCCGCAGTCGGCGCCGCCACCCTGCTGACCGCCTGCACCAGCAACGAGACCCCGGCGGCCAGCACCCAGACCAAGGCCGCCGGAAACAGCGAAGGCAACAACGCCCCGGGCAAGAAGGTCGTCATCGGCTTCTCCGCCCCGGCCGCCGACCACGGCTGGATGGGTGCGATCCACGCCAACGCCAAGGCCCAGGCCGCCGCGTACTCCGACGTGGAGTTCAAGGAGGTCGACGGCGGCTCGAACTCCGAGGCCCAGCGCTCCACGCTCGGCACGCTGATCGCCCAGAAGCCGGACATCATCGTCGTGCTGCCGCACGACGGCAAGGAGGTCAACGCCGTTGCCCTCCAGGCCATGCAGGCGGGCATCCCGATCGTGAACCTCGACCGGGCCTTCCCCGACGCGCTGGCCTCGCGGCTGGTCATCAAGGGCGACAACTACGGCATGGGCGTCTCGGCCGGGCACTTCATCGGCAAGCAGCTCAAGGACAAGGGCATCGCCAACCCGGTGATCGGTGAGATCGCCGGCCTGGAGATCCCGCTGACCGTCGAGCGCAGCGCCGGCTTCGCGGCGGCCCTGGCGACGTACGGGTTCAAGGTGGGCAACCGCCGCTCGGCCGAGTTCACCTCGGACAGCGGCCAGCGCGAGGCGGCCCAGCTGCTCCAGGCGCTGCCGAAGATCGACGCGATCTGGAACCACGACGACGACCAGGGCATCGGCGTGCTCGCCGCCATCAAGCAGGCCAACCGGTCGGAGTTCTTCATGGTCGGCGGCGCGGGCTCCAAGCTCGCGATCGACGCGATCAAGGCCGACAACACCGTGCTCAAGGCGACGGTCACCTACAACCCGTCGATGGCCTCCTCGGCGGTCTCGCTCGCGCGGCTCATCGCGCAGGGCCGGGGCCTGGGCGACCTGACGGAGCTGCAGGTGCCCAAGGAAGTGACCCTCGCCTCCGAGACGATCACCAAGGAGAACGCGAGCAGCTACGACAAGCTCGGGTTCTGACATACCGGGGGGAGACCCACCTTGTCCACGACAGACAGAGAACTGCGGATCGGCATGGTCGGTTACGCGTTCATGGGCGCCGCGCACTCACAGGCGTGGCGCACCGTGAACCGCGTGTTCGACCTGCCGGCGCGGGCCCGGATGGCGCTGATCTGCGGCCGGGACACCGGAAAGGTGGCTGACGCCGCCGACCGGCTCGGCTGGGACGCGTACACGACGGACTGGCGTGACCTGATCAACCGGGACGACATCGACGTGGTCGACGTCTGCACCCCGGGCGACAGCCACGCCGAGATCGCGCTCGCCGCGTTGGCCGCCGGTAAGCACGTCCTGTGCGAGAAGCCGTTGGCCAACACGGTGGCCGAGGCGCGGGCGATGACCGCCGCGGCGGAGACAGCCCGGGCCGCCGGGGTGCGGTCGATGTGCGGGTTCAACTACCGCCGGGTCCCCGCGGTCACGATGATGCGCCAGCTGGTCGCCGACGGACGACTCGGGGTGATTCGACACGTCCGTGCGACGTACCTCCAGGACTGGATCGTGGATCCGCAGTTCCCGCTGGTCTGGCGGTTGCAGAAGGACAGGGCGGGCTCCGGCGCGCTGGGCGACATCGGTGCGCACATCATCGACCTGACCCAGTTCGTCACCGGCCAGCGGATCACCGGGGTCAGTGCCGTCACCGAGACGTTCGTCAAGGAGCGGCCGCTGCCGGCCGAGTCGAGCGGTCTGGCGGCCACTGTGGACGGCAGCGCGTCGCCCACCGGGCCGGTGACAGTCGACGACGCCGCTGTCTTCGTGGCCCGGCTGGACGGCGGCGCGCTGGCCACGTACGAGGCGAGCCGCTTCGCCACGGGCCGCAAGAACGCCCTTCGGGTCGAGATCAACGGCTCGCTCGGCAGTGTCGTCTTCGACCTGGAACGCCTCAACGAGCTGGAGTTCTACGACGCCACCCGGCCCGGTGCCGAGCAGGGCTTCAGCAAGATCCTGGTGACCGAGGGCGATCACCCGTACATGTCGGCCTGGTGGCCGCCGGGTCACATCATCGGCTACGAGCACTCCTTCACGCACGAGATGCGTGACTTCATCGAGGCGGTCGCCACCGGTGTCGACCCCGCTCCGTCCTTCGCCGACGCGTTGCAGGTCCAGCTCGTGCTGGACGCGGTGACCCGTTCGGCGGAGATCGGCTCCTCGTGGACCGAGGTGGAGCCGACGTTGGCCGCGGTGGCCGTCTGACCATCGATCATCCGCGATGGCGGTGTTTCCCGCCGTCATCGCCCGACCGGCTTTCCGGAGCCGACCGGCGAGGGACCGGCCGCGGTTTGCGCCCCGCGGCCGGGACGAGGTCGGCGCCGGAGGGCGTGCAGCCGGGCCGTACGACCCGGTGGCGCACGAGCAGGACGGTCGTCCGGTGCGGCCGGACCGGGATTCCCCGGCCGCACCGGAGGACCGCCACCATTCCCGGCGAGCCGGCGAATCTGACGGTTCCGCCGGCCTGAGACGTCCGGCCCGGGCATGCCAACGCCCTGGCTGGCCGGATGCGGGGGAGGCAGGGTCGAGACGCCGACCGACCCTGCCTGCCAGCCCCGTCTGTCCGTACC
>NZ_VDFY01000238.1 GCF_006228125.1 Micromonospora orduensis | reverse complement strand
GCCACCGAGCCGCCCGCCACGACGTCCACATCGTCACAGCCGCCACCAGCAACAAGCCGAACAGCAACACCAAGAAAACGAAGACCCCGAATAGCCCGAGGCCACGACGCACAGGTTAAAGATCAAGTTAGGCGCTGGATGGACACGTAGGCGTTGGGTGGGACGTTCAAAATCCCCCCGGGCGGCCGCACTTGAGCTACCGGAATTTGCCCGACACTGATCTTTTTGCAACGTTGGCCAGCCCTGCTAGGGCTTGGGGCTCGACGGGAGGAGCGGCCGCCGGTCGGCGTCCGGCGGCCGCCCCACGCCCGGTCAGCTGGCGTACACCTCCAGTGCCGCCAGTTGCCCGGCCGGCCAGCCGGTGTTACCGGTCACGGTGATGCGCACGTAGCGGGACTGAGCGGCGGTAAACGAAAGGCTCACCTGGTTGCCCATCGACGGGTCGAAGGTGCGCGCCGCCGAGCCGACGAGCGTGCCGAAGCTGCTCCCGTCGGTGCTGCCCTGCACGGCGAGGGTCTGCGTCCGGGTCGCCCAGGCCGATGACGGCGGCAGCTTGAGCACCACCCGTCCGACCGTGCGCGTCGCGCCCAGGTCGACCTGCACCCACTGCGGGAAGGCGTTGTTGGCGCTCTCCCAGTAGCTGTTCGCGTCGCCGTCGACCACGTTGCCCGAGCCGTAGCTCTGGACGTGGCTGCTCTCGCTTGTGGACCGGCCGCGGGCGAGGTCGGCGTTGGCCGGGGCGTCGGTGGTCGCGGTGACCGCGTTCGACGCCGCCGAGGTGTTGCCGGCGGCGTCGCGGGCGGTGACGGTGAAGGTGTACGAGGTCGACGCGCTGAGCCCGCTCACGGTCGCCGTGGTGCCCGTGACCGTGCTGACCACGGTGCCGCCCTGGCGCACCTGGTAGCCGGTCACGCCGTTGTCGTCGGTCGACGCCGTCCAGGCCAGGGACACGCTGCTGGCCGTCCGGCCGGTCACCGTGAGACCACTCGGGGCGGTCGGCGGGTTGTCCGTGGTGCCGCTGGCGGCGTACACCTCGACCTGGGCGAGCTGGCCCGCCGGCCAGCCGGTGTTGCCGGCGATGCTGAGCCGGATGTGGCGGGCCGTGGTGGTCGTCAGCGTGCGGGTGACGGTGTTGCCGGTCGCCGGGTCGAAGGTGAACGCGGAGGCGCCGGCGATGGTGGCGAAGGAGCCGCCGTCGACGCTGCCCAGCACGGTGATGGTCTGGGTACGCGCGCCCCAGCTGGCGGGCAGCCGCAGCACGAGCTTGTTGACCTGGTGGCTGGCGCCGAGGTCGACCTGCCACCACTGGGGGAACGCACCGTTGGCGCTCTCCCAGTAGCTGCCGACGTTCGAGTCCACCGCGTTGCCCGACGGGAAACCGCTGCCCTGGCTGCTCGCCGAGGTGGGCCGGCCGGCGGCCAGGTTTCCGCTGGCCGGCGGCGGGGTGCCGAGCGTCGGTGGCGTGGGGCGTACGGCGGTCAGGGCGAGCTGTCCCTTGAGCATCCGGCCGCCGTCGGCGGTGATGCGCAGGTAGTAGTCGGAGGAGCAGGCCACGCCGTCCTCGTCCAGGGCGCGGATGCTCGCGCCGGCCGGGGTGGTGGCCTGGGTCTCGGACGTCTTGGCGATCTGGTTGCCCTCGTTGTACTCGTCGAACATGGACACGTACAGGCCCTGGGAGCCGAGCCGGACCATGTTGTAGATGTGCCGCCAGTAGAAGTCGCCGTGCTTGCGGTGCCCGCCGGCGAGGTCACCGGGCATCACGCAGGGCAGGTAGTCGATGCCGCGCGCCGCGCAGTCGGCCATGTCGCCGACGTTGACGTTGTTGTAGTACGAGTCGAGCTCCTCGACGGTCCTGGCCCGGTAGACCATCCACGGCGAGATCGCGTGGAACGCGTGGTAGACGTCGAGGAAGCCGGGGCGGGAGTCCTCGATGCCCTGGCGCCACCAGGTGGGCACGCCGCCGATGACGTAGCAGCCCTGCGCCTTGAACCAGTTGATGACCTCCAGGCAGGGCCCGGGGGTGAACGGTCGGCTGGGTTCGCTGAACCCGAAGCCCCAGATGCAGACGACCGGTTTGCCGTTCTGCCGGGCGTACGCGGAGGACGCGGTGTGCGCCGCCATCTTCGTCGTCCAGTCGGTCTTGATCTCCGATTGGACGGTGAGCCAGTCGGTGACGTCGTACATGATGTAGAACTTGCGGTTGTAGCGCTCGGCCGCAGAGCGCACCTTCTGCGTCATCGCGTCGCGGGTCGGCCCCTCGTCGCCCATCGGGTTGAACCGTTGCAGCGCGGCGGTGTCGCAGCCGTTCTCCTGCATCCAGCGGAAGTGGGTGTCCACCGTCTGCTGGTCGTACGAGGAGAAGAGGGTGGCCGGCTGGCCGTTGCCCAGGTTGGGGTAGGCGGTGGGATAGGTGCGGGTGTACTCGCGCATGTCCGGCCAGGACACGATTGTGGTGTTGGCGGGCGACGGCGGCTGGAACCGGTCGCGTCCCCAGTGCCACCATCCGCCGATCGGCGCCCCGTCGCCGGGGGCGCTGAACCAGCCCTGGTAGCCGACCGTCACCTTGCCGACCACGTCCCCGGGGGGACTGGCGGCCTGCGCGGGGCTGGACATGCTGCTGAGCAGCTCGGTGGTGGAGGCGGTGGCGAGGGCGGACCCGGCCAGCACCGATGTGACGAACCTGCGGCGGGAGACCGCCATGAGGACCACTCCTTCGGGACGGAAGGCATTGACGGCCATCGTGGCAGCAGTGGATGCCGGCCCGCAAGAGTTAGACTGTTCGATGAAATTCCAGATCAGATCACGGGAATTACACGCTGCACCGTCAGTGGTTGACGGCCCGCTCCAGCGCCCACACCGGGGACAGGATCTGACTCGGGCCTTGGCGGCGGCGGGCGTCGCGCACCGTCATCCGCACGCCCTCGGTGAAGCCGATCTTGGGATACCAGCCGAGCAACTCGCGCGCTTTCCTGGTGTCCAGCGCCATGTGGCGCACCTCGCCCGGCCAGGGCAGCGGCTCGTAGCGGGCCGCGTCGTCGACGCCGGACGCCTCCCGGACCGTGTCGTACACCTCGTTCACGCTGGTCTGCCGCCCCGAGGCGATGTTGACCATACCCACACCGTTGTGGTGACAGGCAACGGCGATCGCCTCGGCGACATCGCTGACGTGGATGAAATCCCGGGTCTGCGTACCGTCGTCGTAGATCACCACTTGCCGACCGCCGAGCAGCGCATCGACCATCAGGGACACCACGCCGCAGTCGCCGCCCTCCTGCCGGGGCCCGTAGACATTCCCGAACACCATCGAGGTGTACGACAGGCCGTGCTGACGCCCGTACCAGTCGAGGTAGTGCACGCCGGCGGCCGTGCTGACGCCGTACGGGCTCACCGGGGCAATCGGATGGTCCTCCCGGACCGGCAACTCGTGGGCCGCGACGCTGCCGAAGATGGCGCTGCTGGCCGCGTTGATCACCAGCCGCACCCCGCTGCGGGCGCAGGCGTCCAGCACGTTGACGGTGCCGAACACGTTCACGTCGGCGTCGTACAGGGGTGACTGACGGCCTGCGGGAACGCTCGGCTGTGCGGCGAGGTGCACCACCACGTCCGGCTGCCACTGGTGGATGACCTCGACACCCTCCGGCGTACGGATGTCACCCGAGACGACGTCCGCCTCGGTCAGTCCGCCGTACGCGGCGTCGGCCAGGTTCTCGATCCGGCCGGTGGAGAAGTTGTCGAGCACCAGGACCTGGCTGCCCATCAGCATCAGTCGGGCGACCACGTGGCCGCCGATGAAGCCGGCACCCCCGGTCACCAGCACGCGCCCGGGAATCAGGTCCGTCGGCGGGCCGACACCGACGGCGGTAACGGGCAGGTCCATGTCGGACTCCTCGAAACGACGAAACGGTCGGCCCGCTGCGGCAACCGGACGACCTTGTGTAGATATGCGAAGTTTAATATGAAGAAGGATATTTTTGGCCGTTCGCCATTATTAAGCTCTTTATCACCAGTAACCTTCCGCCCCGTGGGTGTCCGCCGGCATGCCCTGCGAGCACCGGACGGATAGGGAGGACCGCGTGTCGAGAGAGACTCCGGGTCCGCCACCGCGACATCTGGACTACGAGGTGGTGGCCGTCGACAACGGCTCGTCGACAGCTCAGCCGACCTGCTGCCGCGATGAGAGTGCCGGTCGTCGCGCCCAGTGTGCTGCTCGCCGGCGCCGGGCTGGGCGGAGTGCTGACCGTGGTCACCCTGCTACCCGGCCCGGTCGGCCTGGCGGCCACCATCGGCGTGCTGTGTGCGGGTGCGTTCCTCCTCTGGCCGTGGGCCGTACTGCCGGTCGGCACCATCGGCGGCGCGGTGGCCGGCGCCCTGCTCGGTGGCGGTGACCTGCGCCGCTACATCGCGGTGGGGGTGCTGCTGCTGGCCGCCGGCGGCACCGCGCTGACCGTGCGCCAATGGCTGGGGTCGAGACGGCCCCGCCGCACCGCCAACGTCACGCGCCTCAGGCCGAGACGTTGCGGAACAGCAGGGACGCCAGGCCGAGCGCCAACGCCAGGTTGAACACCGTGGCACTGGCGAACACCGCCACCGGTCGCCAATCCGCCTCCCGCAGCGACGCGACCCGGACCTCCAGACCGATGCTGACGAACGTCCCGTCACGCGCCACGCCGGTCGGTTCGGCGGGATGGGCGGTGCCGGGTCGGTGGTCATGACGTACCTCCATGGTGGTGAACCGATTCGGCGGTGCCGGATCGGTCGGCCGTGCGGTGACGTGCGTGCGGAGCCCAGCCGGTGCGCGGGAGTCACCAGTCGACGCGCGATCCGGTGGCGCGATTCACCTATTTTTCTATCGACATAATAGGAATTCAAGACCGTTGACGTGGATCCTCCACGGGTGGCACCACCGACGACGGGGCCGGAGCTGTCGCCGGCTCCGGCCCCGTCGGAACGACCGATCCCGCTACGGAGTCGGGTACTCGGTCAGGTAGACCGGCGCACCCACCTTGCTCATGTCAGCCGCGTCGCCGACGCCGTTGACCACGTGGTCGATCGTGCCCGCGCTGAGGTTGACCGTCATGATGTGGTGCAGCCTCACCCCCGGCCGGTTGGGAACCTCGAAGCCGTTCTCCGTGTGGATCGACGGGTTGTTCTGGTTGAAGACGTAGACGCCACCGCCGTACAGGTTGTGGTGCCGCACCCGGTCGCCGACCTTGTATCCGGCGAAACCCTCGACCGGGCCGTTCATCCAGTCGGCCTGCGTCGGCGGGTCGTACGGCAGCTCGTTCTGGTACAGGACGGTGGTGCCGTGCTCACCGTTCCAGACCGTGTTGTAGCGCTGGAAGTGCTCGACGAACAGACCGGTGGCGGTGACGTGGTCGCCGTTGATGACGGCGCCGTAGCGCCCGGTGTTGGTACGCCAGCGGTCGGTGTCCCCGTTGACGCCCTCGGTGAAGCCCTCGACACCGTGGTCACCCCGCCACACCCAGGTGTGGTCGATGAGCACGTTGTCGCTGTTGACCTCCAGCGCGGTGTTCGCCCGGCCGATGTGCGGGCCGCCGACCCGGAAGTACACGTCGGACAGCGTGGTCGGGTTGGCCGGGCTGCTGGCGTCGCGGCCGTGCTGGCGACCAACCCGCAGCAGGACGGGCGACTCGACGCTGCCGGCGTCGATCGTGACCCCGGCGACGATCACACCGGGGACACCGGCGACGTCCAGCGGGATCGCGCCGTTGACGGCCGTAAGGGTGGCGTGCCCGATGCCGAGCACGACGGTGTTCGGACGCCGGACCTCGATGCTGCGCGCGATGTCGTACGTGCCGGGGGTCAGCAGCAGGTGCTTGCCCCGGGCCAACTGACTGTTGATGACCTGCACGGAATCGGACGGCTTGGCGACGAAGAAGTCACGGATTCCGATGGTCCGTCCCGGCGTCATGCCGTCCGCCCAGGAGATGCCCCGGCTGTCGCGCCGCGCGGCGGGCACCCGCACGTTGTACCGGCCCTTGCCGTCGACGAACAGGTACGGCTTCTCCCGGCTCACCGGGGTGGTCTCCAGGGTGGTGTACGGCGGGTCGGGGAACGTGGCGTCGTCCGGCGCGCCCTCGACGCCGGCGAAGACCTGGTTCCACACGGCGTTGGACCAGCCGGCGACCTCGCTGTTGCGGGTGAGCCACTGCTGCTGGGAGCCGTTGGTGGTGGCTGGCAGCCGCGAGTCGGCGATGAAGCCGCCGCTGGCGTACTGCGGGCCGGCGGTGCAGTAGTCCATCAGCGACAGACCGCCACCGGTGATGTTGAGTCGGCGCATCGACACCGCCTGGGACACCGCCCAGAAGTTCGCCGTCGACCGGCAGCCGTCCTGGCCGGCGGCGTTGACGGTGAGCGAGAGGTTGGACAGGGTGCGCCAGAAGTTCACAAGCGCGAGGCAGTTGCCGGTGCCGCCGTCGGCCAGGCAGCGGTTGTACACCTCGATCTTGCCGTTGACCGCGACGTCGGTGGGCGAGGCGCCCAGGCCGGACACCTCGGTGTAGTAGCCGACCTTGGCCTGCAACGGCTGCTCGGCCGTGCCGTACGTGCCCGGCTTGAACAGGTACGCGTGCCGCTCGGTGCCCATCTCGTTGTCGACCTGCCGGGCGTGCGCCGCGTCGAGGGTCTGCTGGATCTCGCCGACCGGCATGGACGGATCGAAGATGGTCACGTTCGGACCGAAGTCGGGTGCGCCGTGCGTGGGGCGGCCGGCGGTGGCGGCGGTGCCGGTCGTCGCGACCGCGGTGGTCACCAGAAGGGCGAGGATGAGGGTACGACGGGACGGGGTTGTCATGCGGTTCGTCCTCTCCGCTGGCCGGAGGCGTGCACCCGGCACAGCTGGGGCGGTGAGAGCGCTCTCTGAGCCCTGCGGCTGAAGGTCGGATCGCGCCGAAGGGTTGACATGTTTCTACCCCGTGAACCGGTCGCGCGCCATGACCACGGACGGCGAACTTCGGGCCGAGCGGGCGCTGCCGACGATCACCACGACCTTGCCGTCCGGCTGCGGGGAGGTCCTGCCGGCGGCGCGCGCGCCGTCGGCCCGGTCTGCCCGGTACTGGTTTGCCAGGGCCGGGTCGAACGCCAGGTCAACCTCGGTCGCCAGATACTCCGCGACCACCTTGTCGAACTCGTCGGTGACGATGACGTCGGCGTTCTCAGGCTCCGGCACCTCGCCGGCCATCTCGTCCACCACCAAGCGGCAGGTGGCCTGCTGAGCGGCCGGCAAGGCCCGGGTCACCCGGTACGTCACATTGATCTCACTGGACATCCCGCCAGTATGGCCCGCGGGTCCGACATCATCGAACACCTGTGCGAGTGGCCTGCGGGCGTGGAGTGGCGCAACCGGTGGTACCTCACGATCCGCTGGGACCGGGCCGGCAACAGCCCGGCCGGCGTGACCGTCATCGAGCGCGTCGTGGACTCCCCCGCCGAGCTGCGCTACCTGGTCGACCGGGCACGCGCTGACCCGCACGAGGTTGCCCTCCCCTACCGCCAGCCGCGAGCTAGTCGGCCACGCGCCAGTGGGGCCATTCAGAGCGGGCGCTGGTCCGCCAGGCGGACTAGCCGCCGCCGGCGCGGTGGTCGTGGGCGTCGCAGTCCGCGCCGACCGGCGGCTCCACCTGGACGTCGGGGCACATGCGGCAGCGGATGACCAGGTGCCCGCCGCGGCGGCACGGCCACCAGTCGCGCATCGGCGTGGTCGCCGAGCCGCCGGCGTAGCCGTGCCCGTTGTGGCACTCGTTCGGCTGACGCACGTGGTGACCGCCCGACACGGGACCTACGACCGCCGCGCGGGGTTCAGCATGCGGTAGTAGACCAACCCTGTGGCTTGGGCCTGGACGTACTTGTCGATGAGGTCGACGAGCCAGTCCCGCGCAGACCATTGCGTCGGCTTGTACAGCCGTAGGGCGGTGTTGAGGATGACGTCGCGGGCGGCGAGGTCCGCGTCCCGCTGCAGGCGAGAGCGGGTGTACGCAGAGCCTGCTGGCTAACCTCATCCAGAAGGAAGGCAGCGCGGGCAAGCTCGAACGGATCGGCCACGAAATAGGCGAACGAGTTCTCGCTACCGCATAGCGGCCTCGGAGGTCGGAGCCGCGAACGGGTAGCAATCACCGTTGTCCCTTGGTTCGGCCTAGGGCGCCTCGCATGCTGCCGGTGGAGTCGACTTCCAGGCCCGTTCACGTGAACTTTGGTGAGCGTCGGTACGGGACGGGCCGCGGTCGGAATGATCAGCGGCAGGAATCGTCTTCGCGCGAGTCGTCCGAGGTGGTGCATGTCCGACACAGTGACTCATCCAGCGGGTCTCTCGCGCACCTGGTACCGGCCGATGGTCGCCCGCCCCACCGACGAGCCGTACCGGACGGTGACTCCGCTGGAACTGCTCTTCGATCTGTGCTTCGTGGCCGCGGTGAGGCAGGCCGCCGACCGGCTGCACCACAACCTGGGCGAGGCCGACATCGGCCACGGGATCGACCTCTATCCGGCGGTGTTCTTCGCGATCTGGTGGGCGTGGATGAACTTCACCACGTTCGCTTCCGCGTACGACCCCGAGGACGACGTCTACCGCCTCACCACCCTGGTTCAGATCGCCGGGGCGCTGGTGATCGCCGGTGGCGTACCTCGCGCCTTCGATCACGGCGACTTCTCCGTCATCACCTACGGGTACGTGATCATGCGGCTGGCGATGGTCGGGCAATGGTTGCGCGTCGCCCACAGCGACCCGGAGCGGCGGGCCACCGCGCTGCGCTACGCCGTGGGGATCACCGTGCTGCAGGCGGCCTGGATCGCCCGGCTGGCACTGCCCGACCGGTGGCTCCTACGCGGCTTCCTCGTGATCGTCCTCGCCGAACTGCTCCTGCCGTTCTGGGCCCGGCGCCCCGCTCCGATCATCTGGCACCCACGCCACATAACGGAGCGGTACGGGCTATTCACCCTCATCGTGCTCGGCGAGTCGATACTCGCGGCCAGCCTCGCCGTCCAGACCGCGTTCGACAGAGGGATCAAGACAAGCACCTTGCTGTCGATCGCAGGCGCCGCCGTCGTGATCGTCTTCGCGATGTGGTGGCTGTACTTCGACCGCCCCGTTTACCAACTGGCTAGCACGCCGCGCGTGGCGCTGCTCTGGGGATACGGCCAATACCTGATCTTCGCTTCCGCCGCCGCGCTCGGTGCGGGCATCGCCGTCGACGTGGACTACCAGACCGGTGCGGCGCACCTTGGGCGCATGGCTGCCGGATACGCGGTGGCCACGCCGGTCGCAATCTACCTACTCGCAGTCTGGACGCTGCACATCCGCCCCTATCAACAGCTCAAGATGACCGTGCCGTACTTGGCCACGACGGCGCTCGTACTGCTGACACCGTTCACACCGGCACCGGCGCGCCTGACCGCTCTGCTCCTCGCCACCCTCGTCGCCACCACCGTGATCGGTACCCGGCGCAGGCAGGGCGCCGGCGGGACCGCGACGGATCACTAGCCTCGGCCTGTCGCCAAGTGTTACCAAGGGTGGCTGACCGCTGGTTGATCTTTCCGTGTGGTTCGTCCGGCATATGGGCATGGCGGTTACCCGGCGAGTGGCGGGTTCCTCGGGGAACGGGTCGTCGGGCGGAACGGGTGAGGCGGGCGGGGACGTGTAGCAGCCGGTGACGCGGTGTTGTGGAGGTGGGCGATGGCGGGACGAGGTATCGGTCAATCTGCGGGGCAGCGCCGTCGTCGTCGCGCAGGATCTCCCAGCACAGTGTCCGGCCGCTGCCGTCCAACGGTGATCTCGACCGAATGGTGTGTTCTTCACTGAAGCTCCCGGGCGCCCGGTACCGGCTTCAACCGATCTAGGTCATGTGCAGCGGTGCCCGCGAGGGCCTCGACCCGGGCGCCGCGGAAGCGCACTCCATGCAGTGCCAGGCGGCGGAGATCCTCAGGTAGGTGTGGGCGCACGGCCAGAGTGTCGGGCTCCGGATCGATGCCGAGCATCATGCGGAGCAGCATCATCGGCGCACCGGCGGCCCATGCCTGCGGGGAGCAGGCGGTGGGGTAGAGCACGGGCACCAAAGTGTTCTTTCGTGGGTAGCCTGCGAGTGCCTCGGGCAGTCGATGGCGCAGATGATGGCCGGCCTGCAACAGCCCCATCGCGAGTTGGTTGGCCTCGTCGCGGTGTCCGTACCGGGCAAGCCCGGCAGCGGCGATCGCGGTGTCGTGCGGCCAAACGGTGCCGTTGTGGTACTCAAGCGGGTTGTAGGCGGGCTGCCCGTCGGCGAGCGTGCGCACGCCCCATCCCGTAAACATCCGGGGTCCGCAGAGCAGTGCGGCGAGCGCGTCAACGCGTTCGGGCGGCACGATCCCGCTCCACAGCAGGTGTCCGATGTTGGAGGTTAATGTGGTCACCGGCTTCTTGTCCCCGTCCAACGCGAGGGCGTAATAGCCGAGGTCGGGTAGCCAAAAGTCGGTGTTGAACCGGCGATAGAGTTCCTCGGCGTCGCGTTCCAGACGCTCGGCGAGGCCGGGGTCGTTCCAAACCTCCCGCGCGAGCCGCGCCGTTCGGCGGCGCGCGTCGTAGGCATAGCCCTGAATTTCGCAGGTGGCCCGGGGAAGCTTGGCGAGGCTGCCGTCGGGGTGGACCACCGAGTTCCAGGAGTCCTTCCAGCATTGGTTGACCAGACCGCTGCGCGGGTTGCGAGTCTGGTATTCGATGTAGCCGTCGCCGTCGGGATCGCCGTACGTCTCCAGCCACCGCAACGCCGCGCGGGCCGCGGGCTCGAGGTCCTGGACAGTCTGCGTGTCACCGGTCCACCGTTCGTACTCGTCTAGGACGATCAGGAACAGCGGCGTCGTGTCAGCGGCGCCGAAGTACGGGGACTGCGGACGTTCGCCGAAATGGGCACGCTCCCCGTTGCGCAGTTCGTGCAGGATCTTCCCCGGTTCGGCATCGCGGTGGTCGTCCTCATGGATCGCCTGCCGCTCGGCGAGGGCCCGCAAAGTCGTATAGGCAAGTTCGGGGTGGAACGGCAGCATCTGATAGCTGACCAGGAGGCTATCGCGGCCGAACACCGCCATGAACCAGGGCAGCCCGGCTGCGGGCAGAGAGGCTCTATCTCCGACGAAGGGGTAGAACCTCAACGCGGCGAGGTCGAGCAGACTGCGGTTGTAGATGTGCAGCAAGTCGTCCCAATCCGTGTCCAAGATGGGTGACGCGTCCAGCCACTCTCGGATGCTGTAAGGCATGTCCGGGTGGTGTTGGCGGCGCTGTAGCGCTGCGTCCACTTCGACCCCAACCCGGATCTGGATATCGATGCCCCACTCTTGTCCAGGTGGTAGCTCATATCGGAAGGTGAGCGACTCCTCGGTAACGAAGGCACCGGGGGCGTCGATGTGGGTTTCGCGGCGGAAGTCGGCGCGGCTGTAGCCCAACGTGATCCCGCCGTCGCGCCGATGGCGGTACAGATGGCCGGTTTTCGACATCTGATCCTTGACCTCGAAGATATCGGCAAAATCGGCGTCAAATATCATCGTGAGTTCGAACGCGACCGGCGTGTTGCCGAAGTTGTGGACCGTGATGCGCTCCTGCATGCCAGTCGCCACTGCGCGGCGGCGGGTGACCGACAGCGACGGGTTCCGGTAGATCGTTCCGGTCGGCTCGATCAGAAAGAAGACAACTTCGTCGTACTCGAGGTTGTCCGCGCTCAGCGCCTCCAGTTGGTGGCCGTTGAGGCGCAGCTGCCACCGCGATAAGTGACGCATGTCGCGATAGAACAGCCCGTCGGGAACGTTGGCGGCCGGGTTGATGTCACCCTGCCGGTCGCTTACAACGAAGGCGTCTCCCTGCAGGATATTGATCTGGTCGAGCCGCACGCTGCCCCTCCGCTCTGGCCACACGAGCCGCCGCCGCTGGCCAATCCGGTGCCTAGTGGAGTGGTGGTTACCCTTCTAGATGTGGTTACACCACGGCTTCCGAATCGGAGTTAGCCGGACACGGGACAATCTGCCCACCGCCAGCCTCGGCCCTTCCGAAGGGGCGGCAAGTGAGGGTGGCGAGGTCGTCGGCCACCACGGTCGCTTCGACCTGCGCGCACAGCACACCGAGCTTGACCTGTGCATACGCGGGGCTTGACGCGGCGGTCGGCGCCGGGGCGCTATCGCTGGAGCATCACCGCCACATCGGTCGCGACCCGGCCCGGATCGTGGCCGCCTGTCCGCGGCGCAGCGGAGCCAGCGCCTCCGCGTAGCCGGCGGACAGCGCAGTCACTTCGACCCTGGCGTGCTCCAGCGCGATGCCTCCCGGTCACCGGCCACTCGGTCAACGACCGGGCGGCCAAGGAGACTCTCCGGGCCCGGCTCGGCCACGCCGTGCACCCGGATCTCCGTCGTCCCCACTCCGTACCACCAATCTTCTCGTCGCTGGACGGGCGCGGATACCCGCCGACCGGGCCGGTACGCCCCCACCGCGGCCCTTACCGCTGCGGAGGAAGCTGGGGCACGACGCGGACCAGCGCTGGTCCGTTTGGCGGACTAGCCCGCCGAGTAGACCTCCTCAACAGGCCTGCCAGCCGCCATCGCTGTCTGACAGCGCAGGTCACGGCCCTACCTCCCGCGCGACCGGCCCGGTGAGCGGCCCCGCCTCTCTGACAGCCGACAAGGTCGTCTGGCAGAGGCGCCGTTGCGTTACTGGATCGTTGGACGCGTTGAGCCTGTATCGGGTCGACGGTCAGATCGCTTGGGCGAGTTCGGTGAACGCAGCGGCGGCCCGCGTTGTCGGCCGGGCGTCGACGGCGAGTTCATAGTGTCCGCGTCGTAGGTTCTGCATGAAGGCGTGTCCGGCGATGATCACTTGTGCTGTCTTGTCGGTTCGTAGCCCGCGCATCGATCGCACCCGGTGTTTGAGGCGGCTGTGATCGGCCTCGATCGGATTGTTGGCGTACTGCTCGACGTGGTGCCACGCCTGCGGGATCAGTTCGTCGAGCACGCCGGGGTAGACCGCGGCGGCGTCGGTGATGACCTCGCTGGGTGTCACCTTCAACGTCGACAGGGCCCGACGGAAGAACCTGCGGGCCGCCTCGGCGTCCCGGCGGGTCGAGACGAGCACGTCGATGACCTGCCCGTACTGGTCGATCGCACGGTACACGTAGCGCCATATCCCGTTGACCTTGACATACGTCTCGTCGACGAACCACCTGTCGCCGGGTGAGTGGCGGCTGAAGCGGGCGGCGTCGGCCAGCAGCGGGGTGAACCGCTGTACCCATCGGTAGACGGTGACGTGGTCGACCTCGATGCCGCGTTCGACCAGCAGTTCTTCAACGTCACGGTAGGACAGGTTGAACCGCAGATACCACCGCACCGCGACCACGATGACCTCGGCTGGGAACCGGAACCCGGCGAACGCCGACGTCGGTGGCAGCCACGGGCGAGAGCGGGTCGGCGACTTCACCGCTCAAGCCTGCCTCGACCCTGCCAACGCTCAACGCAACGGAGCCTCCGCAGCCACGGTCGCCGGATCATCGGGGCCGCCGGCGCGGGGTACGACTGCGCCACCGCGGCCTCCTCGGGTCCCTCATTGGTACGCGTCCGCCGGTCTGGCACCGCGCGACGCACACGTCGGGCCTGAAAGGGGGGTTCCCCTAGCGAACCGTACAAGATGCGTAGGCCGCAAACAGCGGGTTGCATAGGTCGGCCCTCCGTTGCTGACCGGTCACTCATTTGGGCTACCTCTGGCGCGATGTAGGGAGCGTGCCGCATGGGCAGCGAAACATGGCGTCGGGAAGCCACCAACTTGAAGGGAAGACGATGACCGCCGCGACCATGACCCGGACCGATGAGCAGCTCCAGCGGGATGTGCTGGCTGAGTTGAAATGGGACGCCCGCGTCCAACCCAATGAGATCGGTGTGTCGGCCAAGGAAGGGGTGGTGAGCCTGACCGGGTGGGTCGACTCGTTCGTGAAGAAGTGGGCGGCTGAGCAGGCGGCGTACCGGGTACGTGGGGTGAAGGCGATCGCGAACGACATCGAGGTGCGGCTGCCGACCTCGGCGGAACGCACGGACCCGGATCTGGCGGCAGCGGCGACCCGGGCCCTGGACTGGGATGCGCTGGTGCCGAGCCAGAACATCCATGTCACTGTCAGCAGGGGATGGGTGACGCTGAGCGGTGAGGTCGAGTGGGAATACCAGCGACGGGCCGCGGAGCGGGCGGTGCGCCGCCTGTCCGGGGTGCGGGGAGTGACCAACCAGATCTCGCTGCGGCCGCGAACGAGGGTGGACCTGGCGGAGGCGCGGCGCCGGATCGAGGAGGCGCTCGTCCGTACGGTGGACACGCCAGGCGAAAGGCTCACCGTGACCATCGAGGGCGACAAGGTCATCTTGACCGGTGTGGTCCGGTCCTGGCGTGAGCGCGAAGAGGCCGCGCGGGTCGCCTGGTCGGCGCCGGGAGTGATGTCGGTGGAGAACCGCATCGTGGTCATGCCCGAGTCCTGATCCGAGCATCACCAGTTGCCCGCCGGCGTCCGAGGCACGGTGCGACGTTGCGTGTGCGAAGAGCGAGAAGGCAGCCCTGCTGTCTCATCGAGGAGTGAAGCGATGCGAGGTGGACGGGACGTCTGGGCGCTGGCCCTGCGGGGGGTGGCCGCGATCGTGTTCGGCCTGCTGGCCCTGGTGTGGCCCACCGTGACGGCGCTCGCCCTGGCTGTGCTGTTCGGCGCGTACGCGCTGGTCGGCGGGGCGCTGCACCTGGCTGCGGGGTTCAGCCGCGGTCAAGCCGGCCCAGTTCGCGGGCTGTTTCTGCTGACGGGTCTGCTCGGGATTGCGATCGCCCTGGTGACGCTGTTGTGGCCCGAGATCACCGCGTTCGCGCTGGCCGTCGTGATCGGCATCTGGGCGGTCGTTATCGGCGGCCTGGACCTCTGGATAGCGGTCCGCTGGCGCGCCTCGCGGCTGCTCGCGGTGGTCGGGGTCGTGTCGATTCTGGCCGGGCTGCTCATCCTGTTCCGCCCCGACGTCGGGGCGGTGGCCATAGCCCAGGTGATCGGCATCTACGCGATCGTGGCCGGCGTACTGATGCTGGCCGCAGCCCGGCAACGACATCGCCTCGCGACGGGCCCCGCACGCCCCACTGCCTGACGCGAGCACCCCCGACGTGACCGTGACCTGCAGGCCACGTCGGGGGTGCCTCGTCAGCAGTGGAGCGGCTCACTGACCCGTCGACCCGAACAGCGGGCGGTTACAGCGCAACAGTCAGTGCCACGAAGACCCGGCAGCGCCGCGAGGAGCAGCACGGCGATGGCGGGGGCCCGGGATGCGCGGTACAGCGGCGCGAGCAGCCAGCGGTAGCGACGACCGCCTGCCCGGCCCTGGACCAGTGAGCCGGCCAGGAGGCCTGCCGCGACAACCACGGCCACCGCGATCACCAGGATCGTCCTCGTGGTCATCAACCGGCCTCTCTGCCCGCGGCAACCGTCATCCTGCCGCTCCCATCCGTCCCGCTCGCAGCCACGTGGCGCGTCCGGGCCGGTCGGCGTGGCGATCCGACCGGGCGCCATCGGCCCTCCCGGTTGCGCCCGGCGCTTTCGTCCGCCGCAGCTACGGCTTCAGTAGCACCTGTACGCACTCGTCCTGCTTGTTTTTGAAGATGTCGTAGCCGTACGGGGCGTCGGTTGCGCCGTCGTGTCGGTGAGGATGAAGCTCCGGTGGATCTCGCCCTTGCGGATCCGTTCCAGCAGCGGGCGCATGTACCGCTGCGCGGGGGTCATGACTGGCCCAGGTTGGTGACCAGGTTGACGGCGACGGCCAGGATGCCGGTTCCGAAGGTGTACGAGAGCAGCGCATGCCCGAGCGCGATCCGGCGCATCTGGTTGCTGGTCGGTTCGTTCTCGCCCGGGGCGTAGGACATGCCGACCGTGAAGGCGATGTACGCGAAGCCGGCGTACGCCGGCGGGTCTTCCCGCTTGAAGTCGATGCCGCCGTCGTTGTCGCGGTAGTACAGCCGGGCGTACTTAAACGCGAAGACGGTGTTCACCAGCGCCCATGCCAGGACCACCGCGATGACGCTGAGGATCGTCAGCGTGACGGCCACCATGTCATGCTGGTTCGAGGCGCGGACGAGCGTCTCGGCCACGGCGGCGAGGCTGATAACGGACGCGATTAGGATTGCCGAGTCGGTGGAATGGGTGTGCCGCTCCGCCTCGGCAAGCTGCTCGGTACGCTCCGGGCTGGCCGACCAGCAGTCCCGCCACACCCATACGAGGATGGTCCCCGCCGCGATCGTCCAGATCACCAACGGCGTCAGCTCCGGCGCCCCGATCAGCGCGGTGGCCGTCCCGGCGACGACACCGACGGCTAGCGACCACAGGGCACGCCTGACGGACAGCAGGGTCCCCGCGCCGGTCGTCCCGATCGCTGCTCCACCCGTTCAGCGTTGCGACTTGACCGGGTCGCGCACGGGAATCCCCGAGGGATCACCGGATCGGGCTGCATCGAAGGATTGCGAGACGCCGATGATCCACGCTCGGGCCTCGGCGACCACTTCATCCACCAGAAGGCCCTGGCGTCTCACGCCATGTGCCGGCGCCGTGCCGGCAAGCAGGATGATGGCGGGTGATGGCCGTGATGGCCGTGATGGCCGTGATGGCCGTGATGGCCGTGATGGCCATGATGGCCGTGATGGCCATGATGGCCGTGATGGCCATGATGGCCGTGATGGCCATGATGGCCGTGATGGCCGTGATGGCCGTGATGGCCGTGATGGCGGTGATGGGG
>NZ_VDFY01000247.1 GCF_006228125.1 Micromonospora orduensis | reverse complement strand
ACCACCGCCGGCGACGGCAACAACGCCTCGGACGGCTCACCCCGATCGAGTTTGAGACAATCAACCAGCCCGTACACGCGGCCTGAACCACTCAAACCCGCGAGTCAACCGAACCCGGGGCAGTCCCCAGCGGCTTGACGCCTTGTTGAGCCCGAGAAGTGCGGAACGGCGGGCCATCCGATCGGAGGCTCTGATGAGAAGGGGAACACCCGAATGAGTGTCGACACGGTGAGCGGCGACACCCCGCCTCCTGCCGCAGGTCCAACCACATCCTGACGGCACCACCGGCCACACCATCGGCAAGACCTCGGCCGTTGCCACCAGAAACAGCGTTCCGATCCGACCCGAGACGAGTAGAAGGAACTAGCGAGTGAGTCAGACAAGGGATACAGGAATCGCCGACCGTGCCGCCGAGCTGCGTGCCGCTCTCGTCAGCGACTTGCGCGCCCAGCAGAAGATCACCTCGGAGGTGGTGGAGGCGGCGGTGCGTCGGGTGCCGCGCGAGCGGTTCATGCCCGCAGGCACCGACCTGGACGTCGCCTACGGCTTTGACAACTCGGTGGTGACCAAGCGCGACGAGCACGGTTTGCCGATCTCGTCGGTGTCTGCGGCCTACATCCAGGCGCGGATGTTGGAACAGGCCGAACTCGCGCCGGGCATGACGGTGTTGGAGATCGGTTCGGGTGGTCTGAACGCCGCGTACCTCGCGGAGATCGTCGGCCCGGAAGGTCGAGTTGTCAGCGTGGACATCGACCCGGAGGTCATCGACCGGGCCAGGACGCTGCTCGAAGAGAACGGTTACGGCAGCCGTGTCCGGGTTCTCGTCGCCGACGCAGAGCACGGCGTACCCGACGAAGGGCCATTCGACGCGATTATCGTCACCGTTGGCGCGTGGGATATCGCGCCCGCCCTGCTCGATCAACTGCGCGAGGGCGGCGTGATCGTCCTGCCGCTGATCATGAACGCGGTCACGAGGACGATCGGCTTTCGCCGCGACGGCGATCACCTGGTCAGCAGGTCGGTGGAGGTCGCTGGGTTCGTGCCGATGCAGGGCGACGGCGCGCACCCCGATCGCGTGTTTCTGCTGCCTGACGCGAATGGCCGGCATATACGGCTCCTGTTCGACTCCGGCGTGCCCGATCACCTGGACCGTCTCGACGGTGTCCTTACCACCAAGCGGACCGAGCTGTGGTCTGGCGTGACCATCGGCAACGGGGTGTCGTTCGCCGACCTGCACCTGTGGTTCGCGTGGTTCCTGCCCGGCTTCTGCCGCGTCGCTGCCGACGAGGGCACCGACCTGGCTGCCGAGCGCCTCTGGTTCCCCTTCGGTGTCGTCCACGGCGCGGGCTTCGCCTACCTGGCGTTGCGAACCGCGGCCCAGGGGGAGGGGTTCGAGTTCGGGGCCCGCGCCTTCGGCCCCGACGGCCAGCGGGCCGCCGCTGCGATGGTCGAGCAGATCCGGGCCTGGGATCGCGACGGGCGCGACGTCGAGCCCCGCTTCGGCTACTGGCCCACCGACAGCGACCACACCCAGATCCCCGCTGACGCTGCCGTCATGGACAAGACCCACGGCGTCATCTCGATCTCCTGGTCCTGACGACCAGGTGGCACTACCACACAACCCCTCCAGGAAAGGAGAGTGATCTCGATGGCTCCGCCGACCGCGATCCTCGACGCCCTGCCGACCGACGCCGAGGTCGTCACCGACGACGACTTCGTGCTCGACATGCGGGTGGTCGAGGCGACCACACCGCTGGTGACCATGGCGTGCAGCACGAGCGACGGCTGCGGAAGCAGCTGCGGCACCAGCGCCTGCGCCACGTCGTCCTACGACCCGGCCTGACCCCTCAGGCTCAGCAAGGCAGTAGTAGTGCCGTCGGAGCCCACGCTGCGTGGGCTCCGACGGCCCCCACCCCTTCTTCGCGGCAGGAGGCGTCAGATGCCGCCCCAGCGTACTTTTCAGCCGATCGGCCCGATGCTGGTCCGAGCCAACACCGACCCGGGCGACCTCGGTCCCGAGCCTGGAGCGAAACTGATCGGACCCGCGGCCAGCGCCGAGGCTGGCCTCGCCTGGCTGGCCAAGCAGTGGGGTCGGCCAGAAGTCCGGGACGCCATCTCACTGGCGAGCGCGGACCTGGCTCGTAGGGTCAATCAGCTCATCTCGTGCGACGCGACACGCGTAACGACCGGGGTTGTCCGCCGCGCCGTGCTCGCGACGTGCGGCTACCTGCTGCGGTGGGAACGGCGGACCACTCCCTTCGGGGTCTTCGCCGGCATTACGACCGCTGCTGTCGGTCCGGCCGCCGCCACCTTCGGAGAGCGGCATCGTGCGATGGCCCGCGTAGACGGCGAATGGCTCACTCAGGTCACTGATCGCCTGGAGGCGCATCATGCGCTGCGACGAGGGCTGCTCGTCGTGGCCGACAGCGCCGCCGTCGTGCGTGACGGCCGCGTCATCGTCGCGGCCCAGACACCGGTGGGGGAGCGGACGCCGGGAATGCTGCGGGAGACGTCCACCAAATACACGGCAGCCGTCGGGCTGGTTCTACGGCTCGCGAGGTGGCCGATTCGTCTCGATCGCCTCCTCGCACGGGTCGAGCACGAGGTGCCTCAGGTGCCGGCCTCCACCGTCGAGGCGATGCTGCACGGCCTGATCGACGGTGGCTTCCTCATCACCAACCTTCGCCCGCCGATGACCGCCGTGGACGGCCTGACCCACGTCATCGACGTCCTCAGCAGCGCCGGTGCGGCCGAATTGCCCGAAGTGGCGAGCAGCTTCGAGCAGCTCCGCGCGATCCGCCAACTGCTGACGCACCACAACGTGCAGGTAGACGGCTCGAAGGCGATGCTCGTCCGGGCTGAGGTGGTTGAGCCGATGAGTGTTCTGGCGCCCGACGCAGAGAATCAAATCGCGGTCGACATGCTCCTTGATGCCCAGATCAGTATCCCGCCGCCGGTGCTGGACGAGGCGGCGCGCGCCGTCGAGGTGCTGATGCGCTTGAGCACGCAGCCATTCGGGACGGTGGCGTGGCTGGACTACCACGCCCGTTTCCGCGACCGCTACGGTCCCGGCGCACTGGTGCCCGTCCGGGAGTTGCTTGCTGGCTCCGGCCTCGGCTATCCGACCGGGTTCCTCGGTGCGCCCCGCGCCCGTCCCGCCTGGCGGGTCATCACCGAACGTGACACGCACCTGCAGGCCCTCATTCAGCAAGCGATCCTAGACGGCGCCGACGAGGTTCACCTCACCGAGGCTGACGTCGAGGCGCTTACCGTCGGCGATCACCGCACGGCCGTTCCGCCACCCCGGGTCGAGGTCGCCTTCGCCGTTCACGCCGCCACCGCCGATGCCGTCGACCGAGGCGAGTTCACGCTCCAGATCACCGGGGCGCCCCGTGCTCCGTCGAGCATGGCCGGCAGATTCGCCTACCTCCTCCACCCATCTGAGCAGAAGCAGATCGCCGCCTCTTTCACCACCGAATCTGACAAGGCGTTAACGGTGCAGGTGTCGTTCCCGCCCCGCCTGCCGCGTAACCAGAACGTCGTCCGCGTCGGCCGCATCATGCCCTTCGTGCTCCCGCTGTCCGAGCAGCCCGACTGTCCGGACATCGGCGTGGACGAGGTAGCTGTGACGGTTGACGGCGAACAGATGTACCTCGTCCACCGGCCCACCGGCCGGCGGATCGTTCCGTACATCCCGCACGCCTTGGACACCGTCGTGCAGAGCCCACCCTTAGCCAGGTTCCTCGCCGAGGTCGCCGACGCCCGCAGTATCGCCTTCGGCCCGTTCGATCACGGCGCAGCCGCCCGCAACCTGCCCTACATTCCCCGCATCCGCCACGGTCGCATCATCCTCGCCCCGGCGCGCTGGCTACTGACCTCTCTCGACCTGCCGCCCCGTACGGCAGGGGACACCGAGGACCTATGGGATGTGGCCCTGGCCGAGTGGCGTCGGCGGTGGCGTGTACCCGCCCGCGTGGTGGCCTGTCACAGCGAGCTCCGGCTCCCTCTCAACCTCGACCATGAGCTCGACCGCACCCTTCTACGAACCCGGCTGAGCGGCGCCAACCGACTCGAAATCCGCGAAGACGCCCCTGCCGAGGGCCACGGTTGGACCGACGGTCGACGAGTCGAACTCCTCACCGCAATGACACCAACCGCACCGCCGATCCGTCGCCTCCCCGTCACCGCACCTCCAGGTGAGACGCTGCGGCCCGGTACCTCCACCGTCCTACACGCCCAGCTCATTGGGGCGCCGGCCCGATTCGATGACCTCATCACCGCCCACCTACCACGACTGGCTGACCAGCTCGCCGGCCTCGGCCTCCAGCGTTGGTGGATCAGACGACACCGCGACACCATCCGCGTCGAAGCCGACCAGCACCTGTCCCTGTACTTCCGGCTCACCGAACCCGCCGGACATGCCGCCGCCTGCGCGGCGCTGGCCGATTTCGCCGCCGACCTCGCCGCCCGCGCGCTGCCCGCCCAGCTCATCCTCGCCCCGTACCACCAGCACCCCGCCCGCTACGGTCACGGCCCCGCCCTGGACGCCGCCGAAGAGGTCTTCGCCGCCGACACCACCGCCGCCATCGCCCAACTCCAGACCGCCGACAAGGCCGGCATACCCGCTCAGGCGCTCGCCGCAGCATCCATGGCACGACTCGCCGCCGCCTTCGCCCCCGACCCCCACACTGGCTACCGCAACCTGCTAGCCAGCCTCCAGCAGGCCACAGCACCAGCCGAACGCGCCATCACCGACCTGGCCCGCCGGCTAGCCGACCCCACCAGCGACTACCACGGCCTACGGGCCCTGCCCGGCGGGGACACCACCGCCGCCGCGTGGCAGGCCCACGACCGCGCCCTGTCCGCCTACCATGCGTGCCTGCTGCCGCAGCGCGACCCCACCACCGTGCTGCGGACTCTCTTACATGAGCACCACGTCCGCGCGGTCGGCGTGGACCCCGACTTCGAACGCGCCACCAACCACGCCGCGCGAGCCGCAGCCATGCGCTGCCTAGCGACGGCAGGCACCCGATGACCGCCGCCAGCGGGCAGCCCACTGCCGCAGCGGACGTAGCCGGCGGCCAGTCGCTCACTACCGGCGGTGTCGGGCCGGCCGTGTTGGCGATCGAGCAGGCTCTTAACGGGGCTGGGACTTGGGCGACGGCGCACCGCCTCGTCAGGCAGGCCACGAGCAGGCCCGTCGATGCCGGACGTCACGCGGGCCTTTACTACGGCGCACCCGCCATCCTGTTCACGCTCAACGCCGCCGCCACCGACGGCCACGAGCGGTACGCCGCCGCCCGGCAACACCTCACCCCGCACGTCCGGCGGCTTGTCCGCGAACGCCTCACCGACGCGGACAACCGCCGACGACACGGCCGGGCCGCCGCATTCGGCGAGTACGACCTTTTCTACGGACTCACCGGGCTCGGCGCACTCCTGCTCCGGGACCTACCCGACAGCGACGAACTCGGCGACCTACTGACCTACGTCACGCGGCTCACCGAACCCCGCACCGATAACGCGCAGCACCTGCCCGGCTGGTGGGTCGACCACGACCCCGACCCCACGCTGCCCACCCCCGGCGGCCACGCCAACCTCGGAATGGCCCACGGCGCCGCTGGCCTGCTCGCCCTACTCGCCCTCGCCCTACGCGACGGCCGTTACGTCGACCGGCAGGCTGAGGCGATCGAGCGCCTGCGCGCCTGGTTCGACGGGTGGCAGCAACACAGCACCCACGGATCATGGTGGCCGCAGTGGCTCACCCGCGACGACCTCCGAACCGGCCGCCCGGCACAGGATGGCCCCGGCAGGCCCTCGTGGTGCTACGGCACGCCCGGCATCGCGCGAGCCCTCCAACTCGCCGCCATCGCCACCAACCAACCCGCTCGCCAGGCAGCAGCCGAGACGGCACTCGCGGCCAGCCTGACCAGCACTCCACTCGACCAGCTCACCGAACCCGGCATCTGCCACGGCATCGCCGGGCTCCACGCGACCACCTACCGGGCGTCCCAAGACGCCCTCACATCGGATATCGCCGCGCAGCTTCCCGCGCTTGCTGAACGCCTCCGACGCGTCCCCAGCCCCGGCCACACCGGATTCCTTACGGGCGGCTCCGGCTGCCTCCTTGCGTCGGAGACCGCGCGCACGAACACACCTCCTCGTACCAGGTGGGACGCATGCCTACTGATCGCCTGACCCTCAGCCCCTATCGAATGGCCGCTGTGGTGGAGGCGGTCCTCGCAGGCACTCCGATGGTCACCGCGGCTGCCGAGGCCGACATCGACGCCGACGACCTCGACCTCGCCGTGCAGACCTACCGCGCCGCCGGACTCACCGCTCTGCAATGCCGCCACGATGCCGCCTGGCTACATGCTCACATCAGGCCGGTCGACTGGAACAGCGCCGAGACCGCAATCCGGACGCAAGTCGCTTCGCACCTCAACCAACTCGACGGGCAGACCGGCTGGTGGTTCCTGCGCAAACACCCGTACTGGCGGATCCGCATCCGCGGCACCCATCCCGAGGCCATACGCGCACTGCTCGATGACCTCACCACCAGCGGCGTGATCGCCGGCTGGAAGCCAGGGATTTACGAACCCGAGACGGGAGCGTTCGGCGGAGACACCGCAATGGCCATCGTGCACGAGCTGTTCTGCGCCGACAGCTGGGGCGTCCTCGACTACAGCGGGAATCCCGCACCCCCGATCGGCCGCCGCGAGCTGTCACTGCTGCTCATCCGAACCCTGCAGCACCACGCGGGACTCGACTGGTTCGAGACAGCAGACGTGTTCGACCAGGTAGCCCAGATGCGCCCCGCCCCCGCAGCCGCCGACACCAACCGCGTCGACCAGCTTGCCGCCCAGATGCGGCCCGTCCTCGCGCTCCCGGCCGACGCGATGTTTGCCCCCGGCGGGCCCTGCAGCGACGCCAACGCCTGGCACGCAGCCTTCGCCACCGCCGGCCGCCAGCTCGCCGAGGCCGGGCACACCGGACGACTTCGCCGAGGTATCCGCGCCGTTCTCGCCCAGATCGTGATCTTCCACTGGAACCGGCTCGACCTACCGGCCCACGCACAAGGAATCCTCGCCCGCGCCGCGACCGCCGCCATCCTGCCCAGGAGCTGACCATGTACCACGCCAGCGTCGCCGCCGCCCTGCGCTACTTCCCGCTCCTCGGCCGCCCCCGCCCCGACTGCCCAGCCCTACCGCTGCGTCTCAAAGAGATCGCCGACTCCGCCGAAACCGCGATCCAGAAGCGTGAGCACGGGATGCCCGACGCGGCACACACCCTGAACAAGGCGGCGCTCATCGCCAGTGACGCCGGCATGACTGACCTCGCCCGAAAGCTGTGCTGGCGACACATCAACGCCTACCGGCGCAAGGGCCGGCCGCTGTCGATCCTCGAAGCCCGCTACATGCTCGAACCCGTCCTCAACCTGGCCCGTCTCCAGATCCGGGCCGATCACGGCGCGCCAGCACTTCGCCTCCTGGAGGCCATGTACGACGCCGTCACCCACCGCACCGACCTGATCGTGGATGACCATGCCCTGCCCACCGCCACCCTCGACGGCGAAGCTGGCGAACGCCGCAAACTGCGCGAGTGGGTCTGGTTGCAACTGCTCGGCGAAGGCATTCGCATCCTCGCCCTCAGCAACCGCTGGGCCGACGCCGCTGCCTTGGCCCAGAAGCACAACGGCATCGGCGGTCACCTCATGGAAGGACGCCAAGCGGCCATCATCGCCGCCTGCATCCACGGCAAGCCCGATCAGGGACGCGAGCTCCTCGGGAGCAGCACCCTCACCCAGCCGTGGGAACACCAGGTAGCCGCCTGCCTCAACCTGATCTGCGCGGCGCCGACAGGCGCAGGTGCCAGCCACCACCTCCTGACCGCCATCGAAAATCTTGCAACCCCGATACCCGCACCTAACTATGCGTCCTATCGCACACGGCTCGGACTCGCCACCGCGATCCTCGCTAGTCCTACTCGGGCCGAACTCGCGGCAGACATCCTGCACCGAACCGCACAGAGAGCCATCGAATCCAAGGATGGCTACGCCGCTCGGGACATCCTCGCCTTCCGTGAATCCATCGGCGGCATCACTCCAGATCAGCGAACCGATCTGCGCCGCACCGCTGCCGACGCGGGCCTCGCACCTGCAGGGTTGCCGGACGAGGGCTTGGAGCAGGTGTCGCGACTAGCGGTCTTGGCCGAATCGGCCTTAGATGCTGCACTTCATGGAGTTGCAAGCGACTGCGCCTCACTCACTCGACAACCTCGCAACCCGTAGGACCGCAACGCGTGAGGTGTGAAGACGAGTGTCAAAGCGGCCCGTGCGATTACCTAGCCACTAATGGACCACTTGATAGACGCGCGTTACTGGCCTCGGACCTCAAGCTCATATTGCACCGCTGCGCCTGCCTCGATCTCCGGACGGTTGCGCCAGTCGAGGGCCACAAGGACTCGGCCGGCTGCGGACACCTCAAGGTCGAGGTCCCTACTTCGGCGCAGGCGGATGCCATCCGCGGTGTTGGTGGTCCCTACTTCGCGGTCAGGACGGACAGCGACGAGCAGCCGCGGCCCCGGCACCCCATCAATGGTGGACACGTTCCGCCACTGTCCTCGCCAGCGGGGACCCATTCCTGGAACTGTTTGGGGGGATGCCGTCTCCAGGAGCTGTGCTTCCCGATCCTCCACCGTACGACTGATGATCCGCTGCTTTGCGGTCTGTTCACGGGCCCTGCCCGGAGTGCTGGCCGCTGCGAAGTAGAGATCTTCATCTTCGAGGTGGTCTTTGGTGGCCCACTCAGAACTTGGAGGGAAGGGAGCCTCGGTGCGGCTCGCGGGCGCCGGCTCCGTCGTCCGCAATCTCTGCTCCAAACGGTGCACGACGGCCAGGTCGGTGGCGGGTGCAGAGGTGTCTTCGGTGAAGCGGAAGAAGTCGATGGTTGTGCGGTTTTCCTGCATCCAGGTCCATGCCATGGACACCGGGTCGCAGCCAGGTCGGCGGCTCCAACTGAGGAGCTGGCCCAGTCGGTTACGTTGGGCGGTGGCGGTTAGTACGTTTTGGGGCGGGGGCTTGCTCCGGCCACGTGACTCGCCGGCCAGGACAGCACCCTGGCCACCGAAGCGGAGGTCGGGACGGGTGCCGTTCGAGGGATACACCCCCTGGAACTCTGGTGGGAGTGCGTCGAAGTGAGCGACATCGCTCAGCTTGGGCTCGTCATCCCGCACTACCGCAGTGAGCGCGCCAAGGGCCAGCACCTCCGTAGCGAACCGCCGGATATGGGACGATGAGCCGTCGAACGCACGGTGCCGACGCAGAGGGACGCCAGGCGGCGTATGGCCGAACAGCGACATGACGAGGGCCATCTCGCGTTGCACCAGCTCAGCCAACAGATGACCTCGGTAAGGCACCGCTAGCGCGTTGACCCGCAGAACGTCGGCGAGATTCAGCTCCATGGCCCCGCTGTCGACGATCTGAACATCGTTGGGTTCGATGGGGATGCCCGGTAGTGGAGGGGACACGACGAACCTTCTGACCCTGACCTCGGCCATCCTCCACCCCCTGCGCTGCGCTCTCAGGCGCCCCGTACGTGCGTCTACTGCTGGGCGGGGCTACCTTAGCCGGCTGCCAGCGTGGGCGTGTTCCCTCGCGGATACAGCGTCGGTCTTCTGACAACTGCTGTAAGCGCGGTCGCAGCCGCCGCCGGCCGCATGGCACGCCGCTGTCGTGTTGCGCGATCATGTTCCACGACGCACCCGCTGCTGAAGACCGTGCGCCGCCACCTGCTCGGACGGAACGCACGGGCTAGCGTTGGCGTGCAGCATCTGCCGTCGAGTGATCTTCCTAAGGAGCCTTGTGAGCGCGCTCGGTAGTTTCATCTGGTCGATCGCCGACCAGCTTCGGGGTCCCTACCGCCCCAATCAGTACGGCAACGTGATCCTCCCGCTCACAATCCTGCGCCGCCTCGACTACATCCTGGAGCCCGGCCGGGAGACGGTACGCGCGCTCGCGGCGAAGTACGACAACCCGAACCGGCTCAAGATCGAGGTCAAGAAGGCGACCGGCCGGTCGTTCTACAACACCTCGAACTACTCCTTCGCCAACCTGCTGGCCGACGCCGACGGCCTGGCGGACAACCTGGCCGACTACATCGACCGGTTCTCGCCCGATGTCGACGTCTTCCAGTACTTCGACTTCAAGAAAGAGATCCTCACCTTGGAGAAGGCGGGGCTCCTGCGCGAGGTCATCACATCCTTCAAGGCCGTCGACCTGCATCCGGACGTCGTGTCCAACGCCGACATGGGCGATGCGTTCGAGTACATCATCCGCAAGTTCAACGAGGCCGCGAACGAGACCTCCGGCGACCACTACACCCCACGGGACGCGATCCGGCTGCTGGTCGACCTTCTCTTCGCCGACAAGGACGCCGACCTGACCGAGGCCGATATCGTGCGCACGCTGTACGATCCCACCGCGGGCACCGGCGGCATGCTCGCCCTGGCCGAGGAGCACCTGCTCGCCCAGAACCCCGACGCGAAGCTGAGCCTGTACGGCCAGGAGTACAACCCGCAGTCGTACGCGATCTGCAAGTCCGACCTGCTGGCCAAGGGCCACGACGCGACCAACATCGCCTTCGGCAACACGCTCACCGATGATGCGTTCAAGGGCCGTCAGTTCGACTTCTGCATGTCCAACCCGCCTTACGGCGTCGAATGGAAGCAGTACGCCAAGGCGATCACGAAGGAGCGCGACGAAGCGGGCCCCTATGGCCGGTTCGCCCCCGGCCTGCCGTCGACCTCAGACGGGCAGATGCTCTTCCTGCTCCACCTGGTTCACAAGATGCGGGCGCCGGAGGACGGCGGCGGCCGGGCCGGGATCGTGATGAACGGCTCACCGCTCTTCAATGGCGCCGCCGAGTCCGGTCCCTCCAACATTCGCAAGTGGCTGCTGGAGAACGACCTGGTCGATGCCATCGTGGCGCTCCCGACCAACATGTTCTTCAACACCGGCATCGCCACCTACATCTGGGTCCTCGATAAGACTAAGCACCCCGACCGCAAGGGCCTGGTCCAGCTCATCGACGGCACCTCATTCTGGACCAAGATGCGGAAGAACCTCGGCTCCAAGGGCCGCGAGATCAGCGACGCCGATCGTGCCAAGGTCGTCAAGCTGTACGCCGACTTCACCGATGCCGACCCGGACTTTTCCAAGGTGCTGCATAACGACGAGTTCGGCTACTGGACCATCACCGTCGAACGTCCTCTCCTCGACGAGTCCGGCAACCCCGTCGTCGACCGCAACGGCAAGCCTAAGCCGGATACCAAGAAGCGCGACAACGAGAGTGTCCCTTTCACCTACGGCGGCTCGACCGCCGGCCCGGCCGGCGAGGCCGAGGTCATCCGGGCGTACTTCAACGCCGAGGTGAAGCCTCACGCCCCTGACGCCTGGATCGACTGGGCCAAGACCAAGACCGGATACGAGATCCCCTTCAGCCGCCACTTTTACAAGTACATCCCACCCCGCCCCCTCGCCGAGATCGACGCAGACTTGGAGAAGCAGGTCAAAAAGATCCTCGACCTGCTGCGTGAGGTCGAGGGATGAGCAAGCGATACGCCGAGTACGTCGACTCGGGCGTGCCGTGGCTGGGCGACGTTCCCGCAGGCTGGACGCTTAGGCCACTGTGGTCCATGTTCGAGCGAGTCAAGGACGTAGAGCATCCCGATGAACAGATGTTGTCGGTGTTCCGCGACTACGGTGTCGTTGCGAAGGACTCGAGGGACAATATCAACAAGACCGCCGAGAACCGGAACATCTATCAGCTCGTCCACCCTGGATGGCTGGTCACAAACCGGATGAAAGCATGGCAAGGATCAGTTGGCATCTCCGGTCTGCGAGGGATCGTTTCGGGACACTACATCTGCTTCGCTCCTCGACACGATGCAGACTCTCGCTACCTGAATTGGCTCTTCCGGAGCCTCCCCTACGCGGCTGGCTACGCGTTGCTGTCTCGGGGCGTTAGGATCGGTCAGGCAGAGATTGATAACAGCCAGTATCGTGTGATGCCTGTGCTCCTTCCGTCAATCGAGGAGCAACGCGCCATCGCCGACTACCTCGACCGCGAGACCACTCGCGTCGACATCCTCATCGAGGAGCAGCAGCGCCTGATCGAGACGCTCCGCGAGCGACGCCATTCACTTGTTGACGGAGCCTTCGGCGGTCTTGCGCCCAACGCCCGGCTGCGGAGTGCCTGCATCGACATTGTTGACTGTCCGCACACGACGCCGGACGTCTCAGACGATGGCGAGTATGAGGCAGTCCGAACCGCCTCCGTCCGCAACGGGAAGTATCGCCCGGGGAATGGGTTGCCTGTCGACACGGACACGTGGAAGGCCCGCAACGCAGCCGGAGCACCCAGTGTCGGAGACGTTCTCTTTACGCGTGAGGCCCCCGCCGGCGAGGCATGTATGGTCCCCAACGATCGGATCTGCCTGGGTCAGCGCATGGTGCTGCTGCGGATTGACCACACGGTATGCGTCGGGGCGTTTCTGCTCTGGCAGATCTACTCAGATCGCGTGCAGGACCACTTCCGGCTCTCGGCAAACGGCTCGACGGTGGCAAACGTTCGGCTGCCGGTTTTGCGTACAACGCCGATCTGGCTTCCGGATCTCACGGAGCAGCGCCGCATCGTTGCGTATCTCGATGAGCAGACCGCGAATATCGACAATCTCATCACGGAGACCGAGCAGTTCATCGAGCTCTCGAAGGAGCGGCGGTCCGCGTTGATCGCGGCGGCGGTGACGGGCCAGATCGACGTACGGGAGATGGCGTGATGGCCGATCACAACGAGGTAGTTTTTGAGTCCGAGATTTGTGCGTCTCTGGAGTCCCGCGGGTGGCTCTACGCTGCGAACGACACTGGCTACGACCGCGAGCGAGCGCTCTTCCCCGAGGATCTGTTCGCGTGGTTGAAGGAGACCCAGCAGGCGGCGTACACGAAGGCTTTGAAGGCGGCGGGGTCGCAGGCGAAGTTCCTCGATGTGTTGGCCACAGCGCTCGACAAGCCTCTTGAGCATGGTGGCGGGACGCTGAATATCCTGCGCGGTGGGGTGCAGTACATCGGCGGTGGTCGGCTGAAGATGGCGCAGTTCCGTCCCGAAACCAGCTTGAACGCGACCACCAACGAGCAGTACGCGGCGATGCGTGTGCGGGTGATGCGGCAGGTTCACTTCTCGACCGCTGACCGGCGCAGCATCGACCTGGTTTTCTTCGTTAACGGCCTTCCGGTGGCCACCGTCGAGCTGAAGACGGACTTCACGCAGTCTCTCGATGAGGCGATCAACCAGTACCGCAAGAACCGGCATCCACTGACCAACGGGCGGCCGGAGCCGCTGTTGACGTTCGGGCATCGGGCGCTAGTCCACTTCGCGGTCTCCAACGACCGGGCCGCGATGACCACCAAGTTGGAGGGCGAGAAGACGCAGTTCCTGCCGTTCGACATGGGTTACGAGAGTGGCGCGGGGAATCCGCCGGGTGAGGGTGGGCGGTCGGCGACGGCGTACCTGTGGGAGCGGGTCTGGGAGAAGGACGCCTGGCTCAACATCATCGGGCGGCTGATGATCGTGGAGACGAAGGAGGAGTGGGATGTCGCGACCGGGGCCTCGGTGCGGCGTACGAGCATGCTCTTCCCACGGTTCCACCAGTGGGAGGCTGTGACGAACCTCGTGGCGGCGGTGCGCGAGGAGGGGGCGGGGCATCGCTACCTGATCGAGCACTCGGCGGGGTCGGGGAAGACAAACACCATCGCCTGGACCGCGCACCGACTGGCGCGGCTGCACGTGAACGACGAGAAGGTCTTCGACTCGGTGATCGTGGTCGTGGACCGCAACGTGCTCGACGGGCAACTCCAGGAGGCGATCCGGCAGATTGATGGGTCGGGGAGGATCGTGGCCACGATCAGCCCGGAGGACGTGCGCAAGGCGGGAGCGAAGTCGAAATCCGGGCTGCTGGCGACCGCGCTGGGCAACGGGGAGCTGATCATCGCGGTGACGGTGCAGACCTTCCCGTACGCCCTTGACGAGATCCGGGCGAACAAGGGTCTGAAAGGTAAGCGGTTTGCGGTGATTGCCGACGAGGCGCACTCGTCGCAGTCCGGGCAGATCTCCTCCAAGCTCAAGGCGGTGCTGACCGCGCAGGAGGTCAAGGAGATCGAGGACGGCGGGGAGGTCGACGTCGAGGCGGTCCTGGCCGCGGAAATGACCGAGCGGGCCGAGTCGGAGAACGTCTCCTACTTCGCGTTCACGGCGACCCCGAAGAACAAGACCCTGGAGCTGTTCGGCCGTAAGGGTCCTGATGGGCAGCCGGTCGAGTTTCACCTCTACTCGATGCGGCAGGCGATCGAGGAGGGCTACATCCTCGATGTGTTGAGGGGCTACCAGTCCTATGACACCGCGCTGAAGATCGCCGGCCGGGCGGAGAGCAGCGACGGTAGCGAGGTGGTGGAGGAGGCAGCGGCGCGTAAGGGGTTGATGCGGTGGGTGAAGCTGCACCCGACCAACATCAGCCAGAAGGTGCAGATCATCGTCGAGCACTTCCGCGCCAACGTCGCCCACCTGCTGGAGGGCAAGGCGAAGGCGATGGTCGTGACCGACTCCCGCAAGGCCGCAGTGAAGTACAAGAAGGCAATCGACGCCTATGTTGCCAAACGGGCCGCCGAGGACGCCTCGTACAACTACCGCACCCTGGTCGCCTTCTCGGGCTCGGTGAAGATGGCCGAGGACGAGGAGTGGGCCTCGGACTGGGGCCCGCAGCCGAGCAAGGACGACGAGTTCACCGAGGCCAACCTTAACCCCGGTGCCGGCTCGGACCTGGCCGCCGCCTTCAAGGGTACGACGTACAAGATCATGCTGGTCGCCAACAAGTTCCAGACAGGGTTCGACCAGCCGCTGCTCACGGCAATGTACGTCGACAAGAAGCTCTCCGGGGTCACCGCCGTGCAGACGCTGTCCCGGCTCAACCGCACCCACCGCACTGCCGGTGGGGAACAGAAGCGCAAGACGTTCGTCATCGACTTCGTGAACAAACCTGAAGACATCCGGGCTGCGTTCGAGCCGTACTTCACCAACGCCACCCTGGAGACCGAGACCGACCCGTACATCGTCGTCCACCTCGCCAACAAGCTCGCCCAGGCCGGGATCTACACGCCAGAACAGGTGCGCGAGGCCGCCGAACTGTGGGTCACCCGCAAGGGCAACAACGCGCTCTCAGCAGCGATGAGCCCGGCCAAGAACGACTTCGCCCGCCGCTACGCGGCAGCGATCGAGGCCGACGACAAGGTCACCCTCAACACCCTCGACCTGTTCCGCAAGGACGTCTCCACCTACGTCCGGCTCTACGACTTCATGAGCCAGATCGTCAACTACGGCGACCCGTACATGGAGTCGCTGTCGATCTTCCTGCGGCTCCTTGAGAAGGTCATCGCAGATGCCTCCTGGGCTGCGGAGGTCGACCTTTCCGACGTGGTCCTGGTCGGGGTCAAGCACACCAAGGCGACCGCGGTCGACATCTCGCTCACCGGTGAGGGCCAGCTCAAGGGCATCGGCGCTGCGGGCACCGGCACCCGAAAGGAGCCGAAGTACGTCGCCCTGCAGGTGGTCATCGACAAGATGAACGACCTCTTCGGGGCCGAGTCGTTCTCCGCGTCCCAGGTCCGTGAGTTCGTGCAGGGACTCGTGCAACGGCTGCTCGCCTACCCGGACCTGGTCAACCAGGCCAAGGTGAACTCGAAGAAGCAGTTCATGGAGTCGCAGGACTTTCAAGCGGCGGTGAGCGAGGCGGTCGTCGACAACCAGGAGGCCCACAACACCATGGCCGACTACTTCTTCAGCGACGGCCCTGGCATCAACGCGGTCATCATGGCGCTCGCGGATGCCTTCTACGAGGCAGCGATCGGTCAGCGGGACGAGGTGTGAGCAGTTCGGGCGCAGGAGGGGACCGCGCGGTACCGGCTGACGGAACACTCCTGGCCGTTGATATCGACAGGGGTATACCGGTCAGTCGGGTGCCTGTCCTGCGTGGCTTCCATTTAGTAGCGCTGCGGTTCCGGCTCTGGTGTTGGCTTCCGATCTAGCTCTGCGGATTTTGTAGAACAGGTTTGGCACGCGGGGGCCGTCACGGCGGAGTAGGAAAGCCGCGTCCTGGATCTCTCGGCAGTTGCTGATGGCGAGTGTTTCGGGCTGGGTGGTGTATGCCTGCCAGAGGTCGTCAATCTTGTGTTCGGCCTGTTGGCGCGCGTTGGCGTGTTGCCAGTGCTGCCGGGCGAGTTCGATGGTGTCGAGGAAGGCCGGGGCGCTGGGTAGGAAGATCTTGATCAAGTAGTCGGCGAGGCTCAGGTCGCGTACGAGGGCGATGACGAGTCCGATGATGAACCAGAGCACGCCGGTGGTCAGGATGGTGGCGCTGTAGGCGCGGTGTTCTTGGCGGCTCCACACCATGCTTTGGCGTTGACAGAGCAGTACATCGGCGGGCCAGGGTGTGGTGCCGAGGTCGACGCTGTACCAGTTGCGGTATTTGGTGTCGTCGGTGATGTGGCGGGCGGAGGCGGCCACGTCTTCGGGCGCGGGTTTGCGGCCGGCTAGTACTCCAACGTCACTTGGCTTTGTCGTTGGGCGTGGCGTGGGCGTGAAGACGGCCACCGCGTTGATCATCGATGGTTTGTGAGGACAATCGAAGATCGTGCGGTGGCCGCGTGCCACAGCGTAGACC
>NZ_VDFY01000246.1 GCF_006228125.1 Micromonospora orduensis | reverse complement strand
CCCGTAGAGCGACACGACCGCCTCGTACCGGGCCGCCAGCTCGGCCGCCTCGGCGTCCAGGTCGTCGCCCGGGTCCCGCCCGAGCAGGTGCCCCGCCTCGGTGACGTTGGGGGTGAGCACCACGGGCCGGCCCGAGCCGACCAGCAGGTCCGGCGCGTGGCTGAGCGCACCGAGGGCGTACGCGTCGAGCACCAGCGACGTGTCCGGGCGGGCGGCGTCCAGGACCAGGCTCAGCAGACGGTTGGTCTCGTCGATCGCCTTCAGGCCGGGGCCGATCGCCACCACGTCGGCCTGCGCGACCAGGCCGCCGAGTTGACCGTCCCGGTCGGCGGCCACCGCGCCGTCGGCGGTCTCCGGCAGACCGACCACCAGCGCCTCCGGCACCTCGATGCTCAGCGTGGCGGCGGTGGACTCGGCGGCGGCGAGCTGGAGCACCCCGGCGCCGGCGCGCAGCGCGGCCACCCCGGCGAGCAGGACCGCGCCGGGGGTGAACCGGGAACCACCGACCACCAGCACGGTGCCCCGGCTCTCCTTGCCGCCGGCCGGCACCGGCAGCGCCCAGTCCCGCAGCAGCCCAGGCGTGATCACCTTCACCTCAGACCGGCTCGGCATGGATCTCGTCCTCCCTGGTCGCCTCGGCGCCCTGCTGACGCAGGTGCTCGACATCGTTGAACGTGCTGAGGACCAGCCGGTCGTCGGCGTCCGCCGACCATTCGGTGATCGAGCAGTTGGCGATCACCTGCTGCCGGGTGAGCACCATCAGCTCCTCCTCGGTCAACCCCTCCACCAGGTAACGAAGCAGGAAGACCAGCGCGTCGTGGCCGAAGAGCAGCACCCGGCAACCCTCGTGGTCACGGCGCAGGTCCCCCAGCAGCGTCCGCAGGCGCAACGCCACGTCCGTCCACGACTCTCCGCCCGGCGGCCGGTAGTAGAACTTGCCGAGCCGGGTCCGACGCTCGGCCTCGTCCGGGTAGCGTCGCCGCACCCCGTGCCCGGTCAGCCCGTCGAGGATGCCCAGTTCCCGGTCGCGCAGCCGCTCGTCGCGGTGGACGGGGATGTCGGTGTCGGCCAGCGCCAGCCGCGCGGTCCGCACCGCCCGCAGGTACGGCGACACCACAGCCACATCCGGGCGCTTCGCGTCCGGCAGCTCAGCCAGCCAGCGGCCGGTCGCCCTGGCCTGGTCCTCGCCGGTCGGGGACAGTGGCACGTCGGCGTCACGGTGGGTGAGGTCGATCAGCTCCGCGCCCGACGCCTCGGCATGTGTCGCCGCGACGTTCGCGGTGCTCTCGCCGTGCCGGACGATCCAGAGGGTTGACAGTTCCGCCATGTCGACCCCCTACCCGGACGCCGTCAACGGTAACCGCGCGCCCCGACGCGGCACCGTCCGCGCCGAGGCGGGTCGCCGCCGGGCAGCGCCGTCGGCCTCGGGGCAGCGGCGGGACGGGTCGACGGGCGACAATGTCCGCCTACGGGGGTGGTGGACGATGACGGTCGTGCGGGGTCTGCGCGAGGCGTTGGTCTTGTTCGTGATCGCGGTGCTTCTGGTCGCGGTCGCGGTGGCGCTCTGGGTGGCGGTCGCCGGCGGCGACTACACGAATCGGTTGGGCATCGCGTTGATTGTGGTCGGTGCGCTGTTCGGGGTGACCGGTGACCTGACGCTGAGCCGGATCGGCATGCTCGGCCCGCGCGCCACCTTCGGTGTGGCGCCGGAGCGCGAGGAGGCCGGCGGCGGGCGCGTGCTCACCGGGGTCGGCATGTTTCTCTTCGTCGGGCTGCCACTGATCCTGGCCGGCGTGCTGCTGATCACCTGACCGGCGTCGTACCCTCAGGGGCGTGGCCACGGCGGCGGAGGAGATCCGGGTTGGGGAGCGGCTGGTCCGCGTCTCCAGCCCCGACAAGCCGTACTTCCCGGAGCGCGGGCTGACCAAGCTGGACGTGGTGCGGTACTTCCTGGCGGTGGGTGACGGCATCCTGCGCGCCCTGCGGGACCGGCCCACCATGCTGGAGCGCTGGCCGCGCGGTGTCTTCGAGGGCGCGACGATCGCCACCCGGCAGACCAACCGGGGTGACGCCTTCTACCAGAAGCGGCTGCCGGCGGGCGCGCCCGAGTGGGTGCGTACGGCGCACATCACCTTCCCCAGTGGCCGGACCGCGGACGAGGTCGCGCCCAGCGAGCTGGCCGTGGTGATCTGGGCGGCCAACCTGGGCACCCTGCGCTTTCACCCGTGGCCGGTCAGCGCCGCCGACGTGGAGCGGCCGGACCAGCTGCGCATCGACCTGGACCCGATGCCCGGCGTCGGGTTCGAGCAGGTGGTGCCGGTGGCCCGGGAGGTGCGGGCGTTCCTCGCCGAGCTGGGCCTGACCGGCTACCCGAAGACCACCGGCGGGCGGGGCCTGCACGTGTACCTGTCGATCGAGCCGCGGTGGAGCTTCGGCGAGTGCCGTCGGGCGGTGCTCGCGTTGGGCCGCGAGATGCAGCGCCGGCTGCCGGACCTGGTCACCACCACCTGGTGGCGGGAGCAGCGGGACCGGCCGGTCTTCGTCGACTACAACCAGATGTCGCGGGACCACACGATGGCCTCGGCGTACTCCATCCGGCCCACGCCCCGGGCCCTGGTGTCGGCGCCGCTGGACTGGGCGGAACTGGACGACGCCCGGCCGGAGGACTTCGACGTGCTGTCCGTGCCGGCCCGCTTCGCCGAGCGCGGCGATCCGCACGCGGGCCTGGACGGCGACCGGTACTCGTTGGAGCCGCTGCTTGAGCTGGCCGACCGGGAGGGCCTGGAGGCTCCGCCCGAGCGGTGAGCCCCACCGGGGACGTCACAGCCTGGCGATCACGGGCGTGAGCGCGGCGGCCACCCGCGGTGCGAGTGTCGCCGAGTAGGTGGCGGTCAGGTGGTGCGCGTCCGCGCCGCCGGGCGAACCATCCGAGGACGAGCAGCAGCAGTGGCCAGACCAGATAGAACTGCTCCTCGACGGCGAGGGACCAGAAGTGCTAAGCGATGCTCGGCGCGTCGTTGGCGGCGACGTGGTCGAGGGACTGCCCCGCCATGCGCCAGTTCATCGCGTAACACGCGCTGGCGATGACATCCCAGGCGGTGGTGAACCAGCGGCCGCGGGGGAGGAAGAGGTAGGTCAGCACCAGGCTCGCGATGAGCACCGTCGCGGCGGCGGGCAGGAGGCGCTTGGCCCGTCGGGCGTAGAAGTCGGCGAGCGACAGGCGCCCCCGCGTGTCGAGTTCCTCCAGCAGCAGGCCGGTGACGAGGAAACCCGAGATCACGAAGAACACCACCACGCCGACGAACCCGCCGTACAGGTACGGCACTCCGGCGTGACCGAGGAGCACCAGCAGCACGGCGACCGCCCGCAGACCTTCGATGTCTCAGCGGAAGGACCGCGGGTTGTCCGGCGCCGGCGCGGGCGGTCGTGGGGCGGAGGCCCTGGCCGCCGTCCACAGCTGGTCTGAGATAGCCATCTGGCGGATCTTGCGGGTGATTTGTTACCGACTGACCGGTATCGGCATTTCTGCCATGATGTTCGTGTTGAGGGCCCTACTGCCAGGGGCTCTGCGTCCCGTCGAACTCCTCGAAGACCAGCCAGGACCGCGTCGACAGCACGCCGGCGATGCGCTGCACCCGGTCCAGCACCACGTACCGCAGGGTGGCGTTGTCCGGGGTCCGGACCAGGGCCAGCACGTCGTGCTCGCCGCTGAGCAGCGCCACGTGCTCGACGTAGCGGACCTGGGCCAGCTCGGCGGACACCTCGCGCCAGGTGTTCTGCTCGATCGTCAACGCCATGTACGCCGAGGTGCCCAGCCCGGCGGCCTCCGGCGCCACCTGGGCCCGGAAGCCGGTGATCACGCCGTCGCGGAGCAGCCGCTCCACCCGGGCGTACGCGTTCGTGCGGGAGATGTGGATCCGCTCGGCCAGGGTGCGTACCGAGGTCCGGCCGTCGCGGACCAGCTCGTCGAGGATCCGGCGGTCGACCTCGTCCAGGTGCCGGGCCGATCGTCCCGTTCCGCTCGCCCGGCTCACCCCGTCTGCGGCCTCCTGGCTCACCGAAGCTCCCTCAGCATGCCAATCGTCCCGCCTTCCTGGTGGATCTTGAGTCAATCATCCGACAGCGGAAGCATAGGCCCACCACACGTCCCAGGAGGTTCCGCCGTGACGACCACTCCCCAGGCGGTCCGCAGGGCATCCCCGCGTACCCGTCGGGCGGCCACCCCGCCCGACCCGGCGCGCCCACTGCTCCCGGACGCCGAACCGGTCCGCCTGCTCGACCCGACCGGCACGCCGCTGCCCGCCCGCACCGACTATCCGGAGCCGCCCGTCGAGGCGCTGCGCGAGCTGTACCGCCGGATGGTGCTCGGCCGCCGCTTCGACACCCAGGCGACCGCGTTGACCAAGCAGGGCCGCCTCGCCGTCTACCCGTCCTCGCGGGGCCAGGAGGCGTGCCAGGTCGCCGCGGTGCTCGCGGTCCGCGACACCGACTGGGTCTTTCCCACGTACCGCGAGTCGATGGCTCTGGTTGCCCGGGGCATCGACCCGGTCGAGGTGCTCACGCTGCTGCGCGGCGACTGGCACTGCGGCTACGACCCCACCGAGGTACGCACCGCGCCGCAGTGCACGCCGCTGGCCACCCAGTGCGTGCACGCCGCCGGTCTCGCGCACGGCGAGGCGTACCAGGGGCGCGACACCGTGGCGCTGGCCTTCATCGGCGACGGCGCGACAAGCGAGGGCGACTTCCACGAGGGGATCAACTTCGCCGCCGTGTTCAAGGCGCCGGTCGTCTACTTCGTCCAGAACAACAGGTACGCCATCAGCGTCCCGCTGTCGCGGCAGACCGCCGCGCCGTCGCTGGCCTACAAGGGCGTCGGCTACGGCGTGCCCAGCGAGCAGGTCGACGGCAACGACCCGGTGGCGGTGCTCGCCGTGCTCACCCGCGCGGTCGCGCACGCCCGCGCCGGCAACGGGCCGTTCCTCGTCGAGGCGCACACCTACCGGATGGAACCGCACACCAACGCCGACGACGCCAGCCGCTACCGCGACGGCGCCGAGGTCGACGCCTGGCGCGACCGCGACCCGCTCGTCCGCCTGGAGACCTACCTGCGGGCCCGGGGAGTGCTCGACGACGCGGCGGTCGCCGAGATCGCCGAGCAGGCCGAGGCGTACGCGGCGGACCTGCGCGCCCGGATGAACGAGCAGCCCAGCGTCGACCCGCTGAGCCTCTTCGACCACGTCTACGCCGAACCCACCCCGCAGCTGGTCGAGCAACGTGAACAGGTCCGCGCCGAACTGGCCGCCGCGAGTGACGAGGACGGGAAGGCCTGATGGCCACCACCATGGCGAAGGCGCTCAACACCGCGCTCGCCGACGCCCTCGCCGCCGACGAGCGGGTCGTCGTCTTCGGTGAGGACGTCGGGCAACTCGGCGGCGTCTTCCGCATCACCGACGGATTGCAGGCCCGCTTCGGCGAGGACCGGTGCTTCGACACGCCCCTCGCGGAGGCCGGCATCGTCGGCTTCGCCGTCGGCCTGGCCATGTCCGGGCTCCGGCCGGTGGTCGAGATGCAGTTCGACGCGTTCGCGTACCCGGCGTTCGAGCAGATCGCCTCGCACGTGGCCAAGCTGCGCAACCGCACCCGGGGCGCGCTCAGCGTGCCCATCGTCATCCGGGTGCCGTACGCCGGCGGCATCGGCGGGGTGGAGCACCACTGCGACTCGTCCGAGGCGTACTACGCGCACACCCCGGGCCTGAAGGTGGTCACCCCGGCGACCGTCGAGGACGCGTACTCGCTGCTGCGCGAGGCGATCGACGACCCCGACCCGGTGGTCTTCATGGAGCCCAAGAAGCTCTACTTCGGCAGCGCCGACGCGCAGCTGCCGACGCGTACCGAGCCGTTCGGCCGGGCCGTGGTCCGGCGGCCCGGCCGCGACGCCACCCTTGTGGCGTACGGGCCGGCGGTGCCTGTCGCGCTGGAGGCCGCGGAGGCCGCCCGCGAGGAGGGCTGGGACCTGGAGGTGGTGGACGTGCGCACGATCGTGCCGTTCGACGACGCCACAATCACCGCCTCGGTCCGGCGTACCGGCCGGTGCGTGGTGATCCAGGAGGCGCCCGGCTTCGCGGGTGTCGGCGCGGAGATCGCCGCCCGGGTGCAGGAACGCTGCTTCCACGCCCTGCACGCCCCGGTGCTGCGGGTCGCCGGGCTGGACATCCCGTACCCGGCGCCGATGCTGGAGCACACCCACCTGCCCGGGGTGGACCGGGTCCTGGACGCGGTGGCCCGCCTGCAGTGGGACGACCAGCCGGACGCGCGTTGGGCGGCGGCATGACCACCGTCGAGCGGACCCAGGTCTTCCTCCTGCCCGACCTGGGCGAGGGGTTGAGCGAGGCCGAGATCGTCGAGTGGCGGGTCGCCGTGGGCGACATCGTCACTGTCGACCAGAGCGTGGTCGAGGTGGAGACCGCCAAGGCGGTCGTCGACGTGCCCTGCCCGTACGCCGGCCGGGTCGTCACCCTGCACGGCGCGGCCGGTGAGGTACGCCCGGTCGGTCAACCTCTGATCACCATCGCCCCGTTGGACGGCGGCGGCGACGAGCCCGCCGGGCACGCCACCTACCGCGAGGAGGAGCGGGCCGGCTCCGGCAACGTGCTGATCGGGTACGGCACCGGCCACGGCGGCGCCACGCGGCGTCGGCGTCGCCCCCGGCTGGCGCTAGCCCCGGAACCGGTCGACGCCGGCCGCGCCGACGCCGGCCCGGCGGCCAGCCCGGACGCGCCCGCCGACCCGGTGCGCCCGTCGAGCGCCCTGGTCATCTCGCCGATCGTGCGGCGGTTGGCCCGTGAGCGCGGCGTCGACCTCGCCACGCTGAACGGCAGCGGGCCCGGCGGGGTGATCCGTCGCGCCGACGTGGAGGCGGCGCTGGCCGCGCCGACGGCCCGGCTCGCCGCCGTGCCGGACCCGCACGTGGCGATGGCCCCGGCCGGGGACGGCGACGTGGTCATCCCGCTCACCGGTGTGCGCAAGGTGATCGCCGACAAGCTGTCCCGCAGCCGGCGGGAGATCCCCGAGGTGACCATCTGGGTGGACGTGGACGCCACCGGGCTGCTGGAGACCCGGGCGGCGATCAACGCGGCGACGCCCGACGCCCCGGTGAGCATCCTGGCCCTGCTGGCCCGGATCTGCCTCAGCGGTCTGCGCCGGTTCCCCCAGCTCAACTCCCGCGTCGACACCGAGGCGCAGCGGATCGTCCAGTCCGCCGGGGTGCACCTGGGCATCGCCGCGCAGACCGACCGGGGCCTGCTGGTGCCGGTGCTGCGCGACGCCCAACGGCTCACCACCGCCGAGCTGGCCGCCGAGCTGGCGGCGACCACCGCCGCGGCGCGGGCCGGCAGCCTGCCGCCGGCCCGACTCACCGGCGGCACGTTCACGCTCAACAACTACGGCGTGTTCGGCGTCGACGGCTCCACGCCGATCATCAACCACCCGGAGGCGGCACTGCTCGGCGTCGGGCGGATCGTGGACAAGCCGTGGGTCGTCGACGGGCAGCTCGCGGTCCGCAAGGTGACCCAGCTCAGCCTCACCTTCGACCACCGGGTCTGCGACGGTGGGGTGGCCGGTGGCTTCCTGCGGCACGTGGCCGACTGCGTGGAGCGCCCGGCGCTGCTGATCGCCGCCGTCTGAGGGGCGTACCCCGGCCCCGGCGCTGCCCACGCGGCGCCGGGGCCGGCCCCGCGGCCAGGGGTTTCCCCCACACGTCACCGGGAAGTCGGCGCGCACCACCCGCGTCGAAGGGAGCCGGCCCGTGGCGTACGAGGCGATACTCAACTCGGTCCGGGTACGGCGGCCCGCCGCCGCCGGCGCGCCGCTCTACTGCGACGCCCTGGAGTACGGGCTGACCGGTGATGGCGCGACCAACGACCAGCCGGCGCTGGCCGCCCTCGTGGACCGGCTCGGTGCCGGGTACGCCTCCGACGGGCGGGCCCGGGTGATCTACTGCCCGCCTGGCATCTACTCGATCCGCGACGCCGGCACCGTGTGGCGCAGCGGGGTGTCGCTGGTCGGGGCCGGCCCGGCGGCGACCCGGTTCATGCTGAGCAACGAGGGCAACCGGGCCGACCCGACCCCGTTGGCCTTCTGGACGACCCTGCAGCACGGCGCCGGCCGGGACCGGCACATCGCCGACTGCACGTTCGCCGACTTCCGGATCGACGGCTCGGGCGTGGCGTTGGCCGAGTACAACTACCTGGCCAAGGGACTCGGCCTGCAGTACGTGGTACGGGGTGTGTTCCGCAACCTGTACATCCACCACACCGCCGCCAGCGGGCTGGGCTGCGACTTCCTCCAGGACTCGCTGATCGACGGCGTGGTGGTGGTCGGCTGCGGCCGACTGGACAACGGCGAGCAGATGGGCGGAGCCGGCATCGGCGTCGGCGTCGGCGGGTGGGGCCCGGTGGAGCGGTTGACCATCGCCAACTGCACCGCCCTGGCCAACGGCACCAACGGGATCTTCCTGGAGTTGCAGAAGGACTACTGGGAACCGCCCCGCGGCTACCGCATCATCGGCTGCCACAGCCAGGGCAACCGGTTCGGCATCTCCGACTGGGGCACCGACGGCCTGATCGTGTCCGCCTGCACCATGACCGGCAACCTGGAGGCCGGCTTCGACGTGTCGTCGCAGGGCACCTCGTCCGTGGCCGGGCGGGGTGGACTCGTCACCGACTGCGTCATCGACGGCAACCTGCGCGACGGGGTCAGCATCGGCAACAGCCCCGGCCCGTACCTCGTCCGGGGCAACCGGATCAGCGGAAACGGCCAGCACGGCTACCACGCGCGCGACCTCCGGCGCGGTTACGAGGGCCCGATCCGGGACGTGGTGATCGAGAGCAACGAGTTCTGGGGAAACGGTCTGGACGCGGTCCGCATCGACCACCAGATGACCGACGCCGTGCTGCTCAACAACCGGATCCGCAACAACGGACGGCAGTACGCCCGGGCCGCCGGCGGTGCGGGCGAGGCCGTCCGCTACAGCGAGCGGAGCCTGGTGGACCGCACCGCCGACTGGCCGCACGACGGGCACCGGGGCAAGATCCTGCGGGTCGGCCGGTCCGTGGCCACGGTGGCCGCCAACACCGGCGACGAACTCACCCTGGCCCCGGTCCGCCCGGACGCGGTCAGCGCGTGGAGCGGGGACGTGCCGCCCCCGGGCTGCGCGTACGAACTGGACCCCGCCCCCGGGCGACGGGCCGGCATCGCCATCGACGCGCCGTTCGACTCGGCCACCATCCGCGGCAACCGGATCTGGGACAACCACGAGTCCCGTACCCAGACCCACGGTCTGTGGATCACCGAGCGGGGCAGCTGCGTGGACTGCCGGGTCGAGGACAACGACCTCGCCGGCAACGCCGAGGAGGGGATGCGGCTGGACACCCCGCCGGTGGGCGGACGCTGGCGCGACAACCACGTCGACAGCGACTGGAGCTGACCCACGGGCGGCGGCGGCCGGAACACTCCGACCGCCGCCGCTGTCACCGTGGAACCTCTCAGCCGGCCAGGCCGGCCACCGGGGTCGGGTCCAGCACCACCGTGGCCGAGGCCGACTGCGGCGGCACACCCGGCTCGGTCGGCGCGTCGGTGTACTCCGCGACGAAGACCGCCGTCAGATTGTCCGCTCCGCTGTGCCCACCGTCGATGAAGGTGGGGATGGTCCCACTGCAACCGGTCGACGTGGAGAGCGGGTGCCCGTGCTCGTCGTGCCCGAGCACGTAGGTGACCTTCACCCGGGAGCAGTCCACCGGCAGGTCGTCGGTGACCTTCACCTCGTACGCGACCGTCTGCCCGAACTGGAAGGGCTGCCCGGCCACCGGGGCGACGAACTCGACGACCGGGGCGGTCGGCCCGACCACCAGCGGCAGGGTCGCCGAGGCGGAGCGGCCGGTGCGGTCGGTCACCTTCAGCGTCGGGGTGTACGAGCCGTTCTCCGCGAACGTCCAGGTCGCGTTCGGAGCGGTGCTGTCCACCGAGCCGTCCGCGTTGAAGTCCCACGCGTAGCTCAGCCTGTCACCGTCCGGGTCGGTGGTGCCGGCGCTGGAGAACGCGACGGTCAACGGCGCCTGCCCGACGGTCGGGGTGCCGCTGATCTTCGGGATCGGCGTCCGGTTGCCCCGCACGAAGTCGATCCGGGAGAGCTGCGCGTCCGGGTTCTCGGCGAAGTAGCCGTCGCCGTACTCCAGCACGTAGAGCGCCCCGTCCGGGCCGAACTCCATGTCCATCGGGTTGTCCACCACAAGCGACGGCACCACCGGCCGGATGTCGGCCACGTCGCCGTCGGAGTCGAGGCGGAACTCCTTGATGTAGTCCCGGGTCCACTCGTAGAACAGCGGCACCCCGTCGTAGTAGGCCGGCCAGCGGGTCCGCGAGGTGCTGGTCCCGTCGTAGTCGTACGCCGGGCCGCCCATCGGGCCGATACCGCCGGTGCCCAGCTGCGGGAACTCACCGGACGCCGCGGACGGGTACCAGACCTGCGGCTGCTCGACCGGCGGCAGCTGCCGCTTGCCGGTGTTGTGGGGAGAGTCGTTGACCGGGCGCGCGCAGTTGAACTTCTTGCCGGACTGGCCGGTGGCGAAGTCGTAGTCGCGGTACGCGATCGTCGGCGTCACGCAGTACGGCCAGCCGTAGTTCGCCGGCTTGTCGATCAGCATCCACCGGCCGTGTCCGGCCGGCCCGCGCTCCGGGTTCGGGTTGGAGGCGTCGGGGGAGTAGTCGGCCAGGTACACGTTGTCGGTCCGCCGGTCCACGGCGAAGCGGAACGCGTTGCGCAGCCCCATCGCGTAGATCTCCGGACGGGTCTTCGCCGTTCCCGGCTTGAACAGGTTGCCGGCCGGCACCGTGTAACCGCCACCGGCCTTCGGCTTGATGCGCAGCAGCTTGCCGCGCAGGTCGTTCGTGTTGGCCGAGCTGCGCTGGGCGTCGTACGCCGGGTTCCGGTCGGCCCGCTCGTCGATCGGGATGTAGCCGTCGGAGGCGAACGGGTTGGTGTCGTCACCTGTCGACAGGTACAGGTTGCCCTTGCTGTCGAAGTCGATCTGCCCGCCGACGTGGCAGCAGATGCCCCGGTCGGTGGCCACGTCGATGATCTGCTGCTCGCTGGCGAGGTTGAGCTTCATCCCGTCGAGCTTGAACCGGGACAGCCGCAGCGCACCCTTGAACCGCTGCCAGTCCGCCTCGGTGCCGGTCTCCGGCGCGTCCCCCTCGTTGACGCCGGGCGTGGCGGGATCGTCCACCGGGGTGTCCAGCGGCGGCGAGTAGTAGAGGTACACCCACTTGTTCTGGGCGAAGTTCGGGTCGATGGCGACCCCCTGCAGACCCTCCTCGTCGTGCTCGTACACCGGGATGTCGGCGGCGAGGGTGTTCAGCCCGGTGCGCGGGTCGTGGATGCGGACCTCGCCGGTCCGGGAGGTGTGCAGCACCCGCAGGTCGGGCAGGACGGCGAGGCTCATCGGCTCGCCGGGGAAGTCGTTGAGTGTGACTTTCTGAAAGCTGCTGTCCGGCGGCGCGGCCGGCGCGGCGGCCGCGGCCGCCGGCGGTACGGCCAGGCCGGCCGTCACCAGCAGCAGCGCGGACGCGAATGCGGTCCTGTTCATCAGGTCGTCCCCCGAGGTGGTTTTCAGTACCGGAGTGAGGCGAGATAGTCGAAGCCGACCCGGGCGGTGTCCAGGGCGTCGGCGGGGGAGCGCGGTGCGGTGCCCGCGTCGTCGCGCTCCACGATGTACTCCTCGATGCCCGCTTCCCGTTCGTGGGCGAAGATCCGACCGAAGTCGATGACGCCGTCACCGAGGTCGGCGAAGCCGCCCTCGACGTCGAGGTCCTTGACGTGCACCTGACGGATCCGGCCACGGTTGGCCCGGATCACGTCGACCGGGTCGTGGGCGCCCCGCCACGTCCAGTAGAGGTCGAGTTCGAAGTGGACCAGCCGCGGGTCGGTCTGCCCGGTGAGGATCTCGAAGCCGGTCGAGCCGTCGGTCAGCGGCACGAACTCCAGTTGGTGGTTGTGGTAGCCGAAGTCGAGCCCCGCGCGCTCGGCGAGCCGGCCGGCCCGGTTGAGGTCCCGCGCCAGGGCCCGGTAGACGGCGGGGTCCCGGATCGCCTGCCCGTTGGCGTCGCGGCCGAAGTACGGGTGCACGATCTTCTTGCTGCCGACGGTGTGCGCGTCGTCCAGGGCGCGTTGCCAGGTGGCGTCGTCGAACGGCTGCGGGATGCCGGTGTGGCCGGAGGTGGCGCGCAGCCCGGCCTCGTCGAGCGCGGCGCGGAACTGCGCGGCGGTGCGTCCCACGAAGCCGGCGTGTTCGACCCGCCGGTAGCCGATCCGCCGCAGCGCGCCCAGGGTGCCGGGCAGGTCGGCGGCCAGCTGGTCGCGCAACGTGTACAGCTGGATGCTGATCCGGTCGACAGGCACCCGGCGGCGACCGCCGGAGTGCCCGCCCTGGGCGCTGGGAGCGGCGGCGGCCGGGCCGGCGAGCAGACCGGCGGCGCCGACCGCGGCGGCCGAGACCGTCGCGGCGCGCAGCAGGCCACGACGGCTGACCGCCTCGGACGCCGCTGTCGGCTCCGATCGGTTGGTCTGTTGATCCATGGTGGTGGTCCCTTCCTGACGGCGCGGACGCCGTCGATCGGCGGTCGACCGACTGCCGCCCGTCCCGGGGCGCGCCGGACCGCCCGGAGGCACGCTCCGGCGGAACGGTGAGGGACGGCACGCGGGGCACGACCCGGACCCATCGGGGCGGGACGCGGCGACCCGGCAGGGCGGCGGCAGGCTGATCGACGAATGGGCAACCCTCTATCTTGATCCGGACCCTACCCTTGCCCCCGGACGAAGGCAAAGCTTCGTCGCGTTCGGCGAAAGTTTCGCTCCAGCTGACAAAAGTCCGCGCCCGGGGTGCGCGCCGGCCCGGGACCTCCCGCCGGTACCGGTCGGCTCGGGGTCCGCCGCCGGCCGGCCGGGTGCCGGCGGGCCGTCTATCCGGACAGCGGGTGTCGCCTCCCTGCAAGCAGAGCAAAGGGCGCGAGGGGCGTCCAGATGGCCTTTCTTCCGCCAAGCGACGCACCGCCGGAAAATGTCCCGGTAAATGCGTCACCGATTATTCCGAATGGCGTGGACACCCCTGCCGAGGCGACGAAGATGTGGCAGAGGGAAGCCGAAAACGGGGGGACAGAACATGACGTCGAGGCGGCGACTCACGCTGTTGGCGGTAACCATCGCAGCCGCACCACTCGTCCTGGGCGGATGTACCGCCGACCGGGATCCGGCGGCCAAGGGGCACGCCGCGGCTCCGGAACTCACCGTGTCACCGGGGGACAAGGCCAGGGACGTCCCGGTCAGCGCCGAGGTGGGGGCCACGGTCAAGGGCGGCCGGGTCACCGGGGTACGACTGACCGACGACAAGGGCGCGCAGGTCAAGGCCGAACCGCGCGAGGACGGCTCGGGCTGGGTGCCGAGCGCGCCGCTGCAACCCCGCCGGACGTACACCGCCGAGGTGACCGCGACCGGCGACTCGGGTGCCACCACCACCCGCACCACCACGTTCACCACGATGGCCAAATCCACCAAGCCACAGATCACCAGCACTCTCTATTTCGTCGGCAACCGGACGTACGGCACGGCCATGCCGGTAACCGTGGCGTTCGACCCGGGAATTCCGAAAGAGGCCAGAGCGGATGTCCAGCGCCGGTTGTTCGTAAAGACGAATCCGCCGCAACCGGGCACCTGGTCGTGGCTTGAGGACGGCACGCAGGTCTATTACCGCGCGCCCGATTTCTGGAAGCCTGGTACGACGATCAGCGTTCGGGCGGGGCTGGAGGGCCTGCCGATCGGCAAGGACCGGATCGGCGACGCCGAGCGGATCGCCACCTCGAAGATCGGCCGGCAGCAAGCGTTGGAGATCGACAACGCCACCAAGCAGATGACCGTGCTGCGCGACGGCAAGCAGATCCGCCGCATCCCGGTCAGCCTGGGCAAGCCGAGCACACCCAGTTCCAGCGGCAAGATGGTGATCATGGAGAAGCACGAACGGACCACCTTCGACACCCGGGGTGAGCCCGACGGCGGCTACGTGGTCGACGTCGACGACGCCCAGCGCTACACCTGGGGTGGCGAGTTCATCCACTCCGCCCCGTGGTCCGAGGGCGACCAGGGATACACGAACGTCTCGCACGGCTGCGCGAACGTCTCCGCCGCCGCGGCCGACTGGCTGATGGGCGTGACACAGGTCGGTGACCTGATCACCGTCAAGGGCACCGAGGTGGAGTTGCAGCCGGGCAACGGCTGGACCGCGTGGAACGTGAGCTGGGACGAGTTCGTCCGGAGCAGCGCCCTGCCGGTGCCACCGGGGCTCAAGCCCGCGCCGGCCGCCCCGGCGCACCCGGGGGCGGTGGCCGGGGGATCGCCCGTCCCGGCGCCCTCGGTCAGCGGTCGCTGAGACACCACCGACGGCCGTCCGGGCCGGCCCGCCACCGCGGCGGGCCGGCCCGCGCCGTCAGTGCAGGGGTACGCGGGCCACGCCCGGCCCGATCAGGCTCCCCAGCCAGAGGTGGTCGCCGTGCTGGCGTACCCCGGTGATCATCCAGTAGTGCCCGGCCGGACCGTGCAGCGTCCGGCGGACCGTGCCCGCGCCGTCGACCAGGGCGACCAGCCCGTAGCGGCGCGGTTGCGGCTGCATCACGTCGGGCAGCAGCGCGGCGAGCTGGCGCAGCCGCGGATGCGGCAGAAGCCGCTCGGCGATCGGCACCCGCGGGCTGGGCAGCGCGATCCAGTACGTCCCGTCGCCCACCGCGGAGAGATTGTCCGGGTACGCGGGCAGGTCGGCGAGCACCCGCACCCCGCCGCCCAGCTCGACGCGGAGCAGCCGGTGGGTGGTGGTCTCCACGAGCATCAGCGCGGACTCGTCGGGGGTCAGCGCGATCCCGTTGGGGAAGTACAGCCCGTCGGCCACCACCTCGGTACGGCCACCGCTCGGATGGTGCGCCAGCACCCGGCCGTTGGGGCGGTGCTCCAGCAGGTCCCGCTTCCAGTGCGAGACCGGGAACCGGTCCGACGAGTCGGTGAAGTAGACAGTGCCGTCGCGGGCCACCGCCGCGTTGTTGGCCAGGTGCACCGGCGGCGCAGTCCCGGTCAGTTCGCGGACCGCCCCGTCCGGTGTGACCCGCAGCAACCCCCGGTACGCGTCGCAGACGACAAGCGCCTCCCCGGACGGGTCCAGCTCGATGCCGAGCGGTCGCCCGCCGGTCTCGGCCAGCAGCCGGGGCCGGGTGCCGGCGGGCGCGTCGACCGGCCACCACCACAACCGGCCGTCCTCGTCGCCACTGATCACCCGCCCGGCCGGGTCGACAAGCACGTCCTCGGGACCGACGGCGCCGTCGGGCAGCGGCAGGAGGTCGACCTGGTCGAGTCGGCGGTCGGTGGCGGCCCACGCCCCGGTGAGCGGGGGAGGCACGGTGGCCGGCTCGCGAACGGGCCGGATCAGCCGGGGCGGCCGGGGTCGGGGGATCACCATCGGTCCATTCTCACCCGCCGATGTCATCGGTCGCCGCATCGCCGCGCGCCACCGCCATGATCGACCAGCCGCACCCTGGCCTCCATCTGGAGGGGGACCCGGGGTGCCTCCGGGGATGACCCTGGGCGTACCCGGAATCACTCCGCGGACGGGCGAAACTGTCGGTGGTGGGGGATAGGTTTCAGGGCATGAAAGAGCGCAGCGACCGGTTGGACGTGCAGGTCAACGTGGGTGACCGGGTGGTCCGGGTGCGGGTGGCCGGCGAGGTCGACATCGCCACGGTGGCTGCGTTCCGGTCCGCGCTGTGGTCCGCGCCGGCGCGCCCGGTGCTTCATCTTGAGATGTCCGGTCTGCGGCTGCTCTCCGCCGCCGGCGTGCGGACGCTGCTCGCCGCGCACCTGCGCATCCGTGCCCGTGGCGGCGAGCTCATCCTCGTCGACCCGACCCCGGTGGTCGCGCGGGTGCTGCGCGCCACCGGCCTGCACCGGGTGATGACGGTGCTGGAGCCGACCCGCGTGGTCGAGGCCGCCCGCCGCGTCGACACGGCACGCCGCCCCGCCACCCCGCCGGCGGACCTGATGCTGGCCGCCTGAGCCCTTCTCACCGGCCTGCCCGGGCCCCGGCGCGGTGCGCCCGGGAGCGGGGGGCCACCGGTGTCGGCCGGCGACCCCCGAGAGCTCCGGTCAGCGCACGTCGAGCAGGTCGACCACGAAGACCAGGGTCTCGCCCGGCTTGATGACGCCGCCCGCGCCCCGGTCGCCGTACCCGAGGTGCGGCGGGATGGTGAGGCGACGCCGGCCGCCGACGCGCATGCCGACCACGCCCTGGTCCCATCCGGCGATGACCTGACCGCCGCCGAGCGGGAAGTCGAACGCCTCGCCCCGGTCCCACGACGAGTCGAACTCGTTGCCGGTGGAGTGCGACACGCCGACGTAGTGCACGCTGGCCAGCTGGCCCGGCTGCGCCTGCGGGCCCTCGCCCACGGCGAGGTCCTCGATCACGAGGTCGGCCGGCGGCGCACCCTCGATCGGACCCACCTCGGGCTTGCCCGGACGGGCGCCTGCTGCCTGGTTCATGCGGGGATCTCCTGCCGTGTTGGGTGATGTGTCCGGTCACCTCGATCCTGCCGGATCACGCCCCACCGATGTTCGGCGGACCCGCTCCCCGCCGAACTCCCCGCCCTTCCTCGCTCAGTCCACGCCTCCCGCCCATGGCGGGAAAGACTCCTGCGCGCGCCGAAAGATCGTGCTGCGACCTGGATGTGGTGGCCTCCGCCGTGTGCGAGGCCACCACATCCAGGATCGAGCACGATCTTGCCCCGCGGGCCGCGGAGCGCGCGGTGTGGCGGG
>NZ_VDFY01000294.1 GCF_006228125.1 Micromonospora orduensis | reverse complement strand
GCACCGGGCGGCGCTGCCCCGCGCCGCCGCCGGTGTGCTGGCCGGCGCGCTGCTGATCGGGCTGGCCGCCGCCCTGATCGGAGGCACCCGATGACTGTCGGGCAGGTGTTGCTGGTGGCCGTCCTGGCGGTGCCGGCGCTCGGCGCGGTGGCGGTGGCGGCGACACCCCGGGACCGGGCGGCCCGGCTGGTCGGTACGGTCGCGGCGGCGTTGACACTGCTGGCCGCGGTGCCGTTGGTGTTCGGCGGGCGGGGCTGGGTGGCGTGGTCGGCGGGCGCGCCGGCGGTGCGTCCCTGGCACCAGCTCGACCTGCCCTGGGTGCCGGGTCTCGACCTGCGGTTCCATCTCGGGGTCGACGGGATCTCGTGGCCGTTGGTGGTGTTGACCACGCTGCTCACGGTGCTCTGCTGCGCGTACACGGTGTGGCGGGTGCCCGACGGAGGCAGCGGCCGGGCGCTTGTGGCGTTGCTGCTTGTGGTCGAGGTGGGCATCCTGGGCACGTTCCTCGCCCTGGATCTGGTGTTGTTCTTCCTCTTCTTCGAGGTCGTCCTGCTGCCGATGTACGCGATCATCGCCGGCTGGGGCGGCGCGGACCGGCGTCGGGCGGCCCGCAAGTTCGCGCTCTACACCCTGTTCGGTTCGGTGCTGCTGCTGGTCGGCGTGTACGTGGTTGTCGCGGCCGCCGGCACCGCCGACGTGGTGGCGTTGACCGGCGGCGGCGGGTTGTCCAGGGGTGCCCAACTGGCCGCGTTCACCCTGCTGGCGTTGGCCTTCGCGGTGAAGAGTCCGCTCTGGCCGCTGCACTCGTGGCTGCCCGACGCGCACACCCAGGCACCGACCGTGGGCAGTGTGGTGCTGGCCGGGGTGCTGCTCAAGATGGGCACGTACGGTCTGATCCGGGTGGCGGTGGGGGTGGCGCCGGAGGGCGCGCGCTGGGCGGCTCCGGTGCTGGGCGTGCTGGCCGTCGCCGCGATCCTGGTCGGCTCGCTGGTGTGCCTGGCCCAGGCGGACATCAAACGGCTGATCGCGTACTCCAGCGTGGGGCACATGGGCTTCGTGCTGCTGGGCGTCGCCACGTTGACCGCCACCGGGATCCAGGCGGCCCTGATCGGCAACGTCGCGCACGGGGTGATCACCGGGCTGCTGTTCTTCCTGGCCGGGGCGGTGAAGGACCGTACCGGCACGGGCAGTCTCGCCGAGCTGTCCGGGCTGCGGGAGACCGCGCCCCGCCTGGCCGGCCTGCTGGCGTTCGCGGCGGTCGCGTCGCTGGGCCTGCCCGGGCTGGCCGGTTTCTGGGGCGAGGCGTTCGCGGTGGTCGCGGCCGTGCAGGTGGGCGGCCCGCTGTGGACGACCCTCGGGGTGCTGGCGGCGGTCGGTGGCGCGCTCACCGCCGCGTACTTCCTGCGGTTGCTGCGTCAGGTCACCCACGGCCGGCCGAGTCCGGCGGTCGGCGGGGTCGGTGCCGGTCTGGCCGGCGCGGAACTGACCGCGTGGGTGCCGCTCGTGCTGCTGGCGTTGGCCATCGGGCTGGCGCCGGCGCTGGTGCTCGGCGTCGCCGAGGCACCCGTCGACGCCCTCATCGGGGTGGTCCACCCATGAACGCCGTGCAGAGTGTGGACAGCGTCGCGTTGCTCCCGGCGTATCTGGCCGCCGGCACCGCCGTTCTTGTGCTGATCACCGACCTGCTGCTGGCACGGCCCCGGGCCACCGTCGTGGTGGCCGCGCTGGGCGCGCTCGGCACCGCCGTCGCCTCCGCCGGGGTCGGCGCGGCCGGGGACCGGCGGACGTTCTGCGTCGGGGCCGACTGCTCCTGGATCTTCGGTGGGCGGGCGGCCCTGGTCGGGGCGGTGGTGGCCCTGCTCACTCTGGGCGTGCTCGGGCTCTCCGCGCCCGCGCTGCGGGCCGGGCGGTCGCCGGTGGGGGAGTACTGCTTCCTGCTGGCCTGCTCGATGACCGGCGGCGTGGTGCTCGGCGCGGCCGGTGACCTGATCACCCTGATCGTCGCCCTGGAGACGCTGACCCTGCCGCTGTACGTGCTTGTCGGCCTGCGCCGGGGCAGTCTGGCAAGCGCCGAGGCGGCGGTGACCTTCTTCGTGGTCAGCGTGGTGGCCACCACCGTGACGCTGCTCGGCGCGGCGCTGCTCTACGCGGTGACCGGCGGGCTGCACCTGGACCGGGTCGGCGCGCTGCTGGCCGAGCGGCCGGAGCTGCGGGACCTGCCCCTGACCACCGCCGCGGTGGCGCTGCTGCTGGTCGGGCTGGCGTTCAAGGTGGCGGCGGTGCCGTTCCACGCGTGGGCGCCGGCCACCTACGACGGGGCGCCGCTGCCGGTGGCCGCGTACCTGTCCACGGCGTCGAAGCTGGGCGGCCTCGTCGCGCTGCTGGCCGTGGTGCAGCGGGCGCTGCCGGCCGAGCAGACCGGCCCGGTGCTCGCCGTGCTCGCGGTGCTCACCATGACCGTCGGCAACCTGGTCGCGCTGCGTCAGCGGCGTACGGTGCGGCTGCTCGCCTGGTCGTCCGTCGCACAGGCCGGTTACATCCTCGCCCCGCTGGGCGCGTTGGCGCTGGCCGCCGGCCGCACGGGTGAGGCGCGCTCCGCGGCGTACGCGGCAGCGGTGGCGTACGCCGTGTTCTTCGTGGTGCTGGAGTTGGCCGCGTTCGCCGGGGTGACCGCGTTGCGGCCGGTGGGCGCGGACGGCGGGACGCTTGACGACCTGCGCGGGGCGGCCCGGCGGTACCCGTGGCGGAGCGCCGCGTTCGGTCTCGCCCTGGTCGGTCTGGCGGGTCTGCCTCCGGGGCTGGCCGGGCTGTTCGCGAAGGTGACGGTGGTCCGGGCGCTGCTGGACGGCGGTGCGGGCTGGCTGGCGCTGGTGGTGGCGTTGAACGCGGTGATCGGGTTGGCCTACTACCTGCGGGTGACCGCCGGCCTGTGGGCGTCGACGACGACGCCGGGCGCGGCTGGAGCGGGCGGCGCGGTGGCCGTACCTCTGGTGGGTGTGGTGGCGGTGGTGCTGGCGGTGGCCACGGTGGCCGCCGTGGTGGTCGGCGCCGCCCCGCAGTTGGTGCTGGATCTGGCCGGCCGCTGACCCTCAGTCAACTCTCAGCGTTGAGATGGATGGTGGAGGGGTAGCCGGGTTGTTGAACCGGTCAGCGGATCCCGGCGATCCGTGCACCGAAGGAGAGATCGTGCACCACAACCGTCTGAAGACCGCCGCGCTGCTCGGCCTGCTCACCTCGCTGATCCTCGTGGTGGGCTACTGGTTCGGCGGCAGTGGCGGCCTGGTCATCGCCGTCGTCATCTCACTGGTCATGAACGGCATTTCCTACTTCTACTCCGACAAGCTCGCACTGCGCTCGATGGGGGCGCAACCGGTCAGTGAGGCACAGTTCCCAGAGCTGTACCGGATGGTGCGTGAGCTGGCGGCCGAGGCCCGGCAGCCGATGCCACGCCTGTACGTCAGCCCGACCGCGCAGCCCAACGCGTTCGCCACGGGTCGTAACCCGCAGCACGCGGCGGTCTGCGTGACCCAGGGCATCACCGAGATCCTCGACTACCGCGAGCTGCGCGGTGTGATCGGTCACGAGCTGTCCCACGTCTACAACCGGGACATCCTGATCTCCAGCGTGGCGGCCGGTCTGGCGAGCATCATCACGCTTCTGGCGAACCTCGCCTTCTTCATCCCGCTGGGCGGTGGGGACGACGAGGACCGGCCGAACCCGGCGGTGTTGCTGCTCACCCTGATCCTGGGCCCGATCGCGGCCAGCATCATCCAGCTGGCGATCAGCCGGAGCCGCGAGTTCCAGGCGGACGCCTCGGGTGCCGAGCTGAGCCGTGACCCGCTGGCGCTGGCCAGCGCGCTGCGCAAGATCGACGCGGTGGCGCGGCGTCGGCCGCTGCCGGCCCAGGGCCAGCTCACCAGCACCGCGCACCTCATGATCGCCAACCCGTTCCGGGGCGGCGGCATGGCGGCGCTCTTCTCCACCCACCCGAAGATGGAGGACCGGGTCGCCCGGCTGGAGCAGATTGCCCGCAACTCGGGGCCTGTGCAGTTCCAGCGCTGACCCGCTGAACCCACAACTCCGCCCGTACCCGGTCGCACCGGGTGCGGGCGGAGTGCTGTGTCGGACGCGATATCCGATTCCTGCCGCCGACCGTCGGCGTTAGGGTCGTAACGGCTCACGCTCATTACATCCTCGGAGGTTCACGGTGGCCGCGCTGCGTCAGTACCTGGGCGTCTGGCAGATCCCCGGTGCGCCGATGCTGCTGCTCACCGGCATCATCGGGCGACTCGGGATCGGCATGACACCGCTGGCGCTGCTGCTGGTGGTCGAGCAGGTGACCGAGCGGTACGCGCTCGCCGCCGTCGCGGGCGGCATCTACGCCGTCGCCGGTGCCGCGCTCAGCCCGGTGGCCGGACGGATCGCCGACCGGGTCGGCCCGAGCCCCGTCCTCCTGGTCACCGCCGTGGCCCACCCGCTGGCGCTCACCGGGCTGCTGCTGGCCAGCCGGTCCGGCGAGGACGCCCTCGCGGCCATCTACCTGGCGTCCGGCGTCGCCGGGGCCACCTTCCCGCCGCTCACCGCCGCCATCCGGGGCGCCTGGAACGAACTGACCTCCCCCGCCTCCGGCCGGTACGCCCTGCGCAACACCGCGCTCGCCGCGGAGACCTCGCTGTTCGAGATCGTGTTCGTCCTCGGCCCGCTGCTCGTGGCCGGCTTCGTGCTGGTGGCTGACGCGGCGGCGGCCCTGATCGGGGCGGCCGTGGTCACCCTGGTCGGCACCGGCGCCGTGGCGCTCGGCCGGGTGATGCGCGGCTGGCGTCCGCACCCGCGCGAGCACCACGCCCGAGGGCTCGGCCCGCTGCGGGTCGCCGGATTCCCCGCCCTGCTGGTCTGCGTGGCCGGCCTGGGTATCGCGTTCGGCGCCGCCGGGGTGATCGTCCCGGCGTACGCGAGCGGCCACACCACCGACGACCCGGAGAGCCTGGCCGGCCTGCTGCTCGCGGTCTGGGGGATCGGCAGCGCCATCGGCGGCCTCTGGTTCGGCGTACGCCGGCCCGCTGCGAACATGACCCGGCAGTTCGCCCTGCTGCTCGCCGCCCTCGCCGGCACCTTCGTCATCTTCGCGGTGATGCCCACCCCGCTGGCGCTTGGCGTCGCGCTGATCGTCGGGGGTGCCACCATCGCCCCCGCGCTGACCCTGGAGAACACCCTGGTCGGCCGGATCGCCCCCACGGGCATGCTGAACGAGGCGTACACCTGGGTGGTCACCATCGCGGTCGCGGCCAGCGCCGCCGGCGGCGCGGTGGCCGGCCTCATCGTGGACCACGCGGGCGGCGTGCCGTGGGCGTTCCTGTTCGCCGGGGCGGCCGTGGCCGTCGGGGCCGCGGTCGCCGGGCTGCCCGCCGGGCCCATCGCCCGCGCGGAAACCTCAGCGGTACGCGCCGAGGAGCCCGTCACCGTCTGACCGCTCGGCTCGGTCCGGTGGCCCCGATGACTTCTGTGGCCGCCGGGCATCCACCACAATGACTCCATGGCCAAGCTGCTCTACTCCGCGACCGCGTCGCTCGACGGCTACATCGCAGGTCCCGGCGGGGACATGTCCTGGCTGACCCAACACCTCGCGATCGACAACCCGACCGCGGACCGCGTCCTGGCCAACGTCGGCGCGATCCTGGCCGGCAACCGAACCTTCGGCGGCGACGACCCCAACCGTGGCACCGACAGCGAGGGCGCGTTCGGCGGCCGGTACCACGGCCCGGTGGTCGTGCTGACCCACCAACCGCCCGCCCAGCCACTCGCGGGAGTCACCTTCGCCGGCGACCTGCACAGCGCTGTCGAACAGGCCAAGGAGGCCGCCGGCGACAAGTACGTGAACGTCCTCGGCGCGGACGTCGCCAAGCAGTGTCTCCGCGCCGGCCTGCTCGACGAGATCCTGATCTTCTTCGCGCCGGTGCTGCTCGGCGACGGGGTGCGCATGTTCGACGACCCGGGCGGCGATCAGGTGCGGCTGGCGCCGATCCCGGGCGAGACCGCGCACTGGTACCGGGTCGTGGCCTGACGGCCGGCGGCTACCGGTAGTTGGTGAACTGGAGGGCGACCCCGAAGTCCTCACCCTTGAGCAGGGCGATGACGGCCTGGAGGTCGTCCCGCTTCTTGCCGGTGACGCGCAGCTGGTCGCCCTGGATCTGCGCCTGGACGCCCTTGGGGCCCTCGTCGCGGATCTTCTTGCTGATCGCCTTGGCCTTGTCCGTCTCGATGCCCTGGATCACCTTGCAGTCGATCTTGAACACCTTGCCCGACGGACGCGCCTCGCCGGCATCCAGCGACTTCAGCGAGATGTTCCGCTTGACCAACTTCTCCTTGAACACGTCCAGCGCGGCGCGCACCCGCTCCTCGGTCTCCGCCTGAAGGCCGATCGCCTCCTCGCCCGACCAGGAGATCTCCGCGCCGGTGCCACGGAAGTCGAACCGCGTCGAGAGCTCCTTCTCCGCCTGACGGAGGGCGTTGTCGACCTCCTGGCGGTCAACCTTGCTCACGATGTCGAACGACGGGTTCGCTGCCATGCTGATACTCCTGCTGTCCGGCGGTCTGGGCCTGCTGTCGGCCGCCGACCAGCGGCACGACCCCCTGACCGTACCCGGTTGCACCGGCACCGGGGGGAGCCGCTATCCTTGCTTCCGCCGCCGCGTTACGACGCGGTGGGGTGCCCTGGCGGGTTGCCCGAGCGGCCAATGGGAGCGGACTGTAAATCCGTCGCGAAAGCTTCAGAGGTTCGAATCCTCTACCCGCCACCAGGTGCAGACACGGCCCCTGACCAGCAGAGATGCTGATCAGGGGCCGTTGTCGTTTGTCTGGCCGAGTCCGGCTGAGTCCAGGCGTTGACGACTGGTTGTGGGCAGATGGTGGGCAGGTCGATCTTGCCTGTCAGGGCTTCTCTGGGGCTGCGAACGATCGTGCTTCGGGGGATGCCGGCCCGGCGCGAACACGCCTGGAGCGACCGGTTGAGGCTGCCGTGGGGCTTGCCTGGCTGCGGAGGTAGGCCGGGGGCAAGCCAGTCCCGGGGTTGGACTGGCGCGGCAGCCGGAAGCCCTGGCCCTCGGTTAGGTCGACCTGACGGCTTCCGTACCGCCTAGCCGTGGTCGTGCTGCGTCTAGTCAATGGATGTTCGGGGCGGCGGTCCGGCGGCAGTCGGTGGCTCTCCGCCCCGGCGCCGGAGGCGGCCGGGGCGGCTTGCCGCCGGCCGGCTCACCGCCCGCGCCGCGCGGAGCGCGGCGCCTTGATCCTCTAAAGGTGAATTCGGCAACGCCGCGATTTGGCGCTGCTAGGCACCCGGGAACCTGACGTAGGCTCAGCGGCCATGGGCTCATTGGGGATGCGACGGTCGACGCTGGGATTCATGACCGCGGACCTTGCCCCCCTCCCGGCAGAGTCGATAGAGCACGGCGAGGTGTTCACACGGCCATGGGTGGTCGAGCTGATCCTTGACCTTGCTGGGTATCGTTCGGACCTTGACCTGGCCTCCCTAACAGCCGTCGAGCCAGCTTGCGGTACTGGCGCCTTCCTGGGTCCGATGGTTGCTCGCCTAAGCGCCTCATGTCGTGAACATGGCCGCCGTCTACAGGACGCGGCAAGGGCTATTCGCGCCTTCGACTTGCTCGGGCGGAACGTCGAAGCAAGCCGACGCCTGGTCGAGAAGGTCCTCCTTGACGATGACTGGCCGAGTGAAGAAGCGGTAGCCGCCGCAACTGCCTGGGTACGGGAGGGTGACTACCTCCTCGACCAGCGCTACGACGACACGGCCGACTTCGTTCTCGGTAACCCTCCATACATTCGTCTGGAGGACGTACCGAGTTCGCGGATGGCCGCTTATCGTGCGGCTTGTCCGACGATGACCGGGCGAGCCGATGTGTATGTCGGATTCTTCGAGGTCGGACTCAGGTCACTCAAGGATGGTGGAGTCCTGGGTTTCATTTGCGCTGACCGTTGGATGCGTAACCAGTACGGACGCTACCTGCGACAACTCATCAGCGACGGCTACAGCGTCGACGCCACCATCACAATGCATGACGTGGATGCCTTCGAGGAGCAGGTCTCGGCTTACCCTGCCATCTCCGTCTTGCGGCGGGGCGAGCAGGGCACTGCGGTCGTGGCAGACACCAAGCGGTCTTTTGGCCCGAAAGACGCGGCAGCAATCCTCCCATGGGTTCGCCAAGGCTCCGTTGCGTCGGTTCTCAGTGAGAACTACGAGATCGCGCGGCTACCCCATTGGTTCAAGGGATCTGATTCGTGGCCGTCGGGCACGCCTGGCCGGCTAGCGATGATTGAGGACCTTAACGACCGGTTCCCTCTGCTGGAAGACAAAGGGACAGGCACTCGGGTAGGGATTGGCGTAGCAACCGGTGCTGACAGCGTCTTCATCACTACGAATGATGCAGAGGTGGAGCCGGAGCGGCTTCTGCCCCTGTCTATGGTGCGCGACACAGTCTCTGGTGACCTTGCGTGGTCTGGACATTATCTGGTGAACCCGTGGGACTCCACTGGTTGTCTAGTCGACTTAGACGCCCACCCTCGACTGCGGAGATATTACGAGAGGCACGGCGAGGTACTTAGGCGGCGCTATATCGCTGAGAAGCGGCCTGCGAACTGGTATCGCACGATCGACAAGATTGACCATCGTCTGACCGAGCAACCTAAGCTCCTATTTCCCGATATGAAGCTGACGGTTCATCCGGTCCTAGATGAAGGGGGATTGTACCCCCATCACAACCTTTACTACATCGTCTCTGAAGCCTGGGACCTGCGGGTGCTCGGCGGCCTGCTGCTCTCCCGTGTCGCTCAGATCTTTATCGAGGCGTATGCAGTTAAGATGCGTGGCGGTACGCTTCGCTTCCAAGCACAGTACTTGCGCCGACTTCGGGTGCCCCGCCCGGAGATGATCTCCGATCGGGACCGCGCGCTGCTCGCCCAAGCGTTCGATGAGAGAGACAGCGCGGCAGCCACGATCGTTGCAGCAAGGGTTTACGGTATCGATCCAGGTTTGGTCGTATAGCCCGTTCTCAGTCGAGCATGCTACGGACGAGATTGATGCGCCCTTGGATGGCGACTCGGAAGCTCTTTCCAGTTGCGGTTGAGAGAGGCTCGGCGTAAGTGACCGAACCGTCTTGGTGAGACTGTGTGGTGATGAACCACCCGGCTTGGTATACGTTGTCTCCAACGAAGCGGGAGATCATCTCCTGGTATCGCTGGTTAGGCGACATGCCTTTGAATGTCTCATCAACCGGAAATTCAGCATTGTGGAGATCTCTCCCCGGCTTTTCGGTTTCCGCAGTCTCTTCCAAGACAAATACGTATCCTAGCCAAGGGGGAACTTCGCCGAAGACGGCGTTCTTCCTCTGGGCGACCCAAGTGTCGGTGCTGGTACCTAAAGCTTCCTCGAACCGATTATTGATATTCTTTGCTACGCTGCCTACCTGTGACTTAAACTCCAGCGCTGCGACTAGGCTGTCTTTATGCCGAACAGCGAGATCCCACCGTTTCCGTGCTCGATAATAGCCCGGCAGGTAGGGCTCCTTGATAATCGATTCGCTAGGCATTCCGGCCTCGATAAATATATTTGCAACTAGATCTCTAACCCCCTTCATGTGCGCCCCGCTGCGTGCCTCACCCCCTGACTTCCCATCATCTTCCAGATTCGATCTTTGTTTCCGCCGACTCTGCCAAAAAGCTAAAACTGCGGCTTGGGTCGCGTCGTGTGGTTCATCGCCCAGTTCGAGAGTCAAGGGGGTGCTCCTAAAGTCAGGCAACCGTGAGGAAGAGATCCAAGATCTTATCCCTTCAGAGCCATGCGGGGGTGCCCGCCGCGCTGGTCCGATCGCACACCATGGGTCCGCCACGGCAGCCCCTGCTTGGCTGGGGGCCAGCTTTGGATTCATCGCAAGCGTCGGCGGTCTTGCCGCTGTAGCACGTGCTGTCTCGGCCCGCTCTGTCGGCGAGCCAACCCGTTGAAGGTAAGCGGAGCCCGCCCGTACAGGGGACACTCCAGAGGGCGGCCGCCTAGCCCTCGCCACCGGGGATTGCCCCGAGAGCCCTACCAGCGGCAGGGTGTGGCCGAGGCGACGGCAGGCGATGCTGGAACCCGCTCTGTACTAGACGTACTGAACACCTCCTGGCTGTTGAGGAAAAGCCAGGCCAGGGGCTATGCCGCCCTCGATGCGCGCCTTCAGGGTGTGAGGGGGCTTGGCGGTTTGTCATTCTTGAATAGCCTCTGAGGCGGGCCGACCTTCTCCTAGCTCAGCTCAACCGCTCGCCGAAGTGTGAGCTAACCACAGTTCTGTTGCTACAGTGTTGGAATCTGGCCACGTTAAGCCCGCTGGAGTAGTTTTGTCCGATTCGCAATGGATTCAGGCCGACGAACTCTTGCGCACCTGGCTGAGGCGTGCGCGAGAAGGGCAGCATTCCCACCACGAGGCAGGGAAGTTCCTCAAACGAGCCAATTACTGGCTCGCAATTCCCGTAATTGTCATCACGACTGTATTGGGTACCGGGGCCTTCGCTGCGCTGACGAGCAATGTTCCCAGATTATTGAAAATCACGTTCGGTGTGTTCAGCATTATAGCTGCTATTCTATCTGCCCTGCAGATTCATCTTAGGTTCCCCGAGAGGGCGGAAAAGCATAAAACTCTAGGAGCACAGTACGGGAACGTACGGCGGCGCATTGAGTCTATCATCGCTACGCCGCACGATGAACGTGGTGAGCGGCAGCCGCTTCTCGATGAGATACGGGGAAGATTTGATGCCCTCAGTACTGAGGGCGACGTAGTGTCCCGGCGCATATTCGACAAGACTTTGGCTCGACTAAATGCGCGGGACGAACGGCGTCGGGGAGCGAGATGAAGAGATCTACCACAAGCTCCTCATTTCTAGCAGCAACTCCTCCGGTAAGTAGCTGTTCCAGACATCCGCGAGCCGGAGAGGAGTTGTGCTAAGTCGCTCGAATATTGCGATACCTTCTGGTTGGCCCACTAGCACGAATGAGCCTTCTGCGCCCACTTCCGTAACTGGCCCGTAACGCTGATATATCTCCGCCAATCGGTGATGTTCACGGTCGGCGAACTCGGCAAGGATTTCACCGTACTGCGGCCGATCGCCCTCATCAACCGCTTGAAGTACTACGCTCAGTATCTCGCGGGAGAGTTCTAGGTTATAGCTCGTCGCGCAGAAGGTGTAGTAGATTCTCTCAGCCTGATCGACTATAGAATTAAGCAGGTGGTCGGGAAGTCTCGCCAGCTCGGCCACAGCTCGCTCCACCTCCCGGTCGTAAACCTCGACCAATGCGAGCAGACCATACAGTGACCGTCTGACATTCCTCGGAAGCTCACCGGAAGGCTTATAGAGGAATTTGTGCGACATACCAGCCCAAAGATCTGCTGCAGCAGTCCTCACCTGGATCTCACAGCTGCGTTCGTCGTCTGGCCCGTAGCCGAAGTCCGAGGGTAAAGCCGAGGCCCTTACCTGGAAATGTAGGCGCGGGTAACGGAGTTGGTCCTCACCCGTTTCGCTTTCGCGGTCATCGATTGTGTAAATTGGCGAGAGATTTTCCTTGATCAGGCGAACGGCCCTATCTAAGTCGCCACTATGGCGGACGATGACGCGCACGCCCGCCATGTCATAGATCTCGTTCCAAGGGTCGTCCAGATCTTTTTCTATAACCTTCTTTACGTAGCTGCTAACATCCTTAGCCCGGCACGTAACGTTACAGCCCAATTGATCCTTGATCGAGAGTATCTGAATCTGTCGAGCAACTGCTTTCGCCAATTTCTCGTACGCAGGCCGCTCAGCAATGTATCGCCGCCGAGCCTTGTCCCGCGCTTGCGTTGTCACTGGTCCGATGAATTCGGCTTATGTGCCGAGCGGCCTGGCACTCCCCGTCCCTTGATAGGCCCAACCTTGTCAGTAATGATGACTCTGTCGACGGGACCGTCGAGCGACTGAAACTGCACGATGTCGCCCTCTTCCAGTGTGGACCGCGGGCCCGTCAGCGTAAGTCCGCTGTCGAAGGTGAGGCTGAATTGGCTCAGCTTTGACTCGATCAGCGAGACATCCTTGTCGAAGGTTGCCCTAGGTAGCCCTTCGTTCTCAAGATAAGTCAGATAGTCGTCGCGATGATTCGACTTCAGGTGGTTCACCGCGAAGGCCTGGGGGGATACAGTCCGTCGTTCACTGAGGAGTTCGGATGCAATGGCCATCGCGTAGCGCGTCCGAGTTTCGGCGTTGCTAACCCTTGTGTTGACCCAGTTCTGACTGTGCTGATAGAAGCGGCGCGTAACTTCCTTGGGTTCATCCAGGTGCTGACATCCTAGGTACTTTCGAAGGAAGAATACCGCAAGTCCGCCGCCGGTCATTTGTCTATCGGCCGCCCATCCGTAGAGCAGGCTTTCGTCCACATCGACAGCTCGGAAGAGGGCAACTTTATAGACTTTTGATCGACTGGTCAGGAATAGGTCAGAGAAGTACTTCACATCCTGCCCTGCAGTTTTATCGACGGATTCCTCTGCCCGCATTCCGCCTTCCTGCTCAATTTTCACCAGCAGGACTGACCGTGAGCTTCCAGTGTCGCAGTCGGCAACGAGGAGAATTCCAGCGGAATTTGCTCCGGATTGGCTGTCGCGCAGGACCTGCGCCAACTCCTGCGACATAGATACAAAGTCTGCAGTACTGTCTTCCAAGTATCCACGGATGATGGCCGGGGTCTTAGAGGGAGCCTCAATGTCTTCGACGATTTGACGCCCTGATTCCTTCAGGACCAACCGCAAGCGCGACTCCAGTTCGGCCTGCGCGGGTGGCTCAAGGTTGCAGATCGAGTTGCGCAAGATCAAGGGATCTGGTCCCTGTGAGCTCCGTGAGAGCTTCGGGATTGTGTGGACAATCGCCTTTTCAATTCTGATCAGGCCTACCGAAGAATCCACGCTTACGCCCCCTCTTGTCTAACACTCAATCGCGCCATCGAACGCGTGTTCGATGGCGCGATCACGCGTTTAGGTCCTGGCTAGACACTAACTCAATACATTAAGGCGAAGGATCATCCAGTTGTCCGAGGCGGTGGAGTGTCGTCATCCCGTCATCGTTGAGCCGCCTGGTCGGAGAGCCTGCAGTGCTCGGACCTCTGCACCAAGCCGACCTTTGCGCAGGTTCCGGACATAATGGAGCGGCTGTTTCGTCGGTACGTCGGAGGGCTGGAAGGGCTGGCTGCAGCAGGAGTGATTGCCATGACTACCGATGTGGGCAACCTTCGGTGGGTAGTGATGGCGCGCGAAGTCTTACTGCCTCGTTGGGAGCAGCCGATAGGTCTTGACGACTTTCGCTGCGGCTCCGTTCGTTCGGGTGACGGTTTCTTGTTCGATCAGGACCGTACCCGGCTGGACGGCAAAGAGGGCTGCAAGCTCCGAGTTGGCGGCGACTTGGCGTTCTCGCGTCTGCGTTTCGGAACTGCTGTCTGGGCCACTCTCGCGATGGGGGAGATTTGCATAGGTGCCGCGGCCGTGTTCGGTGGCGACTAGGCCCGCTTCGCGTAGAGCCGCTATGGCCTGGCGGACTGTTCCGCGACTTGCGCGAAATTCAATGGTGAGCGTGCTCTCGGCGGGCAAGAGGTGGCCCGGTGGAATGGCGCCGCTCTCGATGCGTTCCCTGAGCTCGTCCGCGATGACGCGGTAGCGGGGCTGTCCGTAGTGCGGGGTGGGCACCTGCTCACCGTACCTGGCACTTGTCTTACCAAGTGCCAACCATGTGACCCGTTTCGACGTCTAGACAACTCGTCCACGTGTAGATACGTTTCCTGGTGTGCGGCTGGGGTGACGGCTCGTGTCATGGGTGGTTTCGCGCTGGCCCTGGTCGCACCTGATGTGCGGCGTCCTGTCGGACCGGTTGCGGTAGCCGCGCATACAAGTTGGCTCGGCGATACCCGACCCGTCCGGCGTCGGACGGTGCGCCGTGCCTTCATCCGGGCCGGTGGCCGGCCGCAGTCCCCCGTGGCTGGCCACCGGTCCCCGCTTACCTGTGGAGGTGCGATGTCCGGCTCTCATCGTCGGCACCATTGGCTTTCGTCCTGGTGGTCTCGGAGGCGCCTGTCTACCTCGGGTGCCAACAGCGACGTTCCGTTTAGTCCCCGCCCAGCCTCTACGACCTCCTCGCTGCGGTGGTCGACGGGCGCCACGCGCGAATTACCTGCGCTTCGGTATGCACCCCTGATGACGCGGGCCCAGCTCTACCGGGGCAACGGCGGGCGGTGGCCGCGATGAGTCGTACGAACAAGCCGGCCGCCGTTACGAGTCACCCGGAGTGGTGCGCCCCGGACCGCTGCGGCTACCTGGTGCCGCCGGTGATGACGCACATGGCCCGCCGTCATCGCGGCCCGATGCAGCGGGCCGGCGACAGTCGGGCGGGCGGGCTCGTCGTTACCTACCTCATTAGCAGTGAGGCTTTAGGTGGCCCCATGGTCGGTGTTCACGTGACGTGCCGAGCCGGGAACGCCTGGGCGGAGTTGTCCTTGCCGCAGGCAGCCCAACTGGTCGAGCAACTTCGCGAATCGCTGGCACAGGCCACCGGGCGGCAGGGGGCCGGTGATGAGTGAGGGTGCTGCCATCCCAAAGAAGCCGTGGCCGTCGTCGATCGCAACGGTCATGTGCCCGGTCTGGTGTCGAGGCTGCGGACCGAACGATCCGATGCACCGCGGGCTTCTCAGCACTATTGGGCGGGAGCGGACCGGCTGGGTCACCGTCCAACTGGTCGTCGACCGGTTCGCCCGCCGGGACCTGGCCGTGAAGCTCGACGCGACCCGCTATGGCGCGACGCAGACCGTACTCCTGTCGCCCGCTCAGGTGGACCGGCTTATCGACGAGCTGGTCTACGCCCAGTTGGAGATGCTGACACCGGCAGATGGTGGCGAGCAGGCTGGAGAGACGCGGTGAACGCCAACAGTCGTCGGGGCGTCTCCGTTCCTCGTACTCCTGGCACTCGCCCTGCCCGGTCGCCGCGAGTGGCGGTGGCGGTGCCTGCTGTTCCTGAGCGGCCCGCCGGCGGGACCACCTGGCAGACGTTGGAACGTCTAGGGGGTACGGTGACCGGTGTGCAAGGCCGGGACTGGCGCCCTCGCTACCTGCAACTCGCCGAAGAGTTGCGGGCGAAGATCGTGAGCGGCGAACTTGCCCCCGGCACCCTGATGCCCAGCGAGACCGAATTGGCCGATACCTCGGGCCTGTCGCGCACGAGCGTCCGCAACGCCATCCGGCAGCTCCGAGAATGGGGCCTGGTCCGCGCGGAGCAGGGGCGCGGCACCTACGTGCGGGCACCCCGCCAGCGGGTACGCCGTCGCAACACCGAGCGGTACCAGTGGGAGAAGGATCGCGTCCTGCTCGACGAGGACGAGCGGTTGAAGACTGGTGCCACAGAGCACGACACCGGCCTGACCGTCGATGATCTGAAGTTCCACGCCGAGTATTCCCGGGTGGAGGCGGATGCGGAGATGGCGGCGGCCCTGCAGGTCGAGCCGGGTACGTCGCTGCTGCGCCGGGTCTACTGGACGTCGTCGCGGCACGAGAACGCGCCGCTGACCGTGTCGTACTCCTACCTGCCGCACGACCTGGTGGCCGCGAACCCGGACCTGCTCGACGCGGGCAAGGAACCGTGGCCGGGCGGCACGCAGCATCAGCTCTACACGCTTGGCATCGAGCTGGACCGGATCGACGACGAGATTCGCGCCCGCCCGCCGTCGCCCGATGAGGCCGAGCTGTTGGACATCGACCCGGGCGTCTCCGTGCTCACCGTGCGGAAGACCTCGACCGATACCACTGGCCGGGTCGTCGAGGTCGCCGACGTGGTGATGCCGGGCGACCGCACCGAGCTTGTCTACTCCCACAAACTCCAGCGGTGGAAAACTTGACGCAGCTCGTCTCGGTCATCACTCCGGTCCACGCGCCCAGCATCGAGTACCTGGCTGGCGCCTACGAGTCGTTGGCCAAGCAGGAGATGCCGGCCGGGTGGGACTGGGAATGGCTCGTCCAGGAGGACGGGCAGACCGGTGCCCTGGTCGACGCGCTTCCTAACGATCCCCGGATCAGTCTGGGCACCGGCCGTCCCGGTGGGCCTGGTGTTGCCCGTACCCTCGCGCTCGCCCGAGTCTCCGGGGAACTCATCAAGGTGCTGGACGCCGACGACCAGTTGACCCCCGGCGCGCTCGCCCGGGACATCGCCGCGTTCGACGCGCACCCGCAGATCGGCTGGACCACCTCGCGGGTACTCGACCTGCTGCCCGACGGGTCGACCGCCGGTTGGGACAAGGACCCGGCCGGCGGGGTCATCGACCGCGGTTCGGTCCTATCGTTCTGGAGGGCCAACGACTACCGAGCATCGGTGCACCCGGCGACCCTGTGCCTACGCAGGGATCTCGTCTTCGCCCTGGGCGGCTGGATGGCGCTGCCCGCCTCCGAGGACACCGGCCTCCTACTCGCCGCCAACGCGGTCACCGCGGGCTACTTCACCCGGGAGTACGGCCTGCTCTACCGCAAATGGCCCGGCCAGGTCACCAGCCAGGCAGCGCACCGGGAACCGGCCGAGTACCTGGCACGGATGAGGATCATCGAGGCCCGGGCCAACGCCCTGGCCTCGATGATCCCGAATGGCTTCGGCGGCAGCGCTACGGCGTAGCTTCGTGCCCCGGCATCCCGTGGGTACGCCGTCGCTCCTTCATCTCTGCCTCATAGATGTGACGCCGTCCGCCGGCCAGCTTCTCCCGGGCGTCCCGCTCAACCTCTTGGAACGCGGCGTAGTAGCCGTCGTCGAACTCCTCCACGATCTGGAACGTCCAGCGGCCGGGTAGCACGTTGCGCCCCAACAGCTCGTGCTCGACCCGGTCGGCCGTCTCGCCGTGCCCGGCCTCGCGGAGCAGCTTCACCACCCGGTCAAGGGTGAGATCCGCGCCGCCGACGAGTTGGTGCGCCGAGTACAGGTGACCGCGCACACGATGGATCGTCTCCAGCGCCTTACTCAACTCGCCGAGCGCTTCAACAGTCGTGTCATCTACGCCCGCCGGACGTGAGTGCTTCTCATCCACGGATTGGCTGCCGTTGTTCATGGGACCACTGGTTCCCTGCCGTTCTTCGCCCTACACGCATCGGCTCGGTGAGTCATTCGCTTTACAAATCCCCAGAGCCGCGCGCGTCGCACCATCAATTTCGGATGGGCCGCTAGCATCACGATGGCACTTCGCTGATCACCAAACCGGCGGGACGGTCGTCTTCCTTACCCCGCAGTAGGCGACCAGCGCCTCTCCGATCACTTGGAGATCATTGTTATGCCAAGCAGAAGAAGCCGGGGCCGCAAGAGACGCGCTCCTGGCGGGCAGCGGAGTTCCCGGACGGCTGGAGTTGGCACGCTGATTGAGCTGGTAGCTCTGATCATCAGGCTGTTGACGCTGGTGGCAGTCGGGACCGATGCCAAGGGTGAGGGGGATGAGCCCTCCGTTTAGGAAGGCCCATCCCTCCTCGGGCGGAGCCTCCGCTTCTCGTCTTGACGGGCCGGGAGCGGGGGCTTCCTCCGTGCCGGCCTTGACTGCCGGCAGCAGCGGGGCGGGTTGCAGGACGTTTTCGCTTCGCGTCGCGCTGAACGTTCAACGAACCTAAAAGTTACAGACTCAAGCTTCGGTGCAGACCCTAACTTACCCACCAGCTTCCCTAGCAACTTGCTAACACGCCGAATCGCTAGTTGCTATCTCTATCGAGTAATCCCACTTAGCAAGTAACGGATGCCGGCTGCGAGCCCAATCAACGAGTGAACCGCAGGTGTGACCAGCGGGACGAGTGGCAGTGGTGGCAGTGCCCCGGGCGGTAGACCTGGCTCCATCATGGGCGGACGGCCGGGTCTGCTGCACCGATAGGTGACAGTTTCAGTCACGCGGCCTGACTGGCCGGTGGGGTCATGATGGTCTCGTACTCGATAGGGGTCAACCGGGACAGGGATCGTTGGCGTCGACGGCGGTGGTAGG